>JBOHUX010000010.1:0-25097 GCA_050734915.1 Candidatus Dormibacteraceae bacterium
ACGCCGGTCAGAGCCTACTCGCAGCTCTGCCCGCCCGGGACGCCCGGCTTCCTCCTCGAGAGCGTCGAGGGAGGTGAGAGGCTGGCCCGCTTCTCCTTCATCGGCTGCCGGGCCGAGCACCTGGCGCTCGGTGACGGGGACCCACTCGTCGCGCTCTCCGAGGTGGCGGCGGAGCAGGTGACGAGGACCGCCCAGGACGGCCTGCCCCGCTTCCACGGCGGGGCCGTCGGCTACCTGGGCTACGAGGCCGCGCGCCACTTCGAGCGCATCCCGACCGCCGCAGGCCCCGCTCCCGACCTGCCGGAGAGCGCCTTCCTGCGCGCCGAGGACCTGGCCATGTTCGATCACGTGACCGGGCGGCTGCGACTGCTCACCTATCACCGTCCCGATCGCGAGGACGCCGTTCACGCGGAGCGCCGGCTGGACGAGATGGAGGACCGCCTGTACCGGGACCTCCGGGACGGCAGCTCGCGGCCCGCGGGCAGACCGGGGTCCTGGAGCCCGAACGTCACCCGCGCCGGCTTCGAAGCCATGGTCGAGGCCGCCCGCGAGCACATCCTGGCCGGCGACGCCTTCCAGGTCGTCGTCTCCCAGCGCTTCGCCACGCCGCTCTCCGCCCGCCCCTTCGACGTCTACCGGTGCCTCCGCGCGCTCAATCCCTCCCCGTACATGTACTTCCTCTCTCTGGGCGCGGGGCGGTTCATCGTCGGCACCTCGCCCGAGCTCCTGGTCCGGGTCGAAGGCGGCCGCGTCGAGACCCGTCCCCTGGCCGGGACGCGGCGCCGTGGGACGAGCCCCGAGTCCGATCTGGCGCTCGAGCGGGAGCTGCTCGGGGACGCCAAGGAGAGGGCCGAGCACGTGATGCTGGTCGACCTCGGCCGCAACGATGTCGGCCGGGTGGCGCGGCCGGGCTCGGTCCGGGTGGAGCGGCTGATGGAGGTCGAGCGCTATTCGCATGTGATGCACATCTCCTCGACGGTGGCGGGTGAGCTGACGGAAACGAAGAGCTCCCTGGACGCGCTCCGCGCCGCCTTCCCGGCGGGGACGGTCTCGGGCGCGCCCAAGATCCGCGCCATGGAGATCATCGCGTCGCTGGAGCCGGAACGGCGCGGCGCCTACGCCGGCTGCCTCGGCTATGTGGGCTTCGGGGGCAACCTGGACATGGCGATCACCCTGCGAACGATCGTGATCGCGGAGGGGCGGGCCTACGTGCAGGCCGGGGCGGGCGTGGTCGCCGACTCTCGGCCGGAGCGCGAGTACCAGGAGACGCTCGAGAAGGCGGGCGCGCTCTTCGCCGCCGTCGAGTCCGCCGAGGCGATGCCGTGAGGCGGCTCCATGGAATCTCTCGATCGCCGGGGGCTCGCCGGTGAGCTCGCCCCCGCGCGTGGCCGTGATCGACAATTACGACTCCTTCACCTACAACCTGGTCCAGTACCTGGCCGAGCTGGGCGCGGAGGCGATCGTCCACCGGAACGACCGCGTGACGGTCGAGGCCCTCGCCGGCCACGATGCCCTGGTCGTCTCCCCGGGGCCCGGAACCCCCGCCCGGGCGGGGATTTCGACGGCCGCCATCCGTGAGCTAAGCGGGGGGATGCCGATCCTCGGCGTCTGCCTCGGGCACCAGTGCCTCGGGGAGGCGTTCGGGGGCCGGGTCCGGCGCGCCGAGCCGGTCCACGGCAAGACCTCCGCGGTCCACCACGACGGCGGCCCGCCCTTCGGCGGCCTCCCCAACCCCTTCGAGGCTACCCGATACCATTCGCTGGTGGTAGATCGGGACTCCGTCCCCGCCCGGCTGGAGGTCTCGGCGTGGACCGAGGACGGGGTGGTGATGGGGCTCCGGCACCGATCCCACTCGACCTTCGGGGTCCAGTTCCATCCCGAGTCGGTGCTCACGCCCAGCGGCCTTTCGCTGCTGGCGGCCTTCCTCGCGCTGGTCGGCCGATGATCGCGTTCATCGCCCGGCTGGTGCGGGGCGAGTCGCTGACCGAGCTCGAAGCCTCCCAGGCCATGGAGACGGTCATGCGCGGCGAGGCCACCCCGGCCCAGATCGCGGGCTTCGTGATCGCGCTGCGGGTCAAGGGCGAGACGGTGGACGAGCTGACCGGTTTCGCGCGCACCGTCCGGCGCGTGGCGACCCCGATCTCCGCCGGAGACGGGCTGCTCGACACCTGTGGAACCGGCGGTGACGGTCTCGGCACCTTCAACATCTCGACCATCTCCGCGATCGTCGCCGCCGCCTGCGGCGCCCGGGTAGCCAAGCACGGCAATCGCGCCGCCACCTCGGAATGTGGCTCGGCGGACGTGCTGGAGGCGCTCGGGGTGAGGATCGATCTCGGGCCCGTGGCGGCCGCGCTCTGCCTGGAGGAGACCGGCATCACGTTCCTGTTCGCCCCTGTCTTCCATCCCTCCTACCGGCATGCGGCGGTGCCCCGGCGCGAGCTGGGGGTGCGGACGGTCTTCAACGTCCTCGGGCCGCTCTGCAACCCGGCCCACGCCAGCCGGCAGGCGCTGGGGGTCGCCGACGCCGCCCTGGCGCCACTGATGGCGGACGTGCTGGCACGCCTCGGCGTCGAGCGCGCGATCGTCTTCCACGCCGCCGACGGGATGGACGAGCTGAGCACGACGGGGCCTTCGCGGGTGATCGAGATCCTGAACGGGGAGCGCCACGAGTACCAGCTCGACCCCCTCGAGCTGGGCCTCCCCCGGGCGCCCGTCGCCGCCATCCGGGGCGGCACCGCGGCCGACAATGCGCGGGCCGTCCGCGAGGTGCTCGGCGGCGCCGCCGGCCCGCGCCGGGACGTGGTCCTCCTCAACTCGGCGGCGGCGCTCCGGGCGGCCGGTCTGGCCGCGGATTGGCGGGAGGGCCTGGCGCTGGCGGCGGAGGCCATCGACGCCGGCCGTTCCGGCGAGCTGCTCGTGCGCTGGGCCTCGATCTCGACGGACCTGGCGGATTGATCCCGGACCTGCTCATGGCCCTTATCCGCGAGGCGCGGGCGGAGACCGAGGCCCGTCGGCGGCGGATGCCGATCTCGGCGCTGGAGCGCATCGCCGGCACCCTGCCGGCGGCCCAGGACTTCGCCGCCGCGCTCTCGGCGCCGGGGCTCTCCGTGATCGCCGAGATGAAGGCGCGGACCCCTCTGATGGGGGTGCTGGCGGAGCGCTACTCGCCCGCCGGGCTGGCGCGCACCTACGCCGGGGCCGGTGCCGCCGCCCTCTCGGTGCTCGCCCAGGAGACCAGCTTCGGGGGCCGCCCTGAGCATCTGGCCGAGGCGCGGGCCGCGTCCGCGCTCCCTGTCCTGCGCAAGGACTTCGTGACCGACGAGTACCAGGTCGTGGAGGCGCGGGCGTTCGGCGCCGACGCCGTCCTGCTGATCGTGGCCGCGCTCGGTTCTGACCGCCTGCGGGAGCTGCTGGCTGCGGTCCGGAGGCTGGGCATGGAGGCACTGGTCGAGGTCCATGACGCATCTGAGGTGGAGGCGGCGCTGAGCGCGGGCGCGCGCGTAGTGGGCGTCAACCACCGGGACCTGCGCACCTTCGCCGTCGACACCGGGCTCACCGCCGAGCTGCGCTCGATGGTGCCGTCCCCGTGCCTGCTCGTCGCCGAGAGCGGGATCGCGGATGCCGGGGACGCTCGGCGCCTGCGCCGGGCGGGAGCCGACGCCGTCCTCGTCGGCGAGGCCCTGATGCGCTCCCCGGATCCGGCGACGAAGATCCGGGAGCTGTCGGTCCCGTGAGGGGGCCGCGAACGCTGGTCAAGGTCTGCGGCGTCCGCGACGCCGTCTCCGCCGTGGCGGCCGTGGAGGCGGGGGCCGATCTGATCGGGTTCCAGTTCTGCCTCAGCCGACGGCGTCTGACGCCGGAGGAGGCGATCGCGATCGTCCGCGAGCTGCCCCGGCGTCCGGCGCTGGTCGGCGTCTTCATCGACGAGGACCCGCGGCGTGCCGAGGAGATCGCCGGCGCGGTCGGGCTCGACCTCCTCCAGCTGAACGGCTCCGAGCCGGCCGGATACCCGGTCACGCGCCCGGTCATGAAGGTCCTGAAGGTCGGCGACGGTGACATCCCCGGAGGCTCCGGCTGGCCCGACCCGATCATGCTGGACTCGTGGTCTGTCGATCAGCGGGGGGGGACGGGGCGGACCTGGGACTGGGGTCGCGCCTCCGACCTCATCCGCCGGCGGCGGGTGTTCGTCGCGGGCGGGCTCCATCCGGCCAACGTCGGGGCTCTGGTCCGTGAGCATCGCCCGCATGGCGTGGATGTGTCCAGCGGGGTCGAGTCGGAGCCCGGCCGGAAGGATCCGGAGCTGGTCAGGGCGTTCGTGGAAGCGGTCAGGCGGGCCGATGACGAGCGTGCCTGAGGGCCGCTTCGGCGCCTACGGGGGCCGGTACGTCCCGGAGACGCTGATCCCCGCGCTCGACGAGCTGGAGCGGGCCTGGCGGGACGCCTGGAACGATTCGTCGTTCCAGCTCGAGCTGGCGGCCCACGGGCATGCCCTCGTCGGGCGCCCCACGCCGCTCTACTTCGCCGAGCGCCTGACCGGGCACTTCGGGGGCGCGAAGATCCACCTCAAACGGGAGGATCTCTGCCACACGGGGGCGCACAAGCTCAACAACGCGCTCGGCCAGGCGCTGCTGGCCCGGCGGATGGGCAAGCGGCGGATCATCGCCGAGACGGGGGCCGGGCAGCACGGGGTGGCGGCCGCGACGGTGTGCGCCCGCTTCGGCCTCGACTGCACCGTCTACATGGGCGCCGAGGACATGCGGCGGCAGGAGGTCAACGTGCGCCGGATGCGCCTGCTGGGGGCGCACTTGGTCGAGGTGACGGGGGGCAGCCGAACTCTCAAGGACGCCACCACCGAGGCGATCCGCGATTGGGTCACCAACGTCGGCAGCACCCACTACATCATCGGCTCGGTGGTCGGGCCCCATCCCTATCCGGAGATGGTGCGCGACCTCCAGCGCGTGATCGGGGACGAGGCCCGGGGCCAGTACCTGGCGGCCGAGGGTGGCCTGCCGGCGGCGGTGGTGGCCTGCGTGGGCGGAGGCTCGAACGCGATCGGAGCCTTCGTGGCCTTTCTCGACGACGCCTCGGTGCGGCTGATCGGGGTGGAGGCGGCGGGGAGGGGGATCGGCACCGGGCTGCACGCGGCCTCACTGACGGGCGGGCGGCCGGGCGTGCTCCACGGCGCCTACTCGTACCTGCTCCAGGACGGGGAGGGGCAGGTGCTGGCGACCCATTCGATCTCGGCCGGTCTCGACTATCCGGGCGTCGGCCCCGAGCATTCCTTCCTTCGCGACAGCGGCCGCGCCGAGTATGCCTCCGCCTCCGACGCGGAGGCGGTGGCGGCCTTCCGGCTCCTGACCCGGCTGGAGGGCATCATGCCGGCGCTGGAGCCGTCCCACGCCCTTCACCACGCGGGATTGCTGGCCCCCGAGCTGGGACCGGAGGCCGGCATCCTGGTCTGCCTGAGCGGGCGCGGCGACAAGGACATGGACAGTGTTGAGACCTTCTCGTGACGAGACGGTCGAGCCGGCCTTGAGAGCGTCTCCCAGCGTGCTGGAGGCTGCCCTGCGAAGGCCGGGCGAGCTGGCGCTGGTGCCCTACCTGATGGCCGGGTTCCCCTCGCTCGAGGCTTCGATCGAGACCGGTCGCCGGCTGGCCGGATCGGGGGCCGCCGCGATCGAGCTGGGGATACCCTTCAGCGACCCGCTCGCGGACGGCCCGGTCATCCAGCGAGCCGGGCAGGCGGCGCTGGCCAGGGGCGCCACGCTGGCCGGCTGCCTGCGGGTGGCGGCGGCGGTGGCGGCCACCGGCCTCCCCACCGTGCTCATGGGCTACGTGAACCCCATCCTCGCCCACGGGCCCGAGCGCTTCGCCCGCGAGGCGGCCGAGGCGGGGGTGCGGGGGGTGATCGTTCCCGATCTGCCGCCCGAGGAGGCGGAGCCGGTCCGCGGTCCCCTCCGGGCGGCCGGCCTCGACACCGTGTTCCTGGTCGCCCCGACCAGCACCCCGGAGCGGGTGCGGCGCTGCTGCGAGGCGAGCTCGGGCTTCGTCTACTGCGTGACCGTGACCGGGACCACGGGCACCCGCCAGGAACTTCCGGCGGGGCTGGACGGGCTGCTGGGGCGGGTCCGTGCGGTCTCGGACAGGCCGGTCGCGGCCGGGTTCGGCATCTCGCTGCCCGAGCACTTGCGCGCGCTCAGGGAGATGGCGGATGCGGCGGTGGTCGGAAGCGCGATCGTCCGCGAGATCGAGGAGGGACGCGATCCCCTCCGCCTGGTCGAGGAGCTGCTCCGGGCATGCCGGTGAGGGGCATCCGGGGAGCCACGACGGCCGCCGCCAACACACCGGAGGCGATCCTGGGCGCCACCGCCGAGATGCTCCAGGCGCTGGTGGCGGCCAACGACATCGACCCTGCGGAGATCGCCTGCGCCTTCCTCACCACCACGCCCGACCTCGACGCCGAGTTCCCCGCGGCGGCGGCGCGGGGCCTCGGCTGGGACCGGGTCGCGCTCCTCTGCGGCCATGACATGAACGTGACCGCGCCCAACCCACGAGCGGTGGCGAGGTGCATCCGGGTGCTGGTGCTCTACAACACCAGCCGGCCACAGTCGGCGTTCAGCGCCGTCTACCTCCGGGAGGCGGAGCGGATCCGGGTCGAGATCGAGCGAGAGCGTGTGGAGCCGCGGCCGTGATCATCGTCATGTCGCACCAGGCGACGCCCGCCGAGGTCGATGCCGTGACCCGCAAGGTGGTCGAGGTCGGGCTCCGCCCCGAGCTGTCGCGCGGCGAGGAGCGCGCTCTGATCGGCTGCATCGGCGCCAACGCCTACGCGTTCCGGGAGGCGTTCGCGCACCTGCCCGGCATCCAGGAGATCATCCCCATCACGCGTCCGTTCAAGCTCGCCAGCCGCGAGTTCCGGGCCGCCGACACGGTCGTCGAGGTGGGAGCGGTCCGGATCGGCGGCGGCGGCCCGGTCGTCATGATGGCTGGCCCCTGCTCGGTCGAGGGCGAGGAGATGCTGCTGGAGACGGCCCGCTTCGTCGCCGCGCGGGGTGCTCGCGTCCTCCGGGGCGGCGCGTTCAAGCCCCGGACCTCGCCCTATTCGTTCCAGGGACTGGGGGAGGAGGGCCTCAAGATGCTCGCCGCCGCTCGCGAGGAGACCGGGCTCAAGGTCGTCAGCGAGGTGGTCAGCCCGGCCGATGTGGGACTCGTGGCCCGCTACGTGGACATCCTCCAGGTGGGGACCCGCAACATGCAGAACTACGCGCTCCTCCAGGAGGTGGGCCGGGCCGGCAAGCCGGTCCTGCTCAAGCGCGGCATGGCCTCGACCATCGAGGAGTGGCTGCTGGCCGCCGAGTACGTGCTCTCCCAGGGCAACCGGGACGTCATCCTCTGCGAGCGGGGGATCCGCACCTTCGAGCCGGCCACCCGCTTCACCCTCGACCTGAACGCGATCCCGACCGCCCGCGAGCTCTCCCACCTGCCGGTCATCGCCGACCCCTCGCAGGGGACCGGGCGCTGGTCGCTGGTGCGCCCGATGTCGCTGGCGGCGGTGGCGGCGGGCGCGCAGGGCCTGCTGGTCGAGGTCCATCCCCGGCCCGAGGGGGCGCTCTCCGACGGCGGGCAGTCGCTCGACTTCGAAGCCTTCGCCGCTCTCATGGAGGACCTGGCCCGGCTGGAGGGCGCGCTGGCGCGAGACCCCGTCTAGCGGCGGGCCGGGCGGCGGGCCGGGCGACGAGCCCAGGCGACGAGCCAAGTAGACGAGCAAGGTTGGCGCGTCTCGGGCGTCTACCGGATTGATGCACTCCCACTCCCGGGAGCTGCGGGAGGGGTCCGGAAAGCTGGTGAGGCGTGGCTCTCGCGGTCGCAGTTCGGGTCAGTCGATGGTGGAGTTCGCCCTCGTCGCGCCGATCCTCCTGCTGCTCGTGCTCGGCGTGCTGGAGTCGATGATGCTGCTCTTCAGCATCTCGACCGCCCGGTTCGCCGTCACCGAGGCGGCGCGGGTCGATTCGGAGCTGGCGCGAAGCCCGATCGCCGATCAGCAGGCGGTGGCGGCGGTCCGCTCGACCGCGATCGGGCAGACAAGCCTGGTCAGCGTCTCCGAGATCGACATCTACCGGCTCGAGCCCGACCCCGGCAACCCGGGCGCCTACGTCCAGGATCCCAACGCGATCAATCGCTACCGCCTGGACGGGACGCTGATCGGGTCGGTCAACTGGCCGCCCGCCGTCCGCGACATCACGCTTGCCAACGGCGACTACCTGGGCGTGACGATCCTCTATACGTATCAGTGGAAGACCGGGCTCTTCGACTCCTTCCTGCCGGCCGTCAACCAGACCGCCGTCGATCATCTCCGGATCGAGCCGCAGGTGTACTGATGGAGGCCGCGCGGTGATGACGAGGGCCCCCGGCAACCGGCGCGGCAGCCGCGGGCAGGCGGCCGTCGAGTTCGCCCTGGCGGCGCCATTCATCGTCGTCCTCCTGCTCGGCAGCCTCGACCTCACCTTCTTCTTCGCCGACACCCTCACCGGGGGCTCCGCCGCGCGGGAGGGCGCCCGACTGGCCTCCGAGATCGGGGCCGGCAATGGGAGCATGACCACCAGCCAGGCCGACCAGCAGATCGTGCAGAGCGTCCTCACCGCCGCCGCCGGCCTCAACGACGCCACCGTCCAGGAGGTCGACATCTACACCCCGGGCCGGTCGGACGGCGTCTTCAGCCCGGGCAGCGACCCCGCCGACGTGTTCGACGGCAAGGGCAATCCGGTGCCCGGCAAGCAGACCTTTCCGCTCTCGCAGCGGAAGCAGAGGATTCCCGACGAGACCTCCATCGGGGTGCGCCTGGTCTGGCGTTTCGTCCCTCCCATGGGGGTCGGGACGGGTCTCTTGACGTTCAGCCAGTACTCGGTCTTCAAGGCGGTGGCACTCCCCTCATGAGGCGATCAAGGCTCGTGAGCCAGGGCGGCCGCCGCGGCCAGGCGGGGCAGGCGATCGTGATCGTCGCGGCCGCGATCGTGGCGCTGATCGGCGCCGCCGGGCTCGGCATCGACGGCGCCGAGGCGTACTTCTACTCCGCGGCCGCCGCGCGCGCCGCCGAGGCCGCCGCTCTCTCGGGCGTGGTCTTCATGCCCGGACAGTTCAGCACCTGCTGCGGCGGCAACAACGCCACCGACAGGGCCGTGGCTGAAGCCGCCCGCAACGGGTTCGACGTCGCCGACGTCGCCGACAACGTGCAGGTGACCGTCGCCCGCACCGGCGATCCGACGCAGCTGCAGGTGACCGTCTCCCGGGATGTCAACACGTTCTTCATGGGTGTATTCGGGATCGGCCGGATCCACATCTCCAAGACCGCGCTGGCGGGCTACCTGTCACCGCTCAACCTGGGCCAGCCGGGAAGCCAGATGGGCTCCACGGTCTCCCAGCTGGGGACCGCCAACAACTTCTACTTCGTGCGCATGGAGGGCTGGTCCACGCCGCGGAGCGAGGGAGATGCCTACACCCCCGACCCGAATTCGGGCTCCCCGCCCTCGACCGACGTGCATGCGATCAGCCGGGCGTCCGGCAACGAGTACGTCGAGGACCCCAGCAAGGGTCCGCCGACGCTGCCCGATCGCGGCGGCTACAACTACCAGGCCTACCTGCCCAATGGCGGCCAGATCCTCGTCTACAACGCGGCCTTCGCGCCCGAGGGCAATCCCGCCTCCGCCGACGGCAGGCTCAACTTCTGCGAGAACCAGGGGCCTCCCGCGCCACCGGCCTGCAACCCGGCCGGGCCCGGCTCCAACTACTACCTGCACGAGAACGACTCCAGCTTCAGCTGGGGAGGCGGCAAGCAGGGCTTCTCGGCCATGCGCTACACGGTCTTCAAGGTCAACAACGTCTTCGTCCGCAGCCAGGACACCGAGGTCTCCCAGATGACGGTGCTGCCCATCGACGCCAGCAACTGGGACCAGTCGAGCGACCAATATCTGAACGTCAACACGGGCGCCACGATCACGCAGACATACGCCGCGAACGGCAGCCCGAGCAACATGGCGATCTACCACAGCTGGGTCAGCGTCTCCACCTACCAGGGCACCAACGACGGTGGCCTGGTCAGCTACACGGCGGGCAACGGACCGCTGGGCGGCGACCTGCCGCCGGGCCTCTACCGCCTTCGCGTGGACGCGCTCAACTACGACGGCAGCCTGCCCCCGGGCGGATCCAAGGCCCACAAGGCGATCGCGATCAAGCTGCTCGGTCCCAACGGGGCCGCCTGCGACACCGGCGCCGCCCCCTGCACGCTGGGCGCGTGGGATGACATGGCCGTCTACACCCCGGTCCAGGGAACGGCGTTCACCATCCCCATCTTCCAGCTGCCCCCCTCCTACGCCGGGCAGACGATCGAGGTCGACATCTTCGACCCCGGCGACATCAACGCGAACGGTGGCTCGGCGACGCTCAACATCCTCGACGCCGCCGGCAACATCGTCACCAGCGGAGCCTCGCCGGTCTCCATCTACGATCTCGGCACCGACCGGGCCAACGGGAGCGGGCCGATCACGAACAGCTGCCAGATGGCCTCGCCGGTTTCCAATCCGCCCTGCCTTCTCGCCTCCGGCGGCAATGCCAGCTTCGTGGCCAACAACGGGGGAGCCGACTACTTCAACGGGCACTGGGTGCGGGTGGAGATCCCCGTCCCCGGCAACTACAACCCGGCCGGTTCCCCGAGCCAGTGGTACTGGAAGCTCCAGTACGCCACCACCCGGAGCGTGACGGCCACCGACACCATCACCCTCAAGGTCAGCCTCAAGGGGGCGCCCGCCCACCTGCTGAGCGGATAGCGGGAGCCATCGGCGGCGGTTGCACCGTGCCCTCTCCGCGTATCGATGGTCGGAGGTGATGTCTTGGACCTGATCGTCCTGATGCTGGGAATGGCGGCGGCGGCGGCGGTGGCCGTCCTTGCCGTGCCTGGCACCGTCCCGCCGGACGAGGCGATCGGGATCGCGATCCCGATCCCGATCGACGAGGACCGCTGACTCCGGGGCGCGGCGCCCGGCGGTCGCCTCATCGCAGCTCGGTGGGCAGGGTGAGGCGGAACTCGCTGCCCCGTCCGGGCGCGCTGTCCAGCTCCAGGCCTGCGTCCAGGCTGCGCGCCGCCCGGAGTGCGATCGAAAGGCCGAGGCCGCTGCCCCCCGTGGCTCGCGCGCGGGCCTCGTCCACCCGGTAGAAGCGGTCGAAGATCCGCTGCTGGTGCTCGGCCGGGATTCCGATCCCGGTGTCCCGGACCGAGATCACCGCCCGGTCCCCCCGGCGCCCGGCCGCGATCCGGACCGCGCCCCCCTGCGGCGTGTAGCGGACGGCATTCGAGACCAGGTTGCCCAGCACCATCTCCAGCAGGCGCCGGTCGGAGAGGATCGAGATCGAGGTCGCCGCGACCGTGAGGGAGACCTCCCGGGAGCGGGCGTCGGCGGCGAACCGGGCCGCCACGCCGGCGCAGAGGTGGGCAACATCGAGGCGCTCCCGGCTCACCGTCTGGGCGAGGTCGAGCCTGGTCAGCCGGCGGAGGTCCTCGAGGAGCGAGCGCAGCCTCTCGGTCTCCCGGCGCAGCACCAGTCTCGCCTCCGACCTCTCGTCCGCGGTGGCGAGGCTGCCGTCCGCGAGGGCGAGCCCGAACCCGGAGATGGTGTTGATGGGGGTGGCGATCTCGTGCCCGAGGTCGGCCAGGAACCGGCGCTGGCTCCCATCCGCGCTCTCCAGCCGCTCGGCCATGCTGTCGAAGGCGCGGCCGAGGTGGATCAGCTCCTCGGGGCCGGCCGCCCCCATGCGAACGGCGAAGTCACCCCCCGCGATCCGGTCGGCGACTTCGATGGCGCGTTCGATCGGTGACTGCACCGCCCGGCTCAGGATGGTCGCCACGACGATCGCCGCCCCGATCACCAGCAGCGACGGGATGGCCGCCACCAGCACCAGCTCGAGAGTCGGCGGCCCGAGACCGCTGGCGTGGTCACGCAGGATGACCCGCGCGTCGCCCGAGCGGACGCTGATCGTGAACTCGAGCGGGGAGGCGCGCGCCGGGCCCACGAACACCTGGGAGCCACCCCGGAAGACGATCAGCTGGTCGGTGGGCAGGAGGGACTGAAGGGTCCGGAGCTCCTCCGGAGCCGCCCCCGCGCCGGCGCGGCGCGCGACCAAGTCCGCCATCTGCCGCGCCTTGGCCCGGTCGCCGGACCCTTCGCCGGTGGAGGCGACGCGGGCCACCACCACGGAGGTGAGGACGACGCTCACCAGGGCGGTGCCGAGCATGGTGAGGACGAGCCAGAGGCGGAAGGAGGCCAGGAGCCTCATCACTCGGATGAAGGTTCCAGGCGATACCCGATGCCGCGCAGGGCGGTGATCCGGAGTGCCTCCCCGAGCTTGCGCCGCAGCGAGGCGATGTGCACGTCGACGGTCTTGGCGGTCAGGTACTGGGTTCCCCAGGCCGTCTCCAGCAGCTGTGACCGCGAGAAGACCTGGCCCGGGCGCTCGAGAAAGGCGGCCAGGAGGTCGAACTCGCGGCGGGAGAGTTCCACCTCCGAGGCGTCCAGCCGGCAGCGCCGCGTCGCCAGGTCCACCTCGAGGTGCCCGGTCCGGAGCACCGAGGCCTTCTCCTCAAAGCCGCGCACCCGCCGCAGCTGGGCTCGCACCCGGGCCACCACCTCCTCCGCGAAGAAGGGCTTGACCACGTAGTCGTCGGCGCCCAGCTCCAGACCCGCCACCCGGCTCGCCTCCTCGCCGCGGGCGGTGAGGAAGATGATCGGGATGGAGGAGGTGGCCCGGATCCGCCGGACGACCTCGAAGCCGTCCAGCTCCGGCAGCATGACGTCGATGATCGCCGCGTCGAGGCCCCCACCGCGGAGCGCGTCGAGAGCTTCGGTACCGGTCCTGGCCGCGACGACGTCGAACCCGGCCCTGCCCAGGTAGACGCCCAGCAGCCTGCGCAGGGGCTCCTCGTCCTCGGCGACCAGGATGCGCGTCCCCGTGTTCATCACGACATGATCTCAGCCGGAGCCCGGGCTCCGGGAAAAGCCACCGAAAGACAACCGGGGCGTTGCCGTTACCTAACCCTGGGTCCCTAGCTTGGAACCCATGGTGATTGGATATGCGATCGCAAACGCGCTCCTGGTCGTGATGGTCCTGACCGCGTTGACGGCGCTGGTCGTGGCCACGTACAAGGGCCTCTCTCGAGAGGCCTCCGGGTACGGCCGCCGCGGCCCCGCCCGGGACGCCGGCCGGCGTGTCCCCACGATCCTCGACGGCAATCCGGCGGCACGGCCGGCGCGCCGTCCCGGCCGCCGTCCGGACATCGCGGCCGGCGCGTAGGGAACCGTCCAGCGTCAAGGAAGGGCCAGGCCGGCCTCGCCCTTCCACTGTACCTAGGACGCGCCGGGCTTACGCTAAGTGCGTGTCCCCGGCAGCCCGGCCCACAAGCGTCGCGATCGTGGGCCTGGGACTGATGGGCGCGTCGCTCGCGATGGCGCTTCGTGCCGCCCAGCCCGAGCGCGAGGTGCTGGGGATCGACGCCGATCCGGAGACGGTCCGGAAGGCCCGCGAGCGGGAGATCGTCAGCGCCGCCGGCAGCGACCTGGGACCGGTCTCGAGGGCAGGGCTGGTGGTGCTGGCGGTGCCTCTGCGGTCGCTGCGAGGGCTTCTCCAGGCGCTCGGCCCGCTGGCCGCGGGGGCGGTCGTCACCGACGTCGCCAGCACCAAGAGCCGCGTCATGGAATGGGCCGAGGAGGCCGGCGTGGACCTGGTCGGGGGCCATCCGATGTGCGGGACCGAGAGAAGTGGCATCGATGCCGCCCACCCCTCGCTCTACGATGGCGCGACCTGGGTGCTGACCGGCCATCAGCCGGCGGTGGAGGCGATGGTCCGCGCGGTGGGCGCGAGGCCGCTGATCATGGCCGCCGACGTCCACGACCGCCTCGCCGGCGGCGTCAGCCACGCGGCCTTCGTGCTCTCCGCCGCCTATGTGCTGGGCCTTGCCCGGCGCCCGGACTGGCACGACATGGAGCGGCTGGCCGGCCCGGGCTTCCGCGACATGAGCCGGCTGGCGGCCGGCGATCCGGAGATGTACGCCGGCATCGCCGAGACGAACCGGGAGGCCATCCTGGGCGCTCTCGCCGGCGTCCAGGCCGAGCTGGAGGGGTTTCGCCGCCATCTCGAGGCGGGCGGTCCGCGGCTGGGCGAGCTCTTCGAGGAGGCGCGCGGCGCCCGGGCGCGCTGGGAGAGGGCGGGTGCTGGCGGCCGTCAGGCGACCGGCTGAGCTGCGCGGGGAGATCAGGCTCCCGGGCGACAAGTCGATCTCGCACCGAGCCCTGATCCTCAACGCGGTGGCGGGCGGCGCGGCCCGCGTCGAAGGCCTCTCGACGGGCACTGACATCGACTCCACGGCCGCCTGCCTGCGCGCCCTCGGTGTCGAGATCGAGCCCGGCACCGTGCGCGGCGTCGGCCTGGCGGGGCTGAGGCAGGCGTCGGGGCCGCTCGACTGCGGGAACTCCGGAACCACGATGCGGCTGCTGGCCGGGCTGCTGGCGGCCCAGCCCTTCCCGAGCGAGCTGATCGGTGACGCCTCGCTCTCCAGCCGGCCAATGGAGCGGGTGGTGAGCCCGCTGCGGCGGATGGGGGCGGCCGCCTCCTGGCCGCCTCTGCGGGTGGGTGGAACGGTGCCACTGCGCGGCCACGCCCACCGGTGCCCGGTCGCCAGCGCCCAGGTCAAGTCGGCGCTGCTCCTGGCGGGGCTGCGGGCGGAGGGGGAGACGAGCGTCACCGAGCCCGCTCAGACCCGGAACCACACCGAGGTGATGCTGGCGGGGATGGGGGCACGCGTGCGGGACGAGGGCCTGACGGTCACGGTCTCCCCGGTCGGCCGGCTTCGGCCGCTGGACATCACCGTGCCCGGCGACCTCAGCGCCGCCGCGTTCTGGCTGGTCCTGGCGGGCCTCCATCCGCGCGCCTCTCTGCGGCTGCCGGGGGTGGGCGTGAATCCGACCCGCAGTGCCGTGCTGGGCGTGCTGGCCCGGTGCGGGGTGCCGGTCCGCACCGGGCCCGTGCATCTGGAGGGGCAGGAGCCGGTCGCCGGCATCGACATCGGGACCGGGCGCGCCGAGGCCGCGCTGGAGATCGAATCGGCGCTGGCAGCGCGCGTCATCGACGAGCTGCCGGTGCTGGCCGTTCTCGCCGCCCTCCTGCCCGGCCGCAGCCGGATCACCGGGGCGACCGAGCTGAGGGTCAAGGAGTCGGATCGCATCGCCGCCCTCGCCGCGGGCCTGGCCGCGATGGGGGCGCGGATCGCGGAGCTGGAGGACGGGTGGGAGATCGTCGGGCCGGTCCGCCTCGAGGGTGCCCGCGTCCTTTCCCGGGGGGATCACCGGGTGGCGATGGCGCTGGCCGTGGCGGGGGCGCTGGCTGAGGGCACGACCGAGATCGAGGGGGCGGAATGCGTCGCCATCTCCTACCCGGGATTCTGGGACGACCTGGCCCGGGTGGGGGCCCTGTGCTGAGCTTTCGAAACCAGCTCGAGACCGAGGTCTCCGTCCTGGAGCTGCACGAGCTCGAGGTGCAGGCCCCGCGGCCCGAATTCGACGTCGAGGTGCGCGAGGCCGAGGAGTCCGTCCGCAAGGGGCTGGCCGCCGGGACCGGGCCCGCCCGGCTGCTCTACCGCCGATTCGGGGTCGACCCCACCCGCCACCGGCCGTCGTCGGAGGCCCTGCTACGCCGGGTCCGGCGTGGCGAGGGACTGCCCCGGATAAACTCGCTCGTTGACGTGGCCAACCTGATGTCGCTGCGCCTCCAGGTGCCGGTCGGCCTCTACGACCTCGACCGGGTGGAGGGCGGGGAGCTGACCTTGAGGCTGGGGGCGGCGGGCGAGAGCTACGCCGGGATCGGGAAGGAGCAGGTGAGCGTCGCCGGGCGGCTCTGCGTCGCCGACGCCGGCGGCCCCTGTGGCAACCCCTCCGCCGACTCGGCGCGGACGATGATCACCGTGGCCACGCAGCGGGCGGCCTGGATCTACTTCCTGGCCGTCGAGGAGGGGGCGCTGAGCGCCACCGCCGAGCTGATCGCGCGCTTCGGTCGCGGGTTGATGCGCGTCCCGTGATCGCCATCCTGGGCGGGGGCGTGGCGGGGGCGTCGCTGGCCTGGGCCCTGACCGCCGCCGGTCATCGGGACGTCACCGTCTTCGACCCCCGGGCACGGGGTGCCGGGTCCACGAGCAGGGCGCTGGGCGGATTCCGCACCCAGCAGGGGAGCCTTCTCAACACCGAGCTCTCCTTGGCCTCGCGCGAATTCTTCGTCGCCCTCGGGGAGCGGATCGGGTTCCGCTCGTGCGGCTATCTCTACCTGGCCGAGAACGAGGCGGTGGCCCTCGATCTCCAGCGCCGGGCGGCCAGGCAGCGGGAGTGGGGGATCCCCGTCGAGCATCCGGACCCGCGGACGCTGGCCCCCTTCTTGGACCTGGAGGGCGTCGCCGGCGCCAACTTCTGCGCGCTGGACGGGGTCTACGCTCCGACCCTGGTGCTGGCGGCCTTCATCGAGGCGGCGGGGTCCGCGGGCGCGGAGTTTCGCTACGAGACGGAGCCGCCCGCCGGCGTCATCGACGCCGCCGAGGCGGTCGTGGTCTGCTGCGGAGCCTGGTCGCGTGAGGTGGGGGAGTCGCTCGGCGTCACCCTCGAAGTGACCCCCTGGGAGCGCGGCGTCTACCAGGTGGGGCCGTTCGGCTGGCTGACCGGCTCCGAGCCGATGGTGCTGGAGGCGGGTTCGGGCTACCACTTCCGGGAGCGTGACCGACGCCTGCTGGTGATGTTCCCCGACGATCCTGGCACCTGGGAGGGGGTGCGCGACTGGCTGCGCATGCGAGTGCCGGCGGCCGCCGTGGACGAGCCAGAGGCGCACTGGAGCGGAGCCTACGAGGTGACACCCGATCATCACCCCCTGGTCGGCGAGACACGGCGTGCACGCCTCTGGGCGAGCTGCGGGTTCAGCGGCCACGGGGTCATGCACTCACCGGCGGTGGCGCGCTCCCTGGCGGCGATGATCCTCGGCCTGACGCCGCCGATGGACCTCATGGCCCTGTCGCCCCTCCGTGAGACCCGGCTGCGGGACGCCACCCAGCTGTGAGCGGCCGGCCAGGGATCGGCCGCGCGGGCTCCTGCGCCCGCTCCTATGCCCGCTCCTGCGCCCGCTCCTCAGCTTGATCCTGGCCAGATGACGATCCCCCGGGAAGAGGTGCTGGTGGTGCGCCGGGAGGAGGTCTTCCCCGACGGGGCCTGGCACGGCTTCGTGGGGGAGGGGCTGGGCCGCATCGAGCAGGTCATCCGCGAGCGTTCGTCGTTCATGCCCCGGGGCCGGGTGGAGGACGACCCCACCTTCCAGCAGATCATCCCCTACGTCGTCTTCCGGCACGGCGACCGCTACCTGGTGACCAAGCGCCTCAAGGCGTCTTCGGAGCGGCGGCTGCGCCAGCTGTACTCGCTCGGCGTCGGCGGCCACATCAACCCCGGCGACCTCCTCAACGGCGATCCGGTCACGGACGGCCTGCGCCGCGAGTGGGAGGAGGAGGTGAGCTACGCGGGCGCCTTCGAGGCAACCATGATCGGGCTCATCAACGACGACTCCTCGCCCGTCTCGAAGGTCCACCTGGCGGTGGTCTTCCTGGTGGACGGGGACTCGCCCGAGATCGCGATCCGGGAGACCGAGAAGCTCTCCGGGGAGCTGCTCACCCTCGACCAGATGCGCATCCTCTACCTGGCGATGGAGTCCTGGTCGCAGATCGTCTACGACCGCCTGACCGGCCTCGGCTGAGCGGGCCCAAGCCGGCCTCAGAAGCGCTCCGAACGTTCCGCCGCCTCGCGGAGCGGCCCGGCGTCGAAGGTCTGGCGGCTGGCGGGCACCTCGCTCCAGGGCCACTCGCACTCGACCGTGACCGGCCCCTCCGGCGGCAGGGGCGCCAGCCACCAGGAGAGGCGCCAGCGCCGCCCCGAGCCGCCGCCGCGCTGGCAGACGAGGGTCAGAGCGGCGGCCCTCTCGCCGTCCGGCTCGGCCGGGGAGAGGAAGTCGAGGCTGGTCGCGCGCCGGCCGTCGGCGAAGGCCACCCCCAGCCGGACCAGCTTGCGCGGAATGCGGCGGCCCAGCCCGACCCGCTGGTGGAGCTGGAAGACCAGACCTTCCCGGAGGTCGAGGTCGTCCCTGCCCACGATGTCGGTGTCGAACTCGAGCCCGGTGCTGTAGGCGACGGCTCCGCGCATGATCACGATCGCCCGCGGCGCGCGCACCAGATCCAGCCTCAGCGCGACCGGCTCGCCCAGCTCGCCCCGGGGCGGGCCGGCGGGTGCCGGCGGAGAGCTGGGCCGGGTCCGGCGGAGGCTGCCCGGCCTCAGGAGATCGAGGAGCCTCACCTCATCCCCGCCCGGAGCCTGGCACGATGCCTATCCTAGGCCGCCCCGGCGCGGGGGCCAGGGCGTCCCGTTTCGGGTCGCGTGAAGCCGCCGGGCTCCATGCCGCTGCGGTGGTGGTTGAACGTTGCCACAGCCACACGATGCATCCGCTCCGCGTGGGAGGATGGCGCGCGGTGTTCGGTCAGGGCCGTGGGGGTGGGGTGAGCCCGACCGAGAGTGGCTGAGGGCGTCGTCAGGCGCTGGAAGGCGTCGGTGCGACCACCTGGCTCAACGCTCGGTCTCCAGATCCGGGCGCCGTCTGCAACCGTGGACCGCGACGGAGGAGGAGGAGCGCCAGGAGCATTACGCACTCGATGGCGATCAACGGCGGACTGTTCCCGTTTGCTGCCGCACTCGAGGTGATCACCAGGCCCAGAGCCGCCACCGACTGGACTGGGCCGAGTCCGCCGCGCAGGATGAGCAAGGCGGCGACCGCCGCCAGGAGAAAGTCCTCGCCGTTCAGGTAGGGGATGACCAGAAGCGAGCCCAGCAGGGCCATCGCGATCGGGATGGTCGGCCCCTCACGGCGATAGAGCCACGCCAGCGCGAGGACAAGCGTGACCACCGCCGCGACGATCGCGATGGCGGGAAGGTGCGTTCCGAGCATATGGAGAGGGGCGGTCCTTTGCTCTGCGTCGAAGTTGGACACCCGGGCCAGCAGGTGGCGGTACTCGCTGACGCCGTGCCTCCCCAGCGTCAGCAGCGACAGCAACGCGAGCACCGCCATGGCGGCGCCCCAGCTCGCCACCGCCCGCCACCGGCCGCTGACGAGAAGGGCGGCCGGGAGGAGCACCAGCAGGTGTGGTTTGACCGCCGCGAGGGCCAGCACGAGGCCGGCCGCGACCTCCCTGTCGTCGCGGAGAAGCCTCCAGGAGAGTGTCACCGAGACGGCGACCAAGGCCACCAGATTCCCCGCCACCAGGAAGAGCGCCACCGGGGACGTGGACAGCAGCAGTCCGAGGTAGATGCTACGCGACATCCGGCCCGGGGGGGCCAGGACCCAGGCCATCGCCAGGACGCATACGAGCAGGAAGCAGAGCCAGATCGGCCACACCGCCTGGGAGGGGATCTTCGTCAAGGGGGCCACGAGCCAGGCGGCGGGAGGGGTGCTCACGAACGGAGTCCAATATCCAGCGGCGTGGGGAAGGTGCCGGAAATAGGGCTGGATCAGAGGCGCCTGCAGCGTGGCGTCGTAGATGTGCCCCCATCCCTGGGTCAACCCGATGGTCGCTCCCGCCAGATACACGTGGAAGTCGATGGCCCCCGCCCATGGGAACCTGGTGAGTGGCCAGGCCGCGGACGCGTTGAAGGAGCACGCCAAGATGAGAAGGCCCAGCGCCACCCGCGGGGCCCATGGCGAGCCGGCGAGCCGGGCCAGCGCCGGCCCCGGGTCGGGGTGACCCAGCCGCGCGGGCCTGGTCAGTCCTGGAACAGTCGGCAGCGGAGCAGGCCGGTGCGGGAGAGCAGGTACCTGCCCATCACCCAGAGGGTGCGAAGCCCGTAGTCCACGCTCTGGCCGAAGGAGGTGGACGACGCCTCCGCGAAGTAGCGCGTCGAGATGGGAACCTCGACCACCCGCATGTGGAAGGCGACCGCCTGCGCCACCACCTCGGTGTCGAACACGAAGCCGTTCGAGTTCCGCATGAAGGGGATGCTCATCAGGAACTCACGGCTGTAGGCTCGGTATCCCGTGTGCAGCTCGCTGAACCGGCGCCTCAGCACCAGGTTCTCGACCGTCGTCAGGAACCGGTTGGCCATCCACTTGTAGAGGGGCATCCCGCCGCGCAGCGCTCCTCCCTTGAGGAGGAAGCGCGATCCGAGGACGAAATCGGCCTCGCCACGGACGATGGGGGCCACCAGCTCCGGGATCATGGTGGGGTCGTACTGGCCATCGGGGTGGAGCATGACCACGACGCCGGCACCGGAGCGCAGCGCCTCCATGTAGCAGGTCTTCTGGTTGCCGCCGTAGCCCACGTTGTGAGGGTGGGAGATCACCGTCAGGTCCAGCTCGCGCGCGATGTCCACGGTCTGGTCCCTGGATCTGTCATCGACGAGGATGACCTTGTCCACGCAATCGGGGGGGATGAGCCGCCAGGTGTCCCTCAACGTCATGGCAGCGTTGTAGGCGGGCATGACCACGACCACCGCCGGGGTGTCGGGCTCGCGCCGCGCCAGCTGAATCTCGTCCGCTCTCAGTGCAGTCATCTGTTCATGCGCGTCGCGTCATCGGTGGTCGCCCGGAAGGACCGGCACAACCCGCCGGCGGCCCCACGTCTCTGGACGGGCTAACGCGCGAACGGTCCGGATCATGCGTTGGAGCCGGCCAGCGCCCTTGACCCGCCGTCCGGGCGGGTCCGGCACGCGCGGCTGGCGGGATCGGACCAGGATGGTGAGGAGCCACAGCGTGGCCAGCAAGAGCACCGGCGCGGGACCGAGGTGGGGAAGCCCGATCATCGTCACGAGAAGTGCCGCCGCGCCCGCCCACTGCCATCGCGGGGCTTCGCTGCCGAGATAGAGCCAGGCTGCCACCACGAGGGCGAACAGGTCGGAGTCGTGATGGTAGGGGCTCGCCAGGTAGGAGCCCAGCAGGCCGGCGACGAGTGCCAGCTCCAGAGACCGCCGGTGGCGCCAGGCGGCGACCAGCGCCACCCCACCGCAGGCGAGCTCGACCGTCCGGGCCAGGGGACCGGCCCCCAAGAGGGCGGCGAGCGTGTAGGTCTGGTTGCCGAGGTGCGGGCTCTCGACACCCAACGCCGCCGCGTACTGTGCCAGCCCGGCGCTCCCGAGGGTGAGCGCCGATGCGACGGCCAAGCCAAGGGCTCCGAGGGTCCATGCGACGAGAGCGCGACGATGGCCGGTGAAGATGAGGATGAGAGGGCAGAGGATGGCGACCTGGGGCTTGAGGAGCACGGCGAGCAGCACGAGGCCGGCGGCCACCTGCCGGTCGCGCTTGAGAAGGGACCACGCGAGAATCACGGACCCGGCCGCCAGGGGCACGATCTGCCCCATCTTCAGCGCGTAGAGGACCGGATATGCAGTCGCTCCGACAAGCAGGATGGCGAGCTTGCGGAGGCGGTTCCCGGGGATCGCGAGCCAGCCCGCGACGGCATAGAGGGCCGCGTTCAAGAGCACCCAGATGTCGTAGGCGACCGTGAGCGGGAGGCGTGCCAGGGGCGCTACCAGCCACGCCACCGGCGGCGGCGTGACGTAGAGCGTCTTCCACGAGAACTCGTCGCCCGGCGCATGCGTGGCGATGAACTGAACTCGTTGGAACGCCAGATCGTAGATGTGTGACCAGCCATGCACCAGGCCGATCCGGGCGCCGTCGTAGTAGAGGCTGAAGTCGTTCGGATCCGGCGCCTTCGGGAAGTCGCCGAACGAGTAGCGGAGGTCGATCAGGGTCAGCCACCAGAAGGCGATGGCGATCACTGCGAGCAGCGCCAGCCCACCTGCTCGTCCGCGTCCGCCGGGAGTGCCGCTGCGGTCGAGGTCCGGCCGACGGTCTCCTGCGATCACGCGCCGGCCGCCACATCGGGCGCCTCGGCCAGGCGGCGGAAGCCGGCGTTGCCGGCCCCACCGGACTCGCGGGCGCCCCGGACCGGCCACGCGAGCCAGACGATCCAGACTGCCTCGATCGCCGGCCAGAGCGCGACCTGGAGCTGAGCGGGGACATAGGCCGCCCCGGCCAGGAGCGGGCTGCCGGTGAGCAGCATCGCGGCCGCTATGAGGGCGGCGCCCATCCCTGGCCGCGCGGCGAGCTGGATGGCGGCCACGGCGACGAGGGCGAGGTAGTCCTGGAAGTGCCAGTAGGGGGCCATCACGGCGGAGGCGATCACGGCCGCGGCAAGCACGACGCCGGGCTCCCGGCGACTCCTGGCGGCGACCAGGAGAGCGAGGGCCACCACGGCCACCTGAACGGCCAGGGTCCAGGGCCCATGCCCGAGGATGCCCGCCAGTGTGTAGGCGGATTCCTGGGCCGCATGCGGAGCTCTCAGGGCCCCCAGATATTGCTGGACGCCGCCCCACCCGATCGCGGCCACCGAGCCGCCCGCGAGGACGGCGGCGCCCACCGCCCAGCCGACCAGGGTGCGCCAGCGGCGGGCGACGAGCAGAGCGATCGGCAACAGGATCACCAGCTGGGGCTTGACGCAGATGAGGGAGAGCACGAGCCCGGCGGCAAGGTGCCGATGGCGCCGCATCAGCCACCAGCCGAACAGGAGGGCGGCCGCCACCACGGCGCTGCTCTGGCCGAGGAAGAGGGTGTAGGCGATCGGGTAGAGCCCCGCCAGCGCGAGCAGGTACGGCATCCGCCAGCGGCCGGCGGGCGCGGCGAGGGCGAACGCGATCGCCAGCAGAGCGCCCAGGAGGAGCATCCAGACGGCGTCTGCCAGCGCGTAGGGCAGGTAGCTGAGCGGAAGGACCATCAAGATCATCGGTGGCGGGGTCAACAGGGCAGGAAGGTGGGCGCCGAAGCCGAGCAGGGGATGTCCCACCAGGCTGCTGTCGTAGAGGTGCGTCCACCCGCGGGCGCGTCCGACCCGGGCTCCCCAGTCGTAGAGGGCGAAGTCGCCCCCCCGCCCGTGGGCGGCCACGAGATGGACAAAGCGGACGAGATTGGCCTCCACCGAGATCACCAGACCGGCGATCAGGGCCAGCATCAAGGGGGAGCGCAAGCGCGCCAGCGCCGCCGGCCGCACCGCTCCCGAGCCCGCCTCGCGCGCGCCGGTCAACTCGCCAGTCGGTGCGGGATCAGCCGTCCGGGGGTCCCGGCGACGTCCTCGCGAACCTCCTCGTGATACTCGGCGTCCCCGTTCACGCGCCAGGGATCGTGCGCCGACCCCAGCGCGATGTTCCGCGCCACCAGGAGGCCCGTCATCATCGAGTGGTCCTGGTTGTTGTACTTGTGCATCCCATTCCGGCCGACCAGGTGAAGGTTGGCGAGGGAGCGCTCGAGGTAGCGCCGGATCACCTCGATCCGGGCCTCGTACCCATCGTCGTAGACGGGGTACGCCTTGGCCTGGCGCACCACACAGCCGTCGAACACCGCCCGCCGCGCGCAGATGCCCACCTGCTCGATCTCCGCCGCCCCCAGCCGGAGGAGGTCCGGGTCGCTCATCGACCAGAGCCCGTCCCCCTCGAAGCAGAAGTACTCGAGGCCGAGGCAGGTCTTCGTCTGGTCGGGCACCATCGCGCCGCTCCAGTTCTTGAAGTTCTGGACACGGCCGACCTTGACGCCGGGGTCGTGGATGTAGATCCAGTTGTCGGGGAAGAGGTTCTCGGCGTCGATCATCAGGGCGATTGTCAGGAAGTCCCGATACTTGAGGCCCCCGGCCGCCCGCCGGACGGCCTCCGGCGCGGCCGGTTGGAGCCGCGCGATCAGCTCCTTGATCGGCAGGCTGGACACGAAGTCCGAACCGTCGATGTCGGCCCGCGCGCCGTTGCGGTCGCGGACGATCGCGCTCACCACCCGCCCCTGCCGGTGCCTCAACCCGAGCACCTCGGCTCCGAGCCGCACCGGCTGCCCCGACCCCGCGAGCAGAGCCGCGACCCGGTCCCACATCTGGCCGGGCCCCAGGCGGGGATACCTGAACTCGTCGATCAGGGTCTTGATGACCTCGCCGCGTGAGGCGGGGCGCCGCCGCGGCAGGACCGCGCTCTTGATCACCTTGACGAGGTCCAGACCCTTGATCCGCTGTGCCGCCCAGTCGGCGGAGATCTCGTCCGTGCGCATGCCCCAGACCTTCTCCGTGTAGGTCTTGAAGAAGAGCTCGAAGAGCCGGCGGCCGAACTGGCCGACGACCCAGTCCTCGACGGTCCGCGCGTTCCGGGGCGGCCGGATCCTGGCCTTCGCGTAGCTGGCGACGCAGCGGACGGTCTCCCGGGGTCCCAGGTTGACGAGCGCGTTGGCGGCCCGGAGCGGGTAGTCGAAGTAGCGCCCGCCGTAGTGGATGCGGGAGAGGCGTCCGCAGGTCAGCATCTGGTCGCCGAGGAGCTCGGTCCAGAGCTCCTCGATCTCCTGGTTCTTGCTGAAGAAGCGGTGGCCGCCGATGTCGAACCGGTATCCCCGGTGCTCGACGGTGCGCGCGATCCCGCCGACGTAGCGCGGATCCCTCTCGAGGACGGTGACCGGGACCTGGTGCCTGGTCAGTTCGTAGGCCGCGGTCAGCCCAGCCGGACCGGCTCCCAGGACGACCGTCCGCCGGTGGCTCACGAGGCGCGCCTCAGCGCGGCGATGCCGAGGGGCGCGGGGCTGGGCTCGACGGCCGGCTCGGCCTCGTCGAGACGCATGCCGGGAAGGCGGCAGACCGCGAGACCTGCGAGGCCCCCGGCCGCAGCGAAGGCGAACGCTAGGCCCAGTGAAGCAAGCACGAGCAGAGGCTCAGACAAGAGTGGGTACCGCTTCCCTTGCCGGCGACGGTTCGGGTGCTGGACCACGCCCGATGGCGGCGAGGGAGGCAAGCCAGAGCACCAGGATCCCGAGGGGGCCGGCTGCCGCCCAGCCCTCGAGGATCGCGTCGTTGCGGAGGCCTGCGCCGATGGCGTCGATGAGCGCGGTGTGGGCGGGGCTCATCAGTAGGACGGCGGCTGCGACCGCGGCCAGTATCCGCCAGCGACCATGCCGGATCGACCAGTGGATCAGCACCAGGA
>JBOHUX010000011.1:0-24910 GCA_050734915.1 Candidatus Dormibacteraceae bacterium
CGGCGCGCTCGCCGACCACCTCCTCCGCCGCCCGGGGGAGGCTCTCGGCCGTGATCGTCTCGCCGCCCGCGGCACCGTTCCCCGCGGCCGCGGGGGCCCGGCCGCGATCCCCCCCGGCGGGGGGGGGAAGGGGTCAGAAGCTCTTGGTCAGGAGGCGCAGCAGGCCCAGCCTGCGCAGCCTCGGCTTCCGGTACGGCGCCCGAGCTCTCATGCGTTCTCTCCTCCTGGAATCCGGTGGGTCGGTCGAGTCCAGTCTGAGCGGGCGAGCCCCCGCTGCCAATGGGACTTGCGTCCCGGTCCGGATCGACGTTCCCGGCGCCGCGGGGGGCGGCCGGCGGCACTCGTGCGCGCATCAGTAGGCGAAGTACATGGGGCGTTCGACGAGGATGTGCACACCGTTGGTTGACGTGACCTGGATCGAGTTCTCGACCGTCTGGCCGGGGAAGTCGGCGTTGACGGGCTCCGTGAAGCGCGAGTTGGCGGGGACCGTGAGATTGGGGATGACCTTGACTCCCCCGCCGCGCAAAAGATAGGTGATGGTGACCTTGGCGTCTTTGCCGGTGTCGTTGAGGATGGTCAGGTACTCGTCGAAGTTGGTCGGAGTGACGTAGCCCTCGGCGAACTGGAACGAGGTGCCCAGCTGGGAGTCGTCGACGGCGATGGCGTCGTGGCCGCCGGTCCACTTGCTGTTGTAGTCGAAGTACATCGGCCGCTCGACCAGCACCGGCAGGGGCTGGCCGGTGAAGGACACGGCCGCAGAATGGATGTGCAGGCCCAGCGAGGTGGCCTGGGTGAAGTCCCCGTTGACGAGGTGGGTGCCGCGGGAGTGGGGGTCGACGGTCATCTTCATCTGGATCGGCGCCCCGCCTTGAACCTCGTAGGTGACGGTGAGGTACGCGGTCTGGTCATTCGGGTTGAGGACGGTCAGCCACTCGTCGAAGGTGTCGGGCGTGACGTAGCCCTCGGCCAGGTTGAGGTCGGAGCTGAGGTGGGTCGCGCCCACCACAACGTCCCCGCCGGTCCAGTCGAGGTGGCGGTTCCCCTGGCCCTGGTAGTCGAAGTACATGGGCCGCTCGGCCAGGAACAGGACGTCGCTGCCGGGGTGGGACCTGACCTCGATGGAGACGTTCCGGCCCGGGCCGGCCTGGTCCGTGGCGTTGACGTACACGGTGGCGCGGCTGTGGGCGGGGATCGTCCTCTGGACCACCTTGGGCGCGGCGCCGTCGCCGAAGAAGTAGGTGATGTCGACCTGCGCAGCCCGGCTGGGGTCGGGGTTCATCAGGGTCAGGTACTCGTCGAAGCCAGAGCCGGTGTAGCCCTCGGCGAAGTAGAAGTCGGAGCCCAGGGACCGGGCGCCCATGACGTCGTCGCCGCCCGTCCAGCCCTTGACGTTGGGCTCGTAGTTGAAGTACATCGGGCGCTCCGCGACGAAGGGCGCGGCCGCGTAGAGGTGGGCGGAGACGTTCTGGCCGGCACCCACCTCCTGGTTGACGTTGATCGTGGTCCGGCTCTGGGCGTCGAGTGCGTAGACGCGGGTGATGACGGTCCCGGTGTCGAGCAGGTAGTCGACGCAGAGCGGCTGGGCGGCGCCGGGGTTCTGGACCGTCAGGTACTCCTGAAAGCCGGCGCCCGTGTAGCCCTCGGCGAAGTAGGCGTCGAACCATCCGGACGCGACGCCGACGGCGTCCGAGCCCCCCGTCCAGGGACGGCCGGGGTCGGGGGGCCCGGCAGCGCCGGCGCTGCCCGCCTTCGGACAGACCGGCCGCGTTGCCAGGCCGGCGAGGCCGATCGACTGGGAGGCCCCGTTGACGTCATCGTCGGTGACGGTCAGGGTGCCGGCCAGCGAGCCGAGCGACATGGGCGCGAAGGTGACCGAGATCGAGCAGGTGACCGTCGGCGCGAGCGTCGCCGGACAGCTGCTGGTCTCCGCGAAATC
The DNA here is from genome assembly GCA_050734915.1 of Candidatus Dormibacteraceae bacterium. GTDB lineage: Bacteria > Chloroflexota > Dormibacteria > Dormibacterales > Dormibacteraceae > JBOHUX01. The sequence goes on from JBOHUX010000011.1 coordinate 1,937, forward strand.
GCCGGTGGTGGAGACGCCCGAGATGTGCAGCGGCGCGCTCCCCGAGTTGGTGAGCACGACGGCCTGAGAGGGGCTGGTGGTGCCGGGACGGCGCCCCGGGAAGCTCAGGCCGCCGGGGCTGAGCGAGGCCCCCGCGGTGGCCGTGATGGTCTCCGTGAGGGGCGGCGACGCGGCGCCCCCGAAGCCGGCGTCGCCGCCGTACACGGCCGTGATGGAGTGCGTGCCCACCTGTAGGGCGGAGGTGGTGATGGAAGCCTGCCCGGCGCCGTTCAGGTGGGCGGATCCGATCACGCTCCCGCCGTCCTCGAAGGTTACCGAGCCCGACGGCGACCCGGCCCCAGGGCCCGCCGGGGTGACGGTCGCGGTGAACGCGACGGGCTTGCCCTTCGCCATCGGGTCGGCGGTCGAGGTGAGCGATACCGACGTTGCGTCGAGGGTGTTGGTCAGCGAGAACGCGGTGGTCAGCGAGGTGCCGTCCACCGTCGCGGTGACCGCGAACGAGCCGGCCGTCCGGTTGGCGGTGAGCGTCGCGCTGGCCAGCCCGTACGAATCGGTCCTGGTGACGTACGTGGGCTGGCCCCCGGCGAAGCTGCCCGAGGCCCCGCTCACGGGCGCCGCGAACCTGACGCCGATGCCGGCCAGCGGATGGCCCCCGCCGTCGGTGACCGAGACCACCAGCGGGGCGGCGTACTGCGTTCCCACCGCCGCGCTCTGCGGCGTGCCCGATGTCGGCGACACCGCGGCGGGCGGGTTGAGGAGCACCTCGCGGATCCGGTTGTTGTAGGAGTCGGAGATGAAGACGTCCCCCGTGCGGGCGTCGAAGACGATCCCATAGGGCTGGTTGAGCGCCGCCTGGGCGGCCGGCCCACCGTCCCCCGAGTAGGCGTTGTTGCCGGTGCAGGCGGCCGGAGCCGGGCCGGGCGGGCAGATCACCTGTCCGGCCACCAGGCTGATCGTCCCGCTCGCCTTCGAGACCTCTCGGACCAGGTTGTTGCCGCTGTCCGAGACGAGGAGGTTGCCTCCGGCGTCGAACGCGATCGCGAGCGGGTTCTCGAGGGTGGCGCGGCTGGCCGGGCCGCCGTCACCGGTGTACCCGGGAGTGCCGATCGTCCCCGCGACCGTGTAGATGTCGCCGGCGCTCATCGGCGACGTCTGGCCGAAGACGTCGCCCCCGGCCGCCGCCACCTCGCGCACCACCTTGTTGTCCTCGTCCGCGATGAAGAGGTTGCCGGCGGGATCGAGTGCGAGCCCGCTCGGGTCATAGAGGGCGGCGGTGGTGGCGGCCACGCCGTCGGCGGTCGAGGTGCCCCCCCCGGCGATCGTGTAGATGTCACCCGGCGTCATCGACGCGGAGGGCTGGCCGAGCAGGTGGCCGGCGGCGGCCGCCACCTCGCGGACGCGGTCGGAGCCGTTGCCGGTGATGAACAGGTTTCCGGCGCCGTCGAGGGCGACCCCCGAGGGCAGACCCAGCGTGGCCGCCGTGGCAGGACCGGCATCGCCGAGCGAGCCGGGGGCGACGCCGCACTGGCCGGCCACGGTGGCGATGTCCCCGGAGGCGGCCGCCACCCTGCGGACGCAGTCGTTGGCGGTGTCGGCGATGTAGAGATTCCCCCCGGCGTCGGCGGCCACCCCTTGCGGCTGGTTGAGCGTGGCGGCGGTGCCGGGTCCGCCGTCGCCCGCGTGGCCGGCGACACCCTTGGTGCCCGCGATCGTGTAGACGTCGCCGGCGGTCAGGTAGCGCCCGAAGCTCTGTCCGGAGCTGGCGGGGATCTCGCTCACGACGTCGTCGCCATAGCCGGCGATGAAGATGTCCCCGGCCGCGTCCACGGCGATCCCGGCGGGCGTATTGAGGCCGGTGGCGGTGGCAACGGCCCCCGACGTGTAGCTCTGGCTTCCGTCACCGGCGTAGGTATAGATGTTGGGACCCGCGCCCGCGGCCTCGGCGACGAGCGCCGAGGGCGGCGGGCCGGCGCTCGCGATGGTCAGCGCGCCGATCACGGCGGAGAGCAGGGTCCCGTGGCGGATTCGCCCGGACGCGTTCATGCCCGTCCAGCCTCCGGCCCCGCGCCGGCTCGGTCAATGGGACAGCCGGGGCGACCGGGGACTGCGGTCCCGAGGCCCGGCACGCGCGCAGGATGAGGGCGGGGGTCCGGTCTGTCCCGCCCCCGCCGGGACGGGAGGCCCATGGCGGCGGCGGGCGGGGCGGCCTAGCATTCGACCACATGTCACCCCCGGCCATTCCCGAGGTTTCCCGCATGCCTGCTGCGCGGGCGGCGTGCCTGTGAGCACCCTCCAGGAGGTGACCGGCTCCCGGCGCCCGCTGCTGCCACCCGCCCCGGGCCTCGCGAGTGCCGCCGAGGGGAATCGCGGCTGGACCGAACGTCTCGGCATGCCCCCCCCGTTCGTGGACCGCTGCCGGGCCGCCTACCTGTCGGTCGCCTTCGATGAGGCTGCCCCGCGGGTGCTCGGCGTCACGAGCGCGCACCACGGCGAGGGCAAGACCGCGGTGGCACTCGGGATCCTGACCGCGATGGCCTTCGACACCGCCGAGCCGAGCGTGCTGGTCGAGTGCGACCTCGCCAGCGGGTCGGGACTCGACCGCGACTTCGACTTCGACTCCTCGCCCGGCCTCCTCGACTGGGTGGACGGCATCAGCGGCCTGCGGATGGTGCGGATGGCGCCCTTCCAGAACGCCTACGCCATCCCCGCCGGGGGCGCCGCGGACGATCCCGGCCGCGCCGCCCACCAGCTCCTTCGCCGGAACCTGATCGAGACCCTGACCGAGGAGTTCAAGAACGTGGTCATCGACCTGCCGCCGATGCTGGGCGTCGCCGGCAGCGAGGTGCTCGCGCAACTGGCGTCGCGGGTGCTGGTCGTCACCAGGAGCGGCGTCTCCCGCCCGCGTGAGCTGCAGAGCGTGATCGATGCGGTCGGCCGCGACCGGCTGCGGGGAATCGTGTTCAACGCCCACGACCCCCAGATGCCGGCCTGGCTCGATCGAATCGTCTGACCGGGGCCGCGGCGGGCACCCCGCGACCGGGCGGCGGGCCGGGAAGGAGGGGGCCGCGGCGGGCACCCCGCCCCTGCGCGTTGCGCTCGCCCCCTGGATGGTGGCCGGTGTGCAGGCCCAGTACACGGTCCTCGAGGCCATGCTCCCGGAGACCGTCCAGGTGCGGCGCACGGCGGAGGTCTTCCCCCACCTCGAGGGCGGGCTCGTCGAGCGGCTGCCGCTGGCCGCCAGCGCGCGGGGGACGCTGAGGTCGTCGCTCACGCTTCTCCCGCTCCTGGCCACGCTCCGGCTCGACGCGGTCTGGTCCCAGGTATCCCTACCCCTGCTTCCCTTCGCGCTCGCCAGGGGCGCCCGCACGCCGATCTTCTTCGCCATCGACTCCACCCCCCGGCTGATGTCCACCCTCCGGCCCCACTACCCGGACGCCGCCGACCTGACGACCCGGAAGGGGGCCCTGGGGGACCGGCTCTTCGGAGTCTTCGCCCGCCGGTGCGCCCGGCTCCTCCCCTGGTCCCGCTGGGCGGCCGCCTCGATGATCGGCGACTACGGGGCCGATCCGGCCCGGGTCGAGGTGGTCGCCCCGGGGGTGGACGTGGACCGTTGGTCACCGGGCGCCGCCCCGCCCTCCCGCGGCCCGGCGCGGTTCCTGTTCGTGGGCGGGGACTTCCAGCGCAAGGGGGGCGGGCTTCTGCTGGAGGCCTTCCGGCGCCTGCACTCGCCCTGTGAACTGCATCTGGTCACCCGCGAGCCTCCTCCGGTCGAGCCGGGGGTCACCATCCATACCGGGCTGGAGCCGGGCGACCCTCGACTGCTGGAGCTCTACCGCTCCGCCGACGTCTTCGTCCTCCCCACGCTGGCCGACTGCTTCTCGATCGCCGCCCTGGAGGCCATGGCCTGCGGGGTGCCGGTGATCACCTCCCGGGTGGGAGGCATTCCCGAGATCGTCGACGACGGCGCCACCGGGGCGCTCCTGGAGCCCGGCGACGGCGCCGCGCTTCGGCAGGCGATGGACGGGCTGGCCGGAGACCCGACGCGGCGCCAGAGATGGGGTGCGGCGGCCCGGAGGGTCGCCGTGCGCCGGTTCGACGCCACCGTCCAGTCGGCGCGGACCGCCGAGCTGATGCTGGCCGCGGTCCGGGGAGCCGGAGGGGCCTCAGCGGGATAGGGCGCCCGGCGCCGCTCCCTCCTGGGGGGCGGCGGAGGCCCGCTCCAGCAGCCGGTCGGCCGCCTCGCACGCCTCCTCGGGGGTGATCTGGGCGAGCGAGCTGTTCTCCCGGCAGGAGGAGGAATGGCACGCCCCCTCGCGGAAGCGGCAGTGGGGGTTCGGCGCCGGCGCCAGGGCGCCGCCGGGCCAGTGCTGGAGCGGGATCGTCAGGCCCTCCCGCACCTCCTCCGGGAGCGGCCCGTTGGGATCCACCGCCTCGATCCCGAAGAGGATCACCGAGGGGGTGCGCTGGGCGAGCGCGACCTGCGTCATCGCGCTGTCTGCCGCGACCACCAGCCTCGAGCGGGCGACGAGGTCGAAGAGCATGGGGATGGTCGTCCGGCCCAGCAGGGGGACGATCGGGTGCCGGCTGAGCCGCCCGATCTCGGCCAGCTTCTCCGCCTCGAACGTCTCTCCTGTCCCGCTCACGAGGACCCTCAGCCCCCACCGCTCCGACAGGTGGTCGGCCAGCGCCGCCCACTTGTCGCCGCGCCACTCGTTGCAGCCCCAATGAGAGGCGGTCTGCAGCGTCGCGAGGCCGTCCCCCGGCGCGATGCCGGCCTCGCCCAGGACGCGATCCAGCTCCGCCCGGGCCGGGCGCTCGACCCAGCTCAGCTCCGGATATCGGGGGCTGCAGGGGATGCCCAGCAGCTTCAGGGCGGCCAGGTTCGCCACCCGGTTCGAGCCGGAGCGGGGCTCGGGTCCGAGATCGTCCGTCAGGAGCCTGGCCGCCCATCCCTGCTGGTGGTAGCCGATGCGGGTCCGGGACCGGCTCGCCCAACCGGCCAGGAGGGCGCCCGGCGGACAGAACCGGAGCCCGATCGTGATGTCGAAGCCGCCCGCCGCGGCGGCCAGGAAGGCGGCGCGCCGCGACGCGCGTCCGAGCCGGCCCCGGCGGCCGTAGGTGAACGGATGCAGGACGCCGTCCACGTAGGGACAGCCCTCGAGCGCGCCCCGGACGTACTCGTTCACCGCGACCGTGATCCGCGCGTCGGGGTGGCCGGCGCGAAGGTCCCGAAGCGCCGGCAGCGCGCCCACGAGATCGCCGAGGTGGCCCCTCGCGATGACCAGGATGCGCGGCGGGCGGGGACCGGCACCGGCGCGCGGGCGGGGAAGGAGGTCAGGAGTCAAGGCAAGGCAAGAGTGCCAGGCGGGCGGCCGGTCCGCAACCGGTTACTTGCCGCCCGGACGGGCGCGAAGTCCCGGGCCGGGCCGCCTCCGGTGACGAGCGCCCGCGCCCGGCGCCCCACTGCCGGGCACCGCCTTGTCCCGGCGAGATCGGGACAGGCGACCCATGCGACGTTCTAGGCGAGCCCATGGCGCTTGCCTTCCCCGCGTTCGAAACTCGTGCTGGCACTTCGAGCGCCCAGTCCCGGCAGTCCAAGGGAGTTTTCATTGAACCGCTATTTCGAGACGCTGTTCCGGTACCGGGGCAGGTTTGCCTTCGTGTTCGTCGTCCTGCCCCTGGTGCTCGGCGCCGGCACCATCGTCGCGTTCCGGAACTATGGCGCATCGGCGAACCTCTGGGTGGACGCCCCGACCTTCTACGGATCGTCGGCGACCCCGGCCGATTGGAACCAGTACGCGACCCCGGCCCAGAACGAGAAGGACAGCCTGGACCAGATGCTGGCCACCCAGGCCTTCGTCGACACGGTCGGCCAGCAGCTTCAGAAGAGCGGAGCCGTCACCAGCCAGAAGGAGCTCCAGCCGATCCTGGCCAGCCTGCCCACCGCGCTCAAGACGACGGCAACCGGCTCCCACCTCCTCTCGCTCTCCTTCTCGTGCAGCGAGAAGAACGTCTGCCCGGCGGTTCTGACGGCGACGATCGCCGCCTTCCAGAGCCAGTCCGTGGATCTCCAGCGCAACGCGCAGCAGCTCGGCATCGCGTTCCTGCAGAGCCAGGTCACCAAGGACCAGACGGTCCTCCGGCAGGCCCACCAGGCGCTCGACGCCTATCTCAGCCAGCACCGGGACATTCAGATCACGGCCGGGGCGCAGACGGGAGACCCGCGCGCCAACCAGCTCAATCAGGCGGTCATCGACGCGCAGGCCCAGCTCACGCAGGTCCAGTCGCAGCTCGCTCAGGAGACCTTCCTGGGGTCGGCCGTCTCCAGCTACTTCCAGAGCAGCACCGCCGTGGTGGACCCCCCTCACGTCTCGAAGGGGGGCATGCTCGGCGACCGGAGCAGCCTCAAGCGGGCCGCCGTCACCGTCGCCGTCTGCCTGGCCGCGGGCTTCGCCTACCTGCTGGCCCTGGTCTGGCTGGATGGCACCATCAGGGACCCACGAGAGCTCGAGCGTCAGCTCGGGGTGCCGGTGGTGGCGACCATCCCGCGGCTGCCCGCCCTCGAGCGGGCGCAGCGGGCTTAGGCATCTCCTCGACATGCAGGTACCTCTCATCGCCCCGCCCCAGCCCGCCTTCGAGCCCATGATCGCGGCCCCGCTGGCCGACGCCTCGTCCACGTGGGACGCCACCCGCCCGCTCGACCTTCCCGGCGATCTCGTCGATCAGTGCCGCCAGGGGTACCTCAAGCTGGTCGCGCGGGCCCGGCTGGGCACCGGCATCGTCGTGGGAGTGACCAGCGCGCTGCGCCGGGAGGGCAGGACCTCGGTGGCTCTCGGGCTGGCGACCGCGATCGCCGGCGACCGGCAGGAGCCGACCCTGGTCCTGGAGTGCGACTTCGAGCAGCCCAGCCTGGCCAATCTGCTCGGCTGCGAGGCGGCCTCAGGACTGGGCGAGTGGCTGGACGGCGAGGCGCCGCTGCACTCGATCCGCACGCTGGGCTCGCCGGGGCTCTTCGTCATCCCGGCCGGCAACCGGCGCTCGGATCCCGCCCGGGCGATGATCCAGATCGACGAGCGCCAGCTCCTGGCCTCGTTGGAGGGCCGTTTCCACAACGTGGTCGTCGACCTCCCACCGGTGCTGGGGGCGGCCCACAGCCAGTTGGGCATGAAGCTAGTCCCGCGGATCCTCCTCGTGGCCCGCGAGGGGCTCAGCCGGGTCGCGGAGCTGGAGCAGGCGATCCTGCAGATCGGGCGGGAGCAGGTCGCCGGCGTGCTGGTGAACGGCGCGGAGTCCAGGACGCCGGGCGCGCGCCGCCGGCGCTAGCGGCGTGCTCTTCTTCGTCCTCATCGGAGCCGTCCTCCTGGCGGGGCTGGCGGGGGCGCGTCCCGGCCGGACCGCCTACGGGATCATCGCGGTGGCCGCCGTGGTCGCCTCCGCCTGGGAGTACACGCATCCATGATCTCGGTCGAGGCGCGCGATCCCGGGCACCGACGTCTGGCGCCAACAGCGCGCGAGCTGGTCCTCGGGGAACGCCGGACCGCCGACCGGGCCTTCGCCATCCTTCTCGGTCTGCTGGCGGCGCTGCTCCTGCTCGGGCTCGCCCAGCCCCGGCTGCAGATGGCGATGGCGGCGCTGCCGGCGCTCCTCGTCCTGCCCTGGATCTGGCGCAAGCCACTGCGCGGCGTATACCTGCTCATGGCGGGGGCGGTCGTCTTCGAGCAGTTCCCGCTCCACTTCACCGACTCGCTCACCGACCGCATCCCGATCTTCCTCAACCTGGACAACTCGGTGGGGCTCTCGGGGTTCTCGGTCTCCCCCTTCGAGATCCTGATGGGAGCCGTGCTCCTGATCTGGCTGGCGAAGGGTGTCGCCGAGCACGACGTCCCCATCCCGCGCGGAGCGGTGGCCAAGGCCTACCTGATCTGGATCGCGGTGGTGGCGGTGGGCGAGGTGCACGGCCTCTTCACGGGAGCCAAGCTGACGCAGACGCTGTGGGAGATCCGGCCCCAGATCTACGGCTTCGTCCTCTTCTGGCTGGCCGGCGCCCTGATCAAGGAGCGGGCCGATCTGGCCAGGCTGGCGGGGATCTTCCTGGTCGGGGTCGCCATCAAGGGTTGCCTGGGAGCTTTCCGCTACCTGGTCACCCTGCACGGGAGCACCGCCGGCCTGGATTCGATCATGGCGCACGAGGAGTCCTACTTCCTCGGCCTCTTCATCGCGGCCCTGCTCTGCGGGCTGATCTGGTTCCCGCCCCGGCGCCGCCTCCTCTGGCTGATGCTGGCGGCCACCGTGCCGGTGGGGATCGCGCTGCTCGGCAACCAGCGCCGGGCGGCCGACCTGGCGATGGTGGCCGCGCTGGGGGCGGTGGTCGTGCTCGGCATCCGCTTCAACCCGGTTCACCGGCACAAGCTCGTCGCCGTCACGGCTCTCATCGCCGTCGTCTATGGAGGCCTCCTGGTGGCGTTCTGGAACCATGCCTCCGGGCGCACCGCCGCCCTCGTCCGCCCGGTCAAGTCGCTGATCCAGCCGGACTCCCGCGACTACCTGTCGAACCTCTACCGGGTGGCCGAGAACCACAACATCCTCTTCACGTTCCACTCGAGCCCGGTCTGGGGAATCGGGTTCGGGCATCCGATGTTCATCCTCTACCCGATGGCCGACATCTCCCAGATCTACCCGCTCTGGAACTACATCCCCCACAACACGGTGCTGTGGGTGGGGATGCGGATGGGCGCGCTCGGGTTCATCGCGCTCTGGGGACTGCTGGGGCTTGCCATCCTGCAGGCGACGCGGGAGATCGCCTCCCACGAGGACGGCTTCCTCAAGGCGGTGGCGGCCTTCGTGGTGGCGGCCATCCTGGCCGAGATCGCGGTCGGCTGGGGTGACCTCCAGCTCGACGCATACCGCAACCTGGTCTTCCTCGGGGCCGTGATCGGGGTGGCCAGCGCGCTGCCGAGGCTGCGGCATGCTTGAGCTGACCTTCGTGCTCGAGCAGACGCTCGGCCACGTCGCCCACGGCCTCAACCTGGAGCGGGTCCTGGCGCAAGCGACCGACGTCGAGGGGACGGTCGTCCGGCTGCCCTTCTCCCCCCCTCACGGACCCATGCGCCACACTCCCCTCGCCCGCTGGTCGTGGCGCGCGAGCCTGGCCGCCCGCGGGGCCCTGCTGGCACGGCTGGAGGAGGGGAGGCTGGATGGCGTCTTCATCCACACCCAGACTGCGGCGCTGCTCTCCCGGTCGGTCATGCGCCGCGTGCCGACGGTCGTCTCGCTCGACGCGCCCCCGCGTGCCTTCGACATGATGTCCGGCGCGTACCGGCACGGCATCGACGCGGGCCCCCTCGAGCGCGCCAAGACGGTGCTCCACCGGCACACCTACGGCGCGGCGGCCGCACTGGTCAGCTGGAGCCGCTGGGCGGCCGCCTCCCTGGTCGGCGACTACGGGGTCGCCGCCGAGAAGATCCACGTCATCCCGCCCGGCGTGGACACCCGCCGCTTCACCCCGAGACCGAGGCGGGAGGGGGCGGCCCTGCGGGTACTCTTCGTCGGCGGCGACTTCGATCGGAAGGGGGGCCCAGACCTGCTCGAGGCCCTCCGGCTGATGTCCGGCGGGGTGGAGCTGGACATCGTCACCGCCTCGCCCCTGCACGTGGCCGGGCTTCCCAGCGTGCGCGTCCACCACGGCGTCCGGCCCCAGACCGCGGCCCTCATCGAGCTCTACCAGGCCGCCGACGTGCTGGCGCTGCCCACCCACGGCGACTGCTTCGCCCAGGTCATCGCGGAGGGCCTCGCCTGCGGGCTGCCGGTCGTCACCACCCCCATGGGGGCGATCCCGGAGATGGTCCATGACGGCGTCACCGGCCTCCTCGTTCCGGCTCGGGATCCCGTCCGGCTGGCGGCCGCGCTCGACGCCCTCGCGCGCGACTCCGCCCTCAGGCGCCGGATGGGCGAGGCGGCCGTGCGGCTGGCGGCCGAGGAGCACGACGCCGACCGGAACAACCGCCGGATCCTCGACCTGGTGGCCACGCTGGCGGCCCGGGGGCGCCGGGAGCGCCGCGCGGCATGATCGCCGAGACCGCCGCCACGACCCCCGCCGGCGCGGCCGCCGGGAACCAGATCCGCCTCCTGAGGAGCATGCGCGTGCTGGCGGGAAGCCAGCTGGTGACCTGGGGCCTGACGCTGGCGTGGACGGTGATCGTGCCCCGCATGATCGGTCCCCGCGGGACCGGGGAGCTGACCACGGCGACGGCGACGACGGGCATTCTCCTGACGCTCATGGAGCTGGGGCTCGGCGTGCTGCTGGTCAGGGAGATCGCGACCGACCGGAGCCGGGCTCCCTCGCTGATCACCTCCGCCCTCTTCGTGCAGGCGAGCCTGTACCTGCCCGTGGTGGCGGTGATGGCGGCCTTCATCCACTGGTCGCGCTTCAGCCCCGAGCAGGACCTGATCCTCTGGCTGGGGGTCGCCGGAATGCTGCCGGCGGTGCTGAAGCTGCCCATGCAGTCCGCCTTCCAGGCCACCGAGAAGATGGGCTACATCGCCCTCAGTGGCATCACCACCAAGCTGGCGGGGACCGTCGTCGGCATCGGCCTCGTGCTGACGGGGTTCGGGGTCGTCGCGCTGGCGGCTCTCGGCACCGCCGTCGAGTGCCTGACGCTGGGGCTCAACCTCGGCTGGCTCCGCCGTCACTTCAGGCTGGCTCACATCGATCTCGCCAGTGCCCGCCGAGTGGCGGTGGACAGCCTTCCGCTCTTCGCCAACTACATGATCCACAGCACCTACACGTGGATCGACTCGGTGCTCCTGGCGGTCCTCACGTCGGCGGCGGTGGTGGGCTGGTACGGAGTCTCCAGCCGGATCCTGACCACGCTGCTCTTCGTGCCCGTCATCCTCTCCACCGCCCTGCTGCCGCGCCTCTCGGCGAGCTTCCACGGGGACCTGGCAGAGCTCCTCGTCATCGCCCGCCGCCCGATCGAGCTGGTGCTGAGCCTCAGCATGCCGATCACGGCCGGCGCGGCGCTGGTCGTGGAGCCCGTCATCGCCAGGCTCTACGGATCCGCGTTCGACGAATCCGCGCCCGTGCTGGCGGTGCTCCTGGCCTCGCTGCCGTTCACGTACTTCAACATCCTCATCTGGCAGATCCTAGTCGCCTGCCATCGCCAGGCGGTCTGGACCAAGGTCATGGCCGGGATGGTGGTCGTCAACGTGGCGCTCAACCTCGTCCTGATCGGCTACACGCAGCATCGCTTCCAGAACGGCGCCCTCGGCGCCGCGGCCGCGCTGGTGGTGACCGAGGTCCTGATGTCGATGATCGGCGTCGCCCTGCTGCCGCGACTGCTGGACGCCGGCTCGGCCTGGAGGCTGGCGCGGGCACTGCTGGCGACCGGGGTGATGGCGGCGGCCGTCTGGGGGGCGCGAAGCCGGGGGCTGCTCATCCAGGTCCCGGTCGGGGTGGCCGTCTTCGCCCTGCTGGCGATGCTGCTGCGGATCCTCAGCCGGGCCGAGCTGAGCTTCCTGGTCCAGACCACGCTGCGCCGCCGGGAGGCGCCCGCCGCATGAGCGGCTTCGAGCCAGGCGGCCGGCCCCTGAGCATCCTGATCGTGACGCCCTCGCTCCCTTATCCACCGATCTGGGGGTTCGGCATCCGCGTCTACCAGATCATCCGCGGCCTCTCGAGGCGGAACCGGGTCTGGCTCTGCTGCTACGGCGGCCGCGAGGGCGACGATGCGGCCGTCGCCGCCCTGGGACGCTTCTGCGAAGGGGTCACCGTGGTCCCCGTCCCGGAGGCCCCCCGGCGGACGCGGCGCCGGCAGCAGGTCGCGACCGCGCTCTCGACCGGGTCCTACCACCGCCGGCGACTGGGCCATCGCGGGATGCAGCAGGCGATCGACCGGCTCCTGGCCGAACGCGACTTCGATGTGGTCCAGGTGGAGTCGAGCCACATGGCCGGGTTCGACTTCAGCGCGGCGCCGGTGGTCGTGCTCGACGAGCACAACCTGGAATACGAGCTGCTGCGGCGGGCGTCGGGAATCGAGCGGTCCCCGGTTCGCAGGCTCTACGCGCGCTTCGAGGCGGCCAAGGTCTTCCGCGAGGAGCGCCGGTCCTGGTCGAGCGTGAGCGGGTGCATCGTCACCTCGGAGCGGGAGCGGGCGATCGTCGAGACCGTCGCCCCCCGCCTGGCCACGGCGGTGGTGCCCAACGGCGTCGACACCGACTACTTCCGTCCCGCGGACATCGCGGCCGATCCGGACGGTCTCGTGCTGACGGGGCTGATGACCTACCGTCCCAACGCGGATGGCGCCGTCCACTTCGCCCGCGACATCCTGCCCATCGTCAGGCGGGCGCGGCCCCAGGCGACCTTCACCGCCGTCGGGTGGGGGCTGCCGGCGGGGCTGAAGCCGCTGCTGGACGGCGGGACGCGCTCCACCGGCCGCGTCCCGGACGTGCGCCCCTACCTGTCCGCGGCCGCGGCCGTGGTGGTCCCGATCAGGATGGGCGGCGGTACCCGGCTCAAGGTGCTCGACGGACTGGCCATGGCCCGACCCATGGTCTCGACCCGCCTCGGCTGCGAGGGCCTCAACGTCCGCGACCGCGAGCACCTGCTGGTGGCGGACGGCGCCGAGGCCTTCGCCGGCGCCGTCGTGGAGCTCCTGCGGAACCCGGCCTCCGCGGCCGAGATGGGCCGTCGTGGTCGGGCGCTGGTGGCGGCGCGCTACGACTGGCCAGCCATCATCGAGTCGTTGGAGGGCTTCCACCACCGGGTGCTGGGGGCCCGCGGTGGAACCGTCCGGACGCGGGTGCCCGCCTGAAGATGCCGGCCCGCGACTTCGTGATGCTGGTTTCCGCGGCGGCCGGATCGGGCCTCCGGGCGGAGGTGGCGGAGGGCCGGCGCCCCTGCCCGGAGTTCCTCCGCCTCGAGGGGCGCGGTGTCGAGCTGCTGGACTGGTCGCGCCTGGTGCCGGCGGCCGGCCGCCGGTCCCCGTGGACCTCGATCCGCCACGTGATCGCGGCGCTGCGAAGGCTCGACCGCTTCGACGCCGTGTTCTCCGACGGCGAGCAGGTCGGGGTCCCGCTGGCGCTGGGGATGCTGGCGCGCCAAATGACGACCCCGCACCTGATGATCGGCCACCACCTGACCGGCCGCCGCAAGCGCTTCCTTCTGAGGACCTCGAGATGTCACCGCGGCATCTCCCGGATCCTGGTCCACTCGCGGCAGCAGCTCGAGGACGCCGAGCGGGCGCTCGGCATCCCCGGCGACCGGCTGGCGTTCATTCCCTACCACGCCGACGCCGGCTTCTGGAGCCCCGGCGAGGAGCCGGAGGAGCGGCTCATCGTCTCCGCCGGACGCGAGCATCGAGACTATGCGACGCTTGCCGCCGCCGTCGCGACGCTGGACGCGCCGGTCTTCGTGGCGGACGGAAGCGTCCACGCGCCTCACGCCCCCCACCGGGCCCCCGCCGGATGGCCGGCCAACGTCAGCTCCGGCTTCGCCGGCTACCCGCAGCTCCGGAACCTCTTCGCGCGGGCGGCGGTGGTCGTCGTTCCGCTGGTGGACAACGACTTCCAGGCCGGTGTGACCACCATCCTGGAGGCGATGGCGATGGCCAAGCCGGTCATCGTCACCGCCTCCCGGGGTCAGCGGGATGTGGTCGAGGACGGCGTGACCGGCCGGCTGGTGCCACCCGCGGACGCGGAGAGCCTGCGAGAGGCGATCCTCTCCCTGCTCGGCAGCGCGGCCGAGCGCCGGCGGCTGGGCGACAACGCCAGGCAGGCGGTGCTGGAGGGGTTCAGCCTGGAAGCCTACGTGTCCGGTCTGCTCGGGCACCTGGAGGCGATCACCGCCCCCCGCGACTCCTTCCGGGCGGCGACGCGGCGGGAGCGCACGGCATGATCGCGACGGCACCGGGACACTTCGCTCCCTCCCCGGAGAACGCCGAGCCGGCCCGGCGACCGCTCGAGGGAGAGCTGGTGAGCGGGCTGGCCGGCTTCCTCGCCCTGGAGTCCGATTGGCGGGCGCTGGTGGAGCTCACCGAGACACAGAATCCGTTCCTCGCCTGGGAATGGGCAAGCACGTGGGTCCGTCACTTCTCGGCCGACCGGGTGCGGACGGTGGTGGTGCGGTCGGGAGGCCGCGTCGTCGCCGTGGCCCCCTTCCACCTCAACCGGTACTGGATCGGACCCGGGTTGCGGACGTCGGCGCTGCAGCTCTTCGGTCCCCGTGAGATCCAGCACCTCTTCGAGATCCGCGAGGTCCCAGTCGCCCCGGGATGCGACCGGGTGGAGGTCTTCGAGACCGTCATCGGCCGGCTCCTCGAGCACCCGGGGTGGGACTGGGTGGAGTTGGCCGGCCAGGGGCCGTCCGTCGATGCCTGGCGCCACGCCCTCAGCTCGGTGGGGGGGGCCGGCTCGGTCCGGGAGGAGGCGGAGATCATGATCCCGATGCTCCGGCTCCAGCGGTCCTGGGAGGAGCAGAAGCGCCTGCTCAAGCGCAATGTGAAGGAGAGCATCCGGCATTCCTACAACTCCCTGGCGCGGGACGGCATCGCCCACGAGTTCTCGATCCATTCGGATCCCGCCGAGATCGCCACGGAGGCCCGCCTGCTCTTCGATCTTCACCACCGCCGCTCGCTGGTGGCGGGACGGCGGTGGCACCGCGACCACTTCACGGAGGCGGCCACGCGCGGGTTTCTCGTCGACGCTTTCGAGCGCCTGGCGGCCGCCGGCCGGCTCTCCTTCGCGCGGGTGACCATCGAGGGTGCGGTGGTGGCCAGCCGCGCCTGCCTGGAGGCGAACGGCGCTCTCTATCTCTACTACTCGGGCTTCGATCCCGCGTGGTGGCGGTACGGGGTCCCCACGCTGCTGGTCACGGAGGCCCTTCGAGATGCGATCGCCCGCTCGCTGGGTGCCGTCAATCTCTCGCCCGGCCTCGATCAATCGAAGGTGAGATGGGACCCCGTCCGCATCCCCATGCGGAACTTCGTCCTCACCCGCCGGAACCCGCTTTCGCAAGCTCGCGGCAGGCTGCTCCACCTCCGCAAGGCGGCGCGTCAACCCCTTCATCGAACGCTCGACCCGGTGCTCTCCGCCGGCTCCCGCCCGGCGGTCCGCCTGCGCGCCCTGCTCGGCCGGGGGGCGAGCGCGATCGACGTTGTGACGCCCGGGGAAGAGCGATGACGGTCCTGGTCCGCCCGGAGCGGCCGCCCGCGCTGGAGGAGGGTGCCCAGGGGCCCGCCCTGACGGTCTCCACCATCGCCGACGAGGCGGGGCTGGCCGGTCTCCGCGCCGACTGGGACGCGCTCGCGGCCCAGGCCACGGCCCCCTCCCCCTTCCTCGGCTGGGACTGGTGCCGGCTCTGGTGGCGGCACCTCGGGCCCGGGCGAGGCATGCGCGTCGGCGTGGTCACGCATCGGGGCCAGGTGGTCGGCATCGCGCCGCTCCACGTCAGGCGGTTCGGTCCGGTGCGGATGATGCTGCCGTTCGGCTGGCCCGACGGGCTGACCGAGCAGATGGAGGTGCTCTGCGCTCCCCGGCACCGGGAGCAGGTGCTCGAGGCCCTCCGCTCGTGGCTCCTCCGGCGGCGCTGGACCGCGAGCCTCATCCCCGGGCTGACGCCCGCGGAGGTCCGCGACGGCTGGCCCGGGCAGCGTCTCGCCGGAGAGGTCCACTTCGAGCACAGGGCGCTGCCCGCGACCTGGGACGAGCTGGTCCCCACCCTCAACAAGAGCATGCGCGACAACGTCAAGTACTACCCGCGGCTGATGGTCCGCTCGGGCTTCGGATTCGAGCTGCGGGTCGCCGAGTCGGCGGCCGAGGTGCGGGCGGCGCTGCCCACCTTGTTCCGGCTCCACACGGCCCGGGCCCTCTCGCCGGTCGGCGAGTTCCACCGCGACAAGCTCCAGGAGCCGAGGCGCCGGGCGTTCATGGAGGAGATGGCCGCCGGCCTGGCCGCCCGCGGGGAGGCGAAGCTGGGGCTGCTCGAGGTGAACGGGGCGACCATCGCCGCGCAGATGTGGCTGGAGACGGGAGGGACCATGTTCCTCTACTACTCCGGCTACGACCCCGCCTGGTCCAAGTACTCGGTCGCGATGGTGACGACCTCCGAGATCATGAAGCACGGCATGGCCCGGGGCCTGCGCCGGGTCGAGTTCCTGCGCGGCACCAAGCAGTTCAAGACGCGGTGGGACACCGAGCAGCGCACGCAGACAGACCTGCTGTGGGTGCGCAGCCGGTGGCTGCTTCCCTGCGTGAGCGCCGCCAGGGACGCCCGCGGCCGGCTCCGGCGGCTGCTCTGGGCGCGCCGGAGGGCGCTCTGAAGAGCCCGCTAGCCGATCCGGTGCCGGACTGCGTGGCGGTAGCAGTTGGCGGCGCGGGCGAGATGGCCGCGGCGAAGCGCCTCCCGGGCCCAGCGCCGCCACAGCATCGGCAGCAGAGCCCGCTCGCGGAAGACGACGGCCTCGGCCACCTGTCGGTGATGGCGTTCCGGCAGCCATTCCAGGTGAGCCCACTTCTCGTCCAGCCTGCGCGCGGCCCGGCGCATCGCCGCCGAGGAAAGGCTCAGCGAGACCTCGCCCTCGTGGACCCGCCGCCGCACCAGCTTTCGGGGCAGGAAGTGAACCGCGGCGAGGAGCGCGACCCGGCGCCAGAGGTCGAGGTCCTCGCGGAGCTGGCCCAGGGCTTCGTCCCAACCCCCGGCCGCCTCGTATATGGACCTCCTGAGGAGGCTCAGCGCGGGGGAGATCCGGCAGTGGGAGAAGATCGAGACGAAGGGGGTATCGGGAGAATCGGGCGGAATCTCGCCTACGCCGCGGCCGCCCCCTTTGGGGACGAACCTGACGATGGGCGCCAGCTCCGCCGGCAGGAGGTTGCCCTCGGCGTCGATCAGGGTTCTGTCGCAGGACACCATCCCGACATCGGCGTGGTCGTCCAGATAGGACGCCAGGGTCGCCAGCATCTCGGGCTCCAGGAGGTCGTCCTGGTCGAGGAACAGGAGGTAGCGGCTGTCCGGCGAGGCGCGGGCGAATCCCGCGTTGCGAGCCGCGGCGACGCCTCGGTTGGGCTGGCGCAGGACCCGCAGGCGAGGCTCGCGCAGCCGGGAGCCCAGGACGCCGGCGGCGTCCGGAGAGCCGCCATCGTCGACCAGGACCAGTTCCCAGTCGACCAGCGTCTGGTGGAGAACCCCGTCCACGGTGGCCGCGAGATGGCGCTCACCCCGAAAGTAAGGAATGACCACGCTCACCGACGTCATCGTTTGCTGCCCGACATCGCTCCCATTCGCCTTCCCCATCCTAGCCGTCCGCCCCGCGGTCCCGGCCGGGGGGAGGGATGACGTTCCCGGCCCCGAAGGCCCCCCTCGAGGCGGGCATGGAACCGCCTCGCCCGGGCGCGGCCGGCGCCCCGCCCCCGGCGGCGCTGCCTCACTCGTGGGCCGCCTACTTCACGTTCAGCCTCGGGCTCGGGGCGCGCAGCCTCAGGCGGGGCATCACGCGGCACGCGCTGGCCCGGATCGCGAACCCGATCTCTTACCCTCGCCTGATCGAGTTCCGGCTGCTGTCGGAGCGGCTGGAGCTGCCGGCCGGCCAACGAGTCAGCGTTCTCGACATCGGCAGCCCCAAACTGCCCTTCTTCATGCTCGCCGCCCGCACCCAGGCCGAGCTCCACGCCACCGACGTCAGGGACTACTTCATACGCTCGGCGACCCAGTTCCTGGAGGGGCTCGGGCTGGCCGGCGAGCTGGGCCGGCGCCTGTTCCTCGAGACCGAGGACGCGAGGCAGCTCACCTACGGGTCCGCGAGCTTCGACCGCGTGTACTCGATATCGGTCCTGGAGCACATCCCGGGCGATGGAGACGGCGAGGCGATGGCCGAGATGGCAAGGATCCTGAAGCCGGGCGGGATCGCCGTCCTCACCGTTCCCTACAGCTCGGCGGGCGCCTCGGAGACCTTCGTCGGCGCCGACGTCTACGAGAGGACGCGGACGGCGAAACACCAGCGCCTCTTCTACCAGCGCCACTACGACGACCCGGCTCTTGAGGCAAGGCTGGTCCGGCCGTCCGGCCTCAGCCTGCGGCGGCTGGACTACTTCGGCGAGCCGGGGTTCCAGTTCGAGCGCCACTGGAACCGGGTGCCGATGAGATGGAAGCTGCCTTTCCTCTGGATCCAGCCACCGCTGGCGGCGGCGCTGATGGCGACGCTGCCCCCAGAAGCCTCGGCCCGTGCGTCGGGCGTGTGCCTCACGCTGTGCAAGGAATGAGGCTGAGCCGAGGTCAGTCGGCGGCGTAGGTCCGGCTCTGCCGGTCCACCCGATACCGGAAGGACCTCCAGATCCCGATCCACGGATAGACGAGCTGGCAGTAGCCCAGGTACATGACCTTGCGGCTCCTCCACTTGAGCAGCCCCGCTCCCAGGCGCCGCACCCCGAGCTGCCAGACCCAGGCGGCCAGCAGGCGCATCCCGTAGGCGTCGCCGCAGCGCAGGCACTTGGTGAACTGGCCGCCCGCTCCCAGTCCATAGGCCCGCTCGGCGTGCTGCTGTGCGCTCCAGTCCTTCCAGTGGCGGTGGTAGACGAGCGCCCGCGGCGAGTACCTCAGCCGCCGCCCGGCCACGAGGAGCCGGTAGGAGACGTCGCAGTCCTCGTGGCTGGGCATCGGCGCCCCCGGCCCCATCATCACGTCGAAGCCCCCGGCCTCGAGCAGGTCGCGCCGCCGGAAGGCCATGTTGGCGCCGTGGCCAATGTGCCAGGGGATGGCACGGCCCTCGTACTGGCATGGTTCCCCGCCGTCCTTGAAGGCGATCTCGGCGCCATCGCGCGCCCGCCGCTCGAGCGGCAGCACGCGCCCGAAGACGCCCGACACGTCCGACGACTGGAACTCCTCCGCGAGCGCCTCCATCCAACCGGGACCGACGGCGCAGTCGTCGTCGGTGTAGGCGACGATGTCCCCCCGCGCGAGCGCGGCGCCGAGGTTGCGCGCCCGGGACACGCCGACCTCGTCGGACGCCTCGTAGCGTATACGGGCGTCGCCGCCGGCCAGAGCCTCCACCGCGCCCCTCGTGAGGCCGTTCGTGCTCTGGTCGACGATGACGATCTCGAAGGGGTCGTACTCGACGGCGAGGAGCGATTCCAGGACGGTCGGGATCTGGTCCTCCCGGTTGCGGGTGGCAACCACCGCCGTGATCGCGAGCGGTCGGGCCACCCTCAGCGCACTCCGGCCGCGACGGCCGTGGCACGTGAGCACAGGGCGCCGGTCGCCACCACCGCCCGGAAGACGTGCTCGACCGAGAGGTCGCGCAGCTGGGACATGGGGCACGAGTAGTCGTGGCAGGTGCCGTCGTGGAACTGTCTCTGGCAGGCGAGGATCCGCAGGCCGAGGGCGGGCGGCGTCCGGTTGAGGACGATCGGCCGCACTCCTGCGGCCATCGTCGGCCGGGCGGCCGTGGGCCCCGCGAGCGCGATCGTCGCCACCCCAGCCTCCTGGCTCAGCTCGTAGACGGCGCTGTCCACGCAGACGCAGAGCCGCGCGATCGCCAGGAGCCCGCCCAGCTCGCTGAGACTGGTCCGGCCCGCCAGTGAGATCGAGGGCGTCCCCATCCGGGCTCGGATCTCGTCGATGTACCCGGCCTCGTCCTCCAGTCCCGCCCAGACGGCGACGCATTGGTATCGATCTACGATGCGCGTCGCCAGCTCCGCCCAGTTGGCGATGGACCACTGCTGGCAGGCCCAGTCGGACCCGGGATGGAGGACCACGACGTCGGCGCCCGACCGGACGTGGTGCTCGCTGAGCAGGCGCGCCGCGGACTCCCGGTCGGGGGCGTTCCCGAGGCTGCCGGCCGCACCCGGGCGATCCCCGATGCCGGCCGCTGCCAGCAGGGCGGCGTTCTGCTGGATGGGGTCGCCGTCGGGATCGTAAGGCGGCATCCGGGCCGCGAGGACGGCCGGCCACCGGTTCGGGTAGCCGAACACGCGGCGGCCCACCAGCCTGCCCAGGAGGTCGAGGGTGGAGGTCCCCCAACCGAGGACGATCACCAGGTCATGGCGGACCCCGAGGGCGGCCACCAGCCGCGCCCCCTCGCGCGCCTTGTGCAGGCTCCGGCGCCAGGGGGGCAGCCCACGCCGGTAGAGGCCGCTCACGATCACGCGATCGAACAGCCGGGATCCGTCGAATGCCTCCCGCGCCTGCTCGCTGACGAGCAGGACGATGCGTGCGTCGGGATGCCGGCCTCTCACCGCCCGCAGGCAGCCGGCGGCTCTCAGCGCGTCACCCGGCCCGCAGTCGTCGAGCACCAGCAGGATGCGTCGTGGGGTCCGGCTCACCGGAGCGCGACCGCGAGCCGGGCGGCACCGCGCAGCTTGGACCAGCCCCCCTCGCCCTGCACGCCCAGGACCGTCAACAGGAGCCGGGCATCCGCGCCGGGCGGGGGCGGGGCGCAGACTGGGCAGCCGCCGATCCGGTGGCCGATGAGCCGGCCGGCCGCGGCGGCGACGGCGCCCTGATGACGTTGCCTCAGCACCTCCAACCCGTCCACGGCCAGCTCCGGGTCACAGTTGGCGGGCGCGAACCGCAGGCGGGCCCGTTCCAGCATGGGCACGTCGGGGATCCCGTCCCCGATCGCCATGGCGACAGGCGGCGGGCCGGCCGTTCCTCCCCATTCCGCGAGGAGGCGCCGGAGGCCCGAGCCCTTGTCCACTGCCACCGGGACCAGGTCGGTCTGGGCGTAGCCAGGAACCGACCTCACGCGGTCCTCGAGGCCAAGGTTTCGCAGTTCTTGCTCCACGAGCGCGGAAGGCAGCGGGCGGCGCCCGCCCTCAGCATCCAGCAGCGACGCCCGGACGACCCGGGTGAAGCGCGGGTCGACGTGGATCGAGGAATCGCCGCCGAGACCGCGTCGGAGCCGGTCGAGCATCGCGCGCTCTCCGTCGCCGAGCAGCTCGAGGACAGACCCCGACCCGTGGTCGTAGACGACGGCGCCATACTCGGCCACCCCGCCCGCCAGCTGGAAGGCCCGACACCGGTCCCGCACCTCGCCCAGGCTTCTCCCGGTCACGAGGACGGGCCGGAAGCCGTGCCGGGCCAGGGATCGCAGCGCCAGCGCCCCGGTCGGGGTCACGCTGCTGAACTGGAGCCGGGCGGTCTCCAGGACGCCGTCGATGTCGATCGCGCAGACATCCCCCGAGGCGGGCAACCTGACGTCCGAGCAAAAGCGCGAGCCGAGGTAGCGCTGGTCCGCGCGCGACATCGCCGCCGCCGCGCGGTCCACCTCGCGGGCGACCAGGTGCCCGTCCAGCCCGGGCAGGCTGCCGGCGGGCAGCGCGCCGGCCCGCAGCTCGGCCAGTGACGATTCCAGGAACTTGCGATGGCCCATCAGGTGGAGGACCTGGTAGAGCAGCCACCGTTCGTCGGAGATGGTGTCTTTGCGGACAGCCGAGTAGGCGGCCCGCAGGCGGCCACCGAAGTCGGGATCGAGCTCGCCCTCGTCGCCGGAGATCTCGTAATCGGCCGCGCATGACGCGAGATCGAAGGCGGCGTCGTACGTGTAGAGCTGGTCGACGACGGTGTCCTGGTTTGAGAAGGCCCTCTCGTCGTAGTCAACCTTGACCGGCCCCTCGCCACCCGGCGCCCGGAACCACTGGGAGATCGCCATGCTGCCGTCCACCACGCTCGGGTGGTCGTCGTGCAGAAGGCGCCGGGCCAGGCGATGAAGGAGGGGACGGAGGAGCGGCCGCCCGCGTCCGAAGCCGGCACCCATCAGGTCGGCGCCCCGCTGCCAGACGGGGTTGAGGCCGGCGGTTCCGGCGCTGGCATCCGTCTCCACCGCCAGGGCGCCCTGCCGTGCGGCGACATAGGCGGCGACGCGGTCCTCGAAACCGGCCCCCGGCACGGTCAGGCGGGACTCCGCGGGAAGCCAGGCCCGGAAGAGGAGGCCGTCCCTGACCCCGTAGAGATCGGGCAGGAACGCCGCCAGAGGTCTCGCCACCGCCAGTGAGTGGTCGCCGAGATAGCCTAGCCCGACCCCCTTCACGTAGACGAGGTGATCGAGGTCCGCTCCGCCCTCCGCACGGAGTCGCACGCGCACCAGCGCGCGGGCGTGGCGGCGCACCGGGGAGCCCGCCTTGAGGTCAGCCTCCGAAGGCAGCGGGAGCCGCTCGGCGCCCAGGACGGCGGCCACCCGGACGCGGTGCGGGCGGTCTGGCCCGGGCCGATCGATCCACCTACCGGTCAGCAGCTCAGCCAGGACGCGCCCCAGCCTCGCCTCCCCGAGCCGCTCGTGGAGACCCCATTCCGCCCACGGCAGCAAGTACGACCGGTACCGGCCGGCCGCGGGCGGGGCTCCTCCCCCCAGCAGGGGCAGCAGGAGCACGATCGAGTCCGCCGTCGCACCCAGGACCTCCAGCCTGGCGGCGGCGGCGCACAGCGAAGAGCCCGACTTGGGGGGATCGTCGACGAGGAGGAACAGGCTTCCCCGCGCCACCGCGGCCCGGATGCGCCCCATCTCGCGGGCGAGCAGCCGCTGCTGGGGCCGCATGGTCATCACCCCGACCTCCGGGAACCCCAGCCCGCCCAGGTAGTGGCCGGCCAGGGGCGCCAAGTAGCTGCCGGAGGTGCGCAGGCCCAGTACCAGGAGCGGGCGCTCCCGGCCGGGATGGTCGCGAGCGAACTTCTCCACCAGGCTCTCGATGTCGGCCGGCTCCTGGTCGAGGCTCCTGAAGCAGGTCGGGAGCCTGACCACCCCGGCTCTCAGCGATGCGGGAAGGGCGCCTGCCGACTCCAGCAGCGCGGCCGCCCGGGCCAGGACCTCTGGCTGCCAGGGGCCGTCTTCGCCGGCCGCCTCCCATGCCGCGCCGCCGGCAAGGTCCAAGAGCAGACCCGCGAGCTGGCACTGCCAGGCTGCCAGCCTTCTCTCCGCGCCCCCGACCGTCCGTGCCGCGAGGGCCAGCCGCCGGGCCAGCGCCAGCCCGGCGCCGAGCGGCACTCCCGCCGGC
>JBOHUX010000012.1:0-24569 GCA_050734915.1 Candidatus Dormibacteraceae bacterium
CAGACGGGAGTCGAATGAGGAAGGAAATGGAAGGCAACGAATCCCAACTCAGGACCGCTCCCCGCCTCGCGCGGGACCCGGTCGCCGCCTCGCATCCCACGAGGAACAGGTACTGATCACCGAGCAGGCGGCCTCGGCTCCCGCCAGCGAGTGCGCCCTCCGCCTGGCCGAGGTGACCAGACGGTTCGGAGGGGTGACCGCCGTCTCCGGCGTCAGCTTCGAGGTCACCCTCGGGGCTCGTCACGGCATCATCGGCCCCAACGGGGCGGGCAAGACCACGCTCTTCAACGTCATCAGTGGGGAGCTGAAGGCGAGCGGTGGCCACCTCCACCTGTTCGGGCGAGACATCACCCGGGCGGCGCCCGCCCACCGGGTCGGGATGGGCCTCGGGCGCACCTACCAGATCACGCGCACTTTCTCCCTGCTCACCGTGCGCGAGAACCTGGCGCTCGGCCTCAACGGCCTCGGCCGCGCCAAGTACCGCATGCTCCGCCACTGGCGGAGCTACCCCGACCAGGCCCGGCAGGTCACCGACCTGGCCGAACTGGTGGGTCTTGCCGAGCGCCTGGAGACCATCGCCGCCGACCTCTCCCACGGCGAGGTTCGCCAGCTGGAGGTGGCGCTGGCGCTGGCGCTGCGTCCCCGCCTGCTCCTTCTCGACGAGCCCGGGGCGGGGCTCTCGCCGGGCGAACGGGTGGGCATGACGCGGATGCTGCAGAGGCTGCCCCGGGAGCTGACCCTGATCATGATCGAGCACGACATGGACATGGTCCGCGAGGTCGTCGACCGGATCACCGTCCTCCACTTCGGGGAGGTGGTCGCCGAGGGCGACACGAGGGAGATCCAGGACGACGCCACCGTGCGCGAGATCTACCTGGGCTCGGCCTGATGCTCGAGCTGGAGGACGTCCGCACCTACCGCGGTCAGAGCTACGTGCTCCAGGGCGTGAGCATGAGGATCCCGGACAGCGCCTGCACCACCCTGCTCGGCCGCAACGGGATGGGCAAGACGACTCTGATCAGGAGTCTCATGGGCCTCACCCCACCTCGCTCAGGCCATATCCGTCTCGACGGCACGGAGCTCGTCGGCAAGGAGCCGTTCAAGATCGCCCGGATGGGCCTGGCCCTGGTCCCCCAGGGCCGCCATATCTTCTCCTCGCTCACCGTCGAGGAGAACCTGCTCCTGGCCGCCCGGAGGTCCCCGAACGGCACCGCCGGCGACGCCTGGACCCTAGAGCGGCTGTACGATCTCTTTCCCAACCTCAAGGCTCGGCGTCAGAATCGAGGCGGTCAGCTCTCGGGGGGCGAGCAGCAGATGCTGGCCATCGGTCGCGCCCTGATGACCAATCCTCGTATCGTGCTCATGGACGAGCCCTCGGAAGGCCTGGCGCCGGTCATCGTGCAGCGGGTGGCGGAGGTGATCAACAGCTTGCGGGAACAGAAGCTCTCGATCTTGCTCGTCGAGCAGAATTACCGTCTCGGCGTCCAGTCCGCCGACCATGTTTATGTGCTCTCCAAGGGCGTCATGGTCTGGGAGGGGTCACCCGCCGACCTCGACGCCGCCACCAACGTGCGGGAGAGCCACCTTGGCGTCTAGAGGCGCGACCGGCGACCCGCCCCGCCGCCGGCTGGGCGCCACCGGGCCCGAGGTGTCCGCCCTGGGCCTCGGCTGCATGGGCATGTCGGGCGTCTACGGCCAGGTCGACGAGACGGAGGCGATCGCCACCATCCATCGCGCGATCGATCTTGGCATGGACCTGATCGATACCTCCGACATGTACGGGGCTGGCCACAACGAGGACGTGGTCGGCCGCGCCATCCGCGACCGCCGCTCGAGCGTCTTTCTGACTACCAAGTTCGGCCAGGTGACCGGTCCCGACGGGCGCCCCGCGGGCGTCGACGGCCGCCCCGAGTATGTCCTCTCCGCCTGCGACGAAAGCCTCCGTCGCCTGGGCGTGGACCACATCGATCTCTACATCCAGCACCGGGTCGACCCCGACGTGCCGATCGAAGACACAGTTGGGGCGATGGCCCGCCTGGTGGAGGCGGGGAAGGTCCTCTTCCTGGGCCTCTCCGAGGCCTCGGCGGCCACTGTCCGCCGGGCGGCCGCGGTCCAGCCCATCGTCGCCCTCCAGACCGAATACTCGCTCTGGTGGCGGGAGCCGGAACAGGAGCTGATACCCACCTGCCGTGAGCTCGGCATCTCCTACATTGCCTACTGCCCGCTCGGCCGCGGCCTCCTGAGCGGGGCGATCCGCCGCTACGAGGATCTCGCCGACGACGACAACCGGCGCCACCACCCCCGCTTCCAGCCCGGCAACTTCGAGCGCAACCTCGAGCTCACCGACCGGATCGCGGCCCTGGCCCGGGAGAAGGGCTGCACCCCCCCGCAGCTGGCCCTGGCGTGGCTCCTGGGCCAGGGTGAGGACATCGTTCCCATTCCCGGCACCAGGCGCCGCGACCACCTGATGGAGAACCTGGGCGCGCTGGCCGTCACCCTGAGCCCGGCAGACCTGGGCCGGCTTGACGACGCGGCCCCGATCGGCGCCGGTGCCGGCCTGCGCTACTCGGAGGGGGCGCTCCGCCGCACGAACATCTGATGGCGCCGATCTCGCCAGGACGGGCGGCATGAACGGCGCCCATGACATGGGCGGCATGCAGAGCTTCGGCCCCGTCAACACTGCCGACGACGGGCGCGCGTTTCACGCCGCCTGGGAGGGCCGGACCTTCGCGATGAGCATGATCCTCCCCTCCCAGGGCGTCTACAACATCAACCAGTACCGTTACGCCCGGGAGCGGATCCCGCCGCCGCAGTACCTCGCCAGCTCCTACTTCGAGCTCTGGCTGACCGCCATGGAGCGGCTTGTGGTGGAGTCGGGGCTCGCCGCCCCAGCCGAGCTGGCGGCCCACGCTCGCGACCCTCGCCTCACCCAGCCAACGCCGGCTCAGGCGCCAAGGGATCTCACCCAGCGCATGCTGCGCAAGGTCCACGAGGGCCTCCCCGCGCTCCGCGAGGACGGCCCCCGGCCCAGCTTCGCGAGCGGAGATCGGGTCCGAGCCTCGACAGCGAATCCACGCGGACACACCCGGCTCCCCCGCTACGCCCGCGGCAAGCGCGGCGTCGTCGACCTCGTACACGGCTCCTTCGAGCTGCCGGACGCGAGCGCGGCGGGCCGCAGCGTTCCCGAGCCCCTGTACACGGTCCGCTTCGAAGCCACGGAGCTTTGGGGCGAGCAGGCGGCTGCCGGCGACGGCGTCCGCATCGATCTCTGGGAGAGCTACCTGAAGCGAGAGGAGGATGGACCATGACCCGACAGCCAGATCACCAGGCGGATCGCGCGCACGACCACCATCACGACGGTCACGGCCACCACCCCGAGCCCCCCACCCCGATCGAGGCCCGGGTCCGGGGGCTCGAGTCGCTCCTGCTCGAGAAGGGGCTGGTCACCGGGGAGGCGATCGATACCATCATCGCCGCCTACGAGAGCGACATCGGGCCTCTCAACGGAGCCCGGGTCGTGGCCCGGGCCTGGGTGGATCCCGACTTCAAGTCCCGCCTGCTCGAGAACGGGTCCGCCGCGATCGCGGAGCTCGGAATCGCCGGGCTCCGTGGTGAGCACCTGGTGGTGGTCGAGAACCGCGCCGGGGTCCACAACGTCATCGTCTGCACGCTCTGCTCCTGCTACCCGTGGGCGGTCCTCGGCCTGCCCCCCCAGTGGTACAAGTCACCCGCCTACCGCTCCCGGATGGTGATCGAGCCCCGAGAGGTGCTGGCTGAGTTCGGGCTCGAGATCGGGCCCGAGACCGCCGTCGAGGTCTGGGACTCGACCGCCGAGACCCGCTACATGGTCCTCCCCGAGCGTCCGCCCGGCACCGGCGCCATGAGAGAGGCCCAGCTGGCGGCTCTGGTCACCCGTGACTCCATGATCGGGGTGGCCCTCCCCAACGCGCCGGTCCCGGCGTGAGCGCAGCGCCCGATGAGGCCGCCGGCACTCGCTCGGAGGTCGCGACGCTGCCGGAGGACGCGGCCCTGCCGCGACGGAACGGAGAGTTGGTGTTCGAGGCACCCTGGCAGAGTCGCGCTTTCGGGATCGCCCTCGCCCTCCACGACCGCCGCCTCTATGACTGGGCGGCTTTCCGGGAGCGGTTGGTCGCCGAGATCGCGGCGGCCGGCCAGCGCCCCTACTACGAGTCCTGGCTCGGCTCCCTAGAGCGGCTGATCGTCGATCGCGGGCTGCTCTCCAGCGCCGAGATCAACGCGCGCGCGTCAGAGTTCGAGAGAGGCGTCCGGGAGGAAGCCTACTAGCGTTCGGGAACCACGCTTCACAGGGGCAGTCTTCGGAACTCCACAGGACGGGCGCTCGGGGGGATTTGCCAGATGGCTTGTTTTGCGGGATGATACGCGATGCCGCTGAGCGAAACGCGGTCATGGGCGGCACGCCGACATGGAGGTGGCATACATGAGAGGGGCTCACCGGCTCCGGTACACGGCTTTGATGATCACGATGCTCGTGCTCGTGGTCGCCTGCGGGTCGGGCGGCGGGCCGAGCTCCGGGGCCGCCAAGGGTCCGATCAAGATCGGATTCATCCTCCCCCTCTCGGGCACCTTCGCCTCCAACGGCAAGAACGAGCAGAACGGCTGGAAGCTGGCCCAGAAGGACTTCGGGACCACGGTCGCGGGTCGCACCATCCAGACCATCTACACCGATGACCAGACCGACCCCTCGATCGCCCTCACCGACGCCCGGCAACTGGTCGAGACCCAGGGCGTGACCATGTTGGAGGGGCCGATCGCCGCCAACGCGATCGGCGTCGTGGCCAGCTATGCCGGCCCCCGCAAGACACCGGTGGACGACATCTCCCTCTGCTCGGCGGCTCAGTTCAACTACTACGCCACGTTCGGCAACGCCTACAGCTCGGACTGGAACTGCGACCAGCCGGCGATCATGGCCGCCAAGTGGTTCTACGAGACCAAGGGCTATCGGCACGTCACGACCATCGGCCTCGACTACGCGTTCGGGTGGATCAACGTCGGCAGCTTCGTTCACGCGTTCGAGCAGCTTGGCGGCCACATCGACAAGATGCTCTGGGCGCCGATCACGACCGCCGACTACAGCCCGTTCATCCCCCAGATCCCCTCCACCACCCAGGCCGTCTTTGCGCTCGCGGCCGGCGCCGCGTCGGCGCGGATGACCAAGGCCTACGCCTCGTTCGGGCTCAAGTCGAAGATCCCTCTCATCGGCACCACCACGCTGACCGACTACTCGGCGCTCCCCGCCGAGGACCCGAGCGCGATCATGGGCGTCAACATCGCCGCCCAGTACTGCGACGGCATCCCCAGCTCGACCAACACCAAGTTCGCCAACGAGTACTTCGCCGCCTACAACACCTATCCCGGCTACTATTCCGACGCCGGATACACCAAGTACCGGCTCCTGATCACGGCCTTGAGGGCGCTCAACGGTGACACCAGCAGCACCCAGAAGCTGACCCACACCCTCAAGTCCACCCCCATCCAGGCGCCGCGCGGCCCGGTGACGCTGAATCCCGCCACCTGGTCGCCCAACGAGAACATCTACATCTGCCAGGTGGAGCGCGTGAACGGAACCCTCCGCAACGTGCCCATCCACACGTACCCGAACGTCAAGCCCTGGGGGTATCTCTCCGAGGCCCAATGGAAGACGTGGTTTGCGGCGGACGCCAAGGGCCGGCCGACAGCCTGAGCGCTGCCGCCCGGCCTCCGCCCGCCAGTTCGGAGGCCGATCCCCGCCTCACCAACCCACCATCCGGCCGGGGTTCCGGGAGAGGATGGCCTCCTTCTCGTCCGCGGTGAGGCAATCGAGCCCGTTGATCCAGCTGACCGCGTTGAGCAGCTCCATGGGAGCCGGGTAGTCGGTGCCGAGCACCACCTGATCGATCCCGACGCTGTCGATCAGCAAGCGCAGGCTGGCCCCCGAAAACGTGCAGCAGTCGTAGTAGAAGAGACCGGCGTAGGAGCTGGGCGGCCTGGTGATCGGCGAGAGCCGGTCGGGAGTCTCGCTGTCGAGCGGTGAGTGGAAGCCCTTGAAGCGCTCCGCGGCGCCCTCATCGCCCTCCTCGAGAGCGCCCGCCACCTTATCCATCCGGGAAAGCCCGAAGGCCGTGTAGCCGCCGGCGTGCGCAAGCAGGGGCCTCAGCTTGGGGAAACGGTCGAGGACGCCCCCGAAAACCAGCGCCCCGAAGGTCAAGGTGCGGTCGGTGAGGTTCCCGACCGCGTTGCTGAGATGGTAGCGGTCGATCCGCGGCGTCACCACCGTACCGCCCCCCTGGTGGAAGAAGACGATGGCTCCGAGGCTCTCGGCTGCCTCCCAGAAGGGGTCGAACTCGCGCTCGTCCCAGGTGCGGCCGTTGACGTGGTCGCCGACCTCGACCCCCTTGAAGCGGAGGTCGCCCATCACCCGCTCCATCTCGCCGATCGCTGCCCCCAGGTCCTGCATGGGGAGGCTGGCGAAGCCGCCGAACTTGCCAGGGTACTCGACGGCCATCTCCGCGATCTCGTCGTTGCACTCGCGGGCGATGGCGATGGTGGTGGCGGGATCGTTGCCGTACTGGAAGAAGCCGACGTTGGGGGAGAGGATCTGCACATCGACGCCCAGCTTCTCCATCTGCGCCACCCGCTCGGGCGGCGTCATCCGGAAGCCGGGGAACTGGAGCTCTCCGACCCGGGACCGGAGCCCGTGCCACTCGCCCCTCTCGCGGATGGCGGCCTTGAAGCGTTCCGGGGTCACATGGGCGTGAACGTCGATGACCGACATGAACTCTCCCCAATGCGGGCCGGAACCGGCTGCCCGCGCGCGCTCCGTCAGCGCGTCACGCGGCCGGTGATCTCGAGCCACGCGTCACCACGCGGCGGGTTGAAGGGTAGCAGACTCTTGATCCCGGATCGGCGGCGCCCGGCGGCCGGGCCGGCCGTCTCAGGACATCTCGACCACGAATCTGCCGACCACGTCGCCGGCCTGGAGCCTGCGCATCGCTTCGTTGATCTGGTCCAGGGCCACCCTCTCGACCCGAGGCGTGACCTGGCCCCGCTCCAGCGCCCGGAGGACGTCCCGGACGTCGCGGGTGGTGCCCGCGCGGGAGCCGATCAGAGAGACCTCCTTGAGGACCAGCTGCTGGGAGTCGAGCCCGTACTCGACTCCCGGCGCCCAGCCGTTGCAGATCAGGCGGCCGCCCGGGGTGATCGCCCGGGCGGCGGTGTCCAGGCCGCCCCGCGATCCCGAGGCTTCGTAGACGACGTCGGCCCCGCCCGAGGACCACTCGACCAGACTCTCCACCTGGTCGGGCGACACCGCCACCTCCGCCCCGCTCTGGAGCGCCTCCGCGCGGTGGCTGTCCACGAGATCGATCGCAGCCACCCGCGCGCCCGCCGCGCGCGCGATCTGGATCGCGCTGAGGCCCAGCCCCCCGGCGCCCACCACCACCACCGTCTCACCGGCTCGGACCTTTCCGCGCACGATCAGCGCCCGCCAGGGCGAGAGCACCGCGTCCATCCCCACCGCCGCCGATTCGAAGGCCACGCCGTCGCCGAAGGGGATCGCGGAACCGATCGGGACGGCGATGTACTCCGCCAACCCACCATCGCGGTTGAATCCGTACCGGGGGGGCCGGGGGCAGAGCGTCTCCTCGCCGAGCAGGCACCACCGGCATTCTCCGCAAGGCTGGAAGACGTGGACGGCCACCCTCTCGCCCTTCCTCATGCCGCCGACGTCCTCGGCCAGCTCTCCGGCGATCTCGTGTCCGGGGATGATCGGAAGCGGCGTTTCGGGGAAGGTCCCCGCCCAGATCTTGAGGTCGGTCCGACAGATCCCGGTGGCCCGGACCCTGACCAGGCACTCGCCGGGACCCGGGTCGGGGACGGGCACGTCGACGATCTCGTAGGGCTCCGAGAAGCGGCGGATGACTGCGGCCTTCATGATCTGGCTCTTCCATGCGGACACGGCGGTTGGCCCTTCACCGACGCCACCGCAACCATTCCTCGATCCCCCGTCCCAGGATCCACTCGCGATCTGAGGGGGTCAGGAACTCCATCTCGTCCACGAACGATCTCCCCTCCGCGTAGGGGCAGGGAAGCCGGGTCAGGTCCGTTCCCCAGAAGACCCGGTCCGCGCCAAACGCCTCCAGCAGCCGCCGGAAGGGCTCGTGAAGGCTCGGGAAAGGGTATGGCTCGCTGACCGCGCAGGGCAGCGCCGTCGCCTTGACGGCGACGTTGGGAAGTGTCGACATGGCGAGGATGGGTTCGAAGAGGGGCAGGAGCGGGACGTCCCGGACCTCGACCTCGAGCCCGACGTGATCGATGACCACCGGGAGCCCGGGATGGTCGCGCGCGATCCGCGGCGGGCTGGCCGGGGGCGTAGATCATGACGGGCGTCGCCGACGCCTCCAACTCCGGCCAGAGCCAGTCCGCGGTGCCGTCGGTCAGCCACCGCGCCGACCTCGGGGCGGTGAACGTAAGCCTGACTCCAAGTCCCCCCGGCGCCCCGCGCAGAGCACCCAGCGCGGCCCGGCCGGCAGGCTGCTCCAGGCTGATCCGCCCCGCCCACGCGAACCGGTCCGGATGGTCACGGGCCGCCTGCTCGACGAGATCGTTGCGGTCCCCCTCCCAGGAGGGGGGGACGAGCACCGCCCGGTCGATTCCCGCCTCATCCATTGCCTCGAGCAGCTCGTCGGCGCCCAGGGGGCGATCGCGATGGACGTACAACGAGCCGGCCGGAGCCCAGGGTCGGAGGAGGGTTTCCGCGCCCCAGATATGGACCTGGGCGTCGACGACGCGCGGCTTCCGATTTCCCCCGGCCGCTGGCCCGCCTTGAGGTGCGCCCGTCACCGATCGCGCGCCCGGTCCGGGCCGAACCGGGCCGACGGCGAACCGGCCCGGATGACCGCCTGACCGGGATCCGCGAAGAGGGGATCCGGAAGCGGGCCGTCGAACACGGGCCAGAGCATAGCGCGACGCCTGACGCGGCGTGCTGGCCCCCGGCTCATCGCGGAGCCCCTATACTGCCGGCGTGGCGAACGTCCGCTTCGATCACTTCGCGATCGCGGTGAGCAGGTGGGAGGAGACCTCCGCCTTCTATCGTGACCTGCTCGGCGCCGAGGTCGTCGAGCATACCCCTGGCCACCACGCGTTCAGGTGGGCCGGGAACCAGATCAACGTGGTCGGGCCGTCGCCCTTCGCGCATCCCCGGGAGGAGATCGTCGCCGGCAGCGCGGACATGTGCTTCGTCTGGCCGGGCCCGGTCGAGGAGGCGCAGAGCTACCTCGAGACCCGGGGCGTCGAGATCATCGCCGGGCCCATGTCGCGTCCCGGCGCGGGCGGGCCGGGGATGAGCGTCTACTTCCGGGATCCCGAGGGCAACCTGCTGGAGTTCATCTCCTATCCGTAGCTGACGCCCGCCCCTCGAATCGCGCCCGCCCCGCGTCCATGCCGGCCGTCCGTCTCGCCCGCTGGCGAGTCACGGCGGCCGTCAACGGATCTCTCCCGCGCCCCGCGCGGCGGTCAGGTCGCGTTGAAGCCGCCGTCTACGCGGAGCGTGAACCCGGTGATCCACCTCGCCGCCTCCGAGGCCAGGAAGAGGGTCGGGCCGACCTGGGATTCGGCGGGGAGGACCTCGCCCATCGGGATCCGCCTCAGCGTCGCCTGCCGCCGTTCGGGGTCGTCGAGAACGTCCTGGTTGAGCGGGGTGTCGGTGAAGCCCGGAGCGACGGCGTTGACGTTCACTCCCCGGCCGCTCCACTCGATCGCGAGCACCTTGGTGAGCCCGACCACGGCATGCTTGGAGGGCGTGTAGGCGGGGTAGCCGGCGAAGCCGTGGAAGCCCGCCCCGGAGGCGAAGTTGATGATCTTCCCCCTTCCCTCCCTCAGCATCGCCGGCGCCACGGCGCGGCAGGCGAGCCAGGTGCCCTTGAGGTTGACGTCCACCTGCTGCTCCCAGACGTCCAGCGGCTGCTCGAGGGCGGGCATGCGACGGATGACGCCGGCCAGGTTGACGAGCACGTCGATGCGACCGAACTCGGCCAGCGCCCGCTTCACCAACGCCTCCAGGTCGGCGGCGCGACGGACGTCCACCGTCATGGCGAGAGCCCGATGGCCGCGCGCGCGGACCTCCTCGGCTAGCTCCTCCAGCGGCGTCTTGGCCACGTCGGCGAGGGCGAGGTCGGCGCCCGCCTCCGCGAAGGCGAGCGCGATCGGCCGTCCGAGGCCGCCCGTGGGTCCGGTGATGACCACCGCCTGGCCGCTGAAATCGAAGGGGTTGGCAAGCGGCATGTCGCTGCCAGTCTATTCAGGTCCGGCCGCCGACCGCGTCGAGATCGGCCGCCTGCCGAACCCCGGGCGCCGATCTCTATATCCTGGATCGATGATCGGGGGGTGCCGAGAGTCCGTTCGCATGCCCGGCCGCCGATGACGCGAGGCTGACGCGGCTTGGCCCTCCCCTTGCCCCTCGAAGGCGTCACCGTGGTCGCCGTCGAGCAGGCCGTCGCCGCCCCCTTGGCGACCCGGCAGCTGGCCGACCTGGGAGCGAGGGTGATCAAGATCGAGCGACCCGGTTCGGGCGACTTCGCGCGCGCCTACGACACCACCGTGGCCGGGATGTCGAGCCACTTCGTCTGGACCAACCGCTCCAAGGAGTCGCTGACCCTCAACCTCAAGGACCCGGACGGGCTCGCCATCCTGGTCCAGCTGATCTCCCAAGCGGACGTCTTCGTCCAGAACCTGGCGCCGGGGGCGGCGGAGACACTGGGCCTGGGGGCGGAGAGGCTGCGGTCCGATCACCCGGCCCTGATCGTCTGCGACATCTCCGGCTACGGGAGCGGGGGCGCCTACCGGGACCGCCGCGCCTACGACCTCCTGATCCAGTGCGAGACCGGGCTGCTGTCGATCACCGGCAGCCCGGAATCGCCGGCCAAGGCCGGGATCTCGGTGGCCGACATCGCGGCCGCGATGTACGCGCTGTCCGGGATCCTGGTCGCCCTGTACCGGCGGGAGCGCACCGGCGCGGGCGCCGCGCTCGAGGTCTCGGTGTTCGACGCCCTGGCGGAGTGGATGGGCTACCCTGCCCACTTCACCGCCGGCTCGGGAACCCCGCCCCCCCGCACCGGCGCCCGCCACGCCGCCATCGTCCCCTACGGGCCCTTCC
Organism: Candidatus Dormibacteraceae bacterium; assembly: GCA_050734915.1. Classification (GTDB taxonomy): domain Bacteria; phylum Chloroflexota; class Dormibacteria; order Dormibacterales; family Dormibacteraceae; genus JBOHUX01. The sequence continues at coordinate 11,171 of JBOHUX010000012.1, forward strand.
CTTCGGCGAAGGGCCCGGCGCTGTTCCTCGCCGTCCAGAATGAGCGGGAGTGGTGGCGCTTCTGCGAGATGGTGCTGGAGCGGCCGGACCTGGCCACCGACCCCCGCTACGTGAGCAACCCCGACCGGGTGGCCAACCGGGCCGAACTGGAGGCTGTGATCGGGAAGGCGATGGCCGCCATGCCCAGGGACGAGGCGGAGAGCCGGCTCGAGGCGGCGGGGATCGCCTTCGCCCATCTCAACGACATGGCCGGCTTCATCGATCACCCTCAGCTCACCTCGCGGCACCGCTGGCAGGAGATCGATACCCCCGGCGGCCGGGTGCCGGCACTGCTCCCCCCCTGGATCATGGGCGGCTTCGAGCCGACGATGGGACCTGTGCCGGCGGTGGGCGAGCACACCCAGGAGATCCTCGCCGAGCTGGGCATAGATCCCGGAAGGATCGCGGATCTGGGGCGGCAGGGAACCATCTGATCAGCCCGTGAGCGCGACGCGCGCCGGCGGCGACAGGATCGGGCGTTCCCTCGGCGCCAGCAGGATGCGCCTCTCATCAGGGACCAGGCCGGTTCACCGGCAACCGGCGGCTGCCAGGCATGGTCAAGGCGGTCTGCCGGGCCGCTCGCGGCCCCCCGTTAGAATCCGAGCAGGACGGTTCCCATGGTAGGCATCAGTCTCAACCACGTCAGCATCAGCGCCCGGGACCTGGGTGTGTCGACGCGCTTCTACCGGGACTTCTTGGGCCTGGAGCCCGTCCCCACTCCCAACTTCGGATTCCCCGTCCAGTGGATGCGGATCGGCGATCTCCAGCTCCATCTCTTCGTGCAGCCGGTGGAGGCCCCGCGGTTCCACCACGTCGCCATCACCGTCGACGACTTCGAAGCCTGCTACCGGCGGGCGGCAGAGATGGGGATCTGGGATCGGGAGACCTTCGGCCACCACGTCTACGAGCTTCCCGGGGGCTGCGCGCAGATGTACGTCCGGGACCCGGCGGGCAACTGCATCGAGATCGACTGGCCGGACGCGGCCGGCCTCGACCGAACGGTCGTCACCGACCTCCGCCGGCTCGAGGACCGCGATCCCCAGTCCGACCTCAACCGGCGCTCGACGCTCTTCCTGACCGCCCGCGCCACCCGGTGCTGATCCGGCCCGAGGCCGCCCTCAGGCCTCCCACAGCGCGAAGATGCGGACGGGCGAGGCCGTGCAGCCGACCAGGCGCAGCGGCACCACCATCAGCGAGAACCCCTCGTGCCGGGGGATCCGTTCGATGTTGTTGACAAGCTCGGTGTGGTTGACGAGATACTCGGCGTGGGTCCGGTGGTTGGGGTAGGTGAGGTCGGCCGGGCTATCCGTCGAAACCGCGTCGGTGAGGACGTTGACGACGCCCTGGTCGAGGATCCACCGCGAGGCCTCCTCGTCGAGCCCCGGATAGAGGCTCAGGTAGGCCAGTGGGTCGTCCCAGCGGCGGGCGGCGCCGGTGTAATACATCAGCGAGCCGCCCGCGGGAACGCGCCCGACGCCGGCCGCCCCGAGGGCGGCGCGGACCCGGGAGAGCGTGATGTGGGTCCTCGGCTCGACGTCGGAGACATCGATCCAGACCGCCTCCGTGAAGCAGTTCTCGATCGAGAAGGCCTCACTGGTGAGGTCGGGCCGGTCGGGATTGAAGTGGTAGACGGCGTCCATGTGCGTCGAGTCGTGGTCGCAGAGCGCGATGCCCTTGACCGCGTAGCCGCGGAAGGGGGTGTCGCCAAGGCGCAGGCGGGACTCGGAGTGGGTCATGTGGTCCCAGATGGCGACCTTCATGTGTCCGGGATAGACGGGGATGTCCGGGGAGATCTCCCGCGAGAGGTCGAGCACCTTGAGGCGCCTGCCCAGCAAGGTGACCTCAGCCAGGTCCCGGTAGAGTCTGGGCTCCGGGTGGGCGCCCCCCACGGCGGCCTCGCTCACGTCCTCGCCGGCCGCCCGAGGACGGACACGGCGACGCGGCCGAAATCGTCCTGGTCGAGGAGGCCCTTGCGTTGCAGCGAGAGGGCCTTCACCTCCTGCAGGATGGCGCCCATCTCCTCCTCGTTGGCGGGCCCGAGGTTCAGCTTGTCGAGCCATATCATGACCGAGTCGAGGCCGCTGCCCTTGCCGAGGACGATCTCGGGTCCGCTCTGGCCGACCATCTCGGGCCGGAACGGAAAGGCCTCGGTGAGGTGCTCGCTGCCGATGTTCTTGACCCAGCTTGCGATGATCCCCGACTCGACGTGGAAGAGCCGGTCGCCGACGATGCCCCGGTTGGGTGGGACCGGGATCGAAGCCGCCTCCCGCACCAGGCGGGAGAGGCGATAGAGCTTGGACAGGTCGATCCCGGCGTCGATGGCGAACATCGTCTTGAGCGCCATCACCGTGTCCTCGAGGGGCGTGTTGCCGGCCCGCTCGCCGATCCCGGTGACCGAGACCTGGACCGTGCCGACGCCGCTCGCGACGGCCATCACGGTGTTGGCGACGCCGAGCGAGAAATCCATGTGGAAGTGGGCCTCGAGGGGCTTGTCGATGCGCTCCTTGACCTTCCGGGTCATGAACGCCGCGGCCTGGGGAGAGAGCACCCCGAAGGTGTCGACCAGGGCCAGGGAGTCCATGTGCCCGTCCCGGGCGATGAGCTCGATCATGTTGAGGAAGCTGGTGATGTCGGCGCGGGTCGAGTCGATCGGGAAGAAGGACACCGCCAGGCCGTTCTCATGGGCGAAGCGGGTCGACTCGACGGTCAGCTCGAGCGCCCTCTCGTACTCCCAGCGATAGGCGAGCTCGATGATGTGCTGGCTGGATGGGATCTCCATGACGATACCCTCGACGCCCGTGTCGAGGGCACGTTTGACGTCGTCGACCATGCAGCGGGAGAAGGCGAAGATGCGTGACGGGAGTCCCGCCCCGGCAATCCGCCTCACCGCCTCGGCGTCGGACGGGGAGACGGCAGGCAGCCCCGCCTCGATGCGCTGCACTCCGGCCTCGGCCAGGGCCTCGGCGATGCGGACCTTCTCATCGGCGGTGAACTCGACACCCGCCTGCTGCTCGCCGTCCCGGAGGGTGACGTCGTGGACCTCGAGTCGGTCCGGCGGGGAGTAGGACTCGGTCACCTCGGACTGGTAGTTCCAGGGGCTGACGAAGTAGTCGTGGGTCTTCCAGGGCTGGTCTGCCATGCATGCTCTCCTCAGTTCTCGAACCCGTACAGGCGGGCGGGGTTCTCCTCCGCGATGATCCGGGACGTGGCCTGCCCGACCGCCTCCTCGAGGGCGCCGACGGGGTCCGCCGTTGCCATGTCGAACGGCAGATCGGTTCCCATGACGACGCTCTCGGCGCCCATCTTGGTGACCAGGAAATCGAGCGCCTGCCGGTCGTGGGTGATCGTGTCCGCAAAGACCCGGCCGCGATAGGCGAACGGGTCCTGGGGCGCGCCCTCGAGTTCGGGGCGTACTCCCCGCGCATGGCGCAGCCGGCCGCCCTGGAAAGGGTAGTAGCCGCCCCCGTGGACGAGCACGATCCGCAGGCCAAGGTGGCGGTCGAGCACCCCCGCGCAGATCAGCCGCTCGATGGCGACCGTCGTCTCCAGCAGATTGCCGATCACGTTCTGGAGGTAGTAGGGATCGAGCGCGGCGTTGGCCGCGTTGTAAGCGGGGTGCAGCATGACCGGCAGCCCCAGCTCTTCCGCGGCCGCCCAGAAAGGCTCGTAACGGTCCTCGTCGAGCCGGCGGCCGTTGACCGAGGTGCCCACCTCGACGCCGGCGCAGCCCGCGCTGCGCGCCTCCTCGAGGACGGCGACGGCGCGCGCGGGAGCCTGCATGGGAACGTGCGCCATCCAGCGCAGCCGGTCCGGCCGGTGGCGGCAGAACCGGCACAGCCCTTCGTTGACCGCCCGGCACATCCTCTCCCCCGCGGCCACGTCGAGGTCGTAGTAGAAGACTGGCGGGGCAGCCGAGACGACCGCGGCGTCGAGGCGGTTCGCGGCCAGTTCGGCGAGCTTGGCGGCCGGGTCCACGAAGGAGTTGAAGAGGGTGTAGCTGACGTGGTTGCCGCCGCTGATCCGGTCACCGTCCACGGTCACCCGGTAGGCGGGGTCGCTGCGCAGGAGTTCCACCGCCGGCGGCGGGATGGCGTGGTTGTGTACGTCGATCCTCATGGTGTGCTCTCCAGAAAACGATCGTCGTCGGAACCGGCGATGAGGTCGGCGATTCGCAGCCGGTGTGAGTCCTGGGCCCCATCCGAATGCAGGAAGGACAGGCAGTCACGCAGGCATTTCTCGACGCCCGAGTCCCGGTACATGATGGAGAGACCGCCGTGGATCTCCATCGCCGACAGGCAGACCTTGACCGCGATGTCGGATGCGACCACCTTGGCGGCGCTGCTGAGCCGGTAGTCATAGTCGGGGTCGTTCTCGACCGCCCAGGCGGCCCGCCAGATCAGGCTCCGAGCCGCCTCCAGCTCCGAGTACATGTCCGCCAGCCGGCAGCGCACGTTGGCGTGCTCGATCAGCGGGGCGCCCCCCTGGACCCGCCGGCGGGCGTGCTCGACCGCCATCTCGTAGGCGGCGCGGGCGCTGCCGAGGGTGGTGGCGCCCGCCTCGATCGCGCTCTCCTTGAGGATCTCGCGGCAGCCCGCGTACCCGGAATGGGCCTCACCGAGGAGCCGCCAGGGTTCGAGCACAACGTCGGTGAACCGGAGCGCCGCGTTGTTGATGGTGCGCTGGGAGATCTTCTCGTGCACCGTCTCCACCTCGAACCCAGGGGTGCCGGGCTCGACCAGAAAGGCGCTGGTGCCGAGTTGGGCGGGCCGGCTCTCATCCGTGCAGGCGAAGACCACGAGGAAGGAGGCGTCGGACCCGTTCGAGATATATCGCTTGTAGCCATTCAGAACCCAGCTTCCGTCCGGCCTCCGCTCGGCCCTGGTGCGAAAGCGGAAGTCGGGCTTGGGGATCATGTAGTCGGAGCTCGTCTCCGGTTCCGTGAAGCAGATGGCCAGCACCGAACGGGGATCGGCCAGGAAGCGGGCCAGGAAGTGCCGGCGAGCCTGCCCGCCGGCGAGCCGGGCGAGGATGCGCTGAACCTTGAGCGTCTGGTCGATGACCACCGCGAAGCCCATGTCGCCGAAGGCGAGCTCCTCGATCAGCACGCAGACGGCGAGCGCGCTGCCGCCTCCACCGCCGTCCTCGCGGGGAAGCCCGTAGGTCCGCCAGCCCCGCCTCGAGGCCTCCTCGACCAGGTCCCACGCGATCCGCCCGGCGGGGTCGGCGGCCCACTCCATCCCCGCCGCCCGCGGCCGCAGGGTGCCGACCGCAAACTCGCGGACCTGTCGCCGCAGCCGGTCGAGCTCGGGATCGAGTCCGAACTGGGGCCTGTTGAGCGTGGCGCCGGCCGGCGATTCGCTCACAGCATGATCCTGCCGCCGGCCACGTCGAGCGTGATGCCGGTGATCCATCCCGCCGACTCCGAGACCAGGTAGAGGACCCCGGCGGCGGTGTCCTCGGGGATCCCGATCCGGCCCAGCGGTGACAGCGCGGCGATCTCCTCGAGCCGCTCGGGTGGCATCAGAACCACGATCCGCTCGCTCATGGTCGTCGCCGGGGCGATGCAGTTGACGCGCACACCGCGCGGCCCGACCTCCTTGGCGACGTGTCGGGTGAACATCACGATCGCCGCCTTGGCCGCCGCGTACGACGCCGTGAGCTTGATGTCCAGGAGGCGGGCGGCGTTGGAGGCCATGGTCACGATCGACCCCTCGCCGCGAGCTGTCATCCCGGGCAGGAAGGTCTTGACGGTCAGGAAGGTCGAGGTGAGATTGGAGTCGATCACGAAGCGCCACTCCTCCTCCGAGATCTCCTCGATCGGGGTCGCGGCCCCGAAGCCGCCGGCGAACGCGACCAGGATGTCGACCGGGCCCAGCTCGGCCACCACCCGGTCGCGGGCGCCGGCAAGCGAGGCGAGGTCGGTGCAGTCGGCGCTCAGCCCGAGCGCCTCCGCCCCCAGCCCCCCCAGCTCGGCGACCATGGCGTCGATGCCGGCCTGGTGGCGGGCGAGAACGGCCACCTTCACCCCGTTGGCGGCCAGCTGGCGGCAGGTGGCCGCCCCGATGCCCTTGGAGCCGCCGGTGACCACGGCCACCTTGCCCGCCAGGTCGGGGAAGGTGGCGATCGGCGCCGGCCGGCGCTGCCTCACCGGGCCCCCTGGTTCAGGACCTGGGGGTTGACCGGAGATCGCGGCGCCTGGCCCTGCAACCGTCGGACGACCTCCTCGGCGGCCCGGGCCTGGAGATCGTCCTGGGCCTCGGCCGAGTAGAAGGCCATGTGGGGGGTGATGAGCGCGCGAGGATGGGAGCGCAGCGGATGAAGTGGGGGCAGCGGTTCGACGTCGGTGACGTCGAGCCCGACCGCCGCCAGCCGCCCATCGTCGAGCGCCCTCACCGTGGCGTCGAGGTCCACGAGGCCGCCACGAGAGGTGTTGACGAGGACTGGCGCGTGCCGCATCAGGGCGATCGTGGAGTCGCCGATCAGGTGCCGCGTCTGGGGCGTCAGGGGCATGTGAAGCGAGATGAAATCGGCCTCGGCGATCGCCTCCTCGACGCTGGCGGCGGCACGGATGCCCGCCCCCCCGGGAGGAGCGTAGGGGTCGTGGGCGGCCACCTCCAATCCGAAGGCCAGCGCCCGCTCCGCCACCCGGCGACCGATCCGTCCCAGGCCGAGTAGGCTGAGCCGCCGGCCGCGCAGGCGGTGGACGCCCGATCGTGGCACCCGCCACTCCCCGCCCTCCACCGAGCGGGCGGCGGGGATCAGTCCCCGGGCGCAGGCGAGCAGGAGCGCGACGGTGTGGTCCGCCACCTCCTCGATGCAGTAGTCGGGGACGTTGGTGACCAGGATTCCCGCCGCGGTGGCCGCCTCGACGGGGATGTTGTCGTACCCGATCCCGTAGCGGGCCATGATCCGGCAGCGCCCCGCCGCGGCGTCGATCACAGCCTTGGTGATGGGTGCATAGCAGACCAGCATGGCGTCCGCCTCCCGGGCCAGACCGGCCAGCGTCACCTCGTCGGTCGCCGGTGCCTGGAAGACCTCGGCGCCGATGGCGCCCAGCAGAGAGCGCTCGATCTCGAGATCTTCGAAGACGTGATCGGTGACTACCACCCGGAGGGCCATCAAGGCCGACCCGGGAACCGTGCGGAGTACGTGAGCTGACTGTCCATGAACCTCATCCTCGCTGGCTGTTGGCTCGCCATTTCGCAGCGCGAAAACGAGTTCCTGTACTCAGAATCCGCACATGCAGATTAACGCTGTCGCACGTCCCTGTCGAGTGAATGTCGAGTCCGAGGCGTTCTCAGCTCCAGACCAGTGCCCCGCGGCCCAGCAGGTTCCCCTCGCCCAGCTCCGCGTGGACGGCGAGGGCCCCCTCGGCTCCGACCCGGCGACCGATGACCGGACGGACGCGCCCGCTCGCCACCAGCCGTGCCGCCAGATCCAGGTCGTGGCGAGCCGCGTAGCGCGAGCCGAGCACGCTGAGCTGGCGGAGGACGAGATCGCGAGGGGAGAGGGTGGCCTCGACGCCCCGGAAGGTGGTCAGGGTGACCAACCGGCCGCCCTCCCGGAGCGCGGACAGCGCCCAGCGAAGGCTGTCCGGGGTGCCCAGGAAGTCGACCACCACGTCGCAGCGGCCGTCCCAACCGGGAGGCAGCAGCAGCCGTGCGAAGTCGGAGGAGTCGACCGCCGCCACCCCCAGCTCGGAGCGCAGGTAACCGAGCTTGCCGGGATGGCGGTCCAACCCCACCACGTCCGCACCCCAGAGCCGGGCCACCTGCACCATGTGGATGCCCACCCCGCCGCCCGCGGCGACCACGGCGACCCTGTCCCCCGGCGCCATCCCCGCCCGGCGGGCGACATGGACGGGGGTGGCGACGGCGTCCGCGACCACCGTCGCCGCCACCGGGTCGAGGCCGGCCGGGAGCGGGATCGCGTTCCGCTCGGGCAGTACGACCAGCTCGGCGTAGCCTCCGTCGCGGTCCACCCCGAGGTACCCGGCCAGTCTCTCGCACAGTGGCTCGCGGCCGACCAGGCAGTTCCGGCAGCGGCCGCAGAAGAGATAGAAGTAGGCCGTCACGCGCTCGCCGGTCCGGGACCGATCGACGCCGGGCCCGGTCTCGACGATCCTGCCCACCAGCTCGTGGCCGGGGACTCGAGGCAGGTTGGCGAGGTCGCTGCCGAGATCCCCGTGGATGCAGTTGAGCACCGTGAGGCCGACCCCGCAGGCCTCGATGCCAACCAGCACCTCACCCTCGCCGGGGCGGGGGTCGGGTACCTGGGACAGCGTCAGGGGGCCGTCCCAGGCGTCGATGTGCCAGGCTTTCACGCGAGAGAAATGGTAGGCGATCTCAGGGCGCCCGATTTCGAGGGCCGAGAGCGCTGATGGGCTTCGAGCTCGGCATCGAGGGCGGTACCGTGATCACCCACGATGGCCGGCGCCGGGCGAACGTCTACGTGGCGGGGGGCCGGATCGCCGCCGTGAGCGCAGCACGGGAACGCGCCCGCCAGATCGTGGACGCCGGCGGCCTGATGGTGATGCCGGGGATGGTGGACGTCCACGTCCACTTCATGGACCCGTCCGCGACCGATCGCGAGGACTTCCCGGCCGGCAGCTCCGCCGCCGCCCGGGCGGGAGTGACCACCGTCGTCGAGCACTCCCACTCCGGCCCCGTGCGGAGCGCGCAGGAGCTGAGGGAGAAAGCGGCTTACTTGGCGGGTCGGTCCCACGTCGACTTCGGGCTCGCGGCCCACGCCTGGCCGGACCGGCTGGCGGAGGTGGCGGACGTGTGGGACGCCGGAGCGACGTTCGTGAAGGCCTTCACCTGCACGACCCATGGCGTACCCGGGTTCGACGCAGCCTGCCTGGCGGAGCTGATGGCGATCGTCGGGGAGCTGGGCGCGATCTGCCTGGTCCACTGCGAGGACGGCTCGCTGACGGCCGCGGCCGAGGCCCGGCTACGCGCGGAGGGACGGCAGGACGGCGCCGTCATCCCCCTCTGGCGGAGCCGCGAGGCGGAGCTCGCCGCGGTGTCGCTGACCGCCCTGCTGGCGAGGGGGAGCGGAGCCCGAGTGGTGATCGCCCATGCCAGCCATACGGGGGTGCTGGAGGTGGCCGGCGGCAATCGCGACGCCAGCAGCCGCCTCTACGTCGAGAGCTGCCCCCAGTACCTGACCCTGCTCGAGCACGAGGTCGTCGAAGAGGGCGCCCTGCGCAAGTTCACGCCGCCGGCCAGGGCCCGGAGCGGCGCCGATCTCGATCGCATGTGGGCGGCCCTCGGCGCCGGCGAGATCGACTACATCTCCACCGACCACGCTCCCTCGACCCGGGAGCAGAAGTCGGAGGGGTCGATCTGGGATGTGCATTTCGGCGTGCCGGGCATCGACACGACGCTGTCCGTCCTGCTCGATGGCGCCGCCCGGGGCCTGGTCAGCTACGAACGGGTAGTGGAGGCGTACTCGCGGACACCGGCCCGGCTCTACGGGCTCCACGCCAAGGGCCGGATCGAACCCGGCTCCGACGCGGACCTGGTTCTCATCGACCCCGGCGCCAAGTGGACGGTGAGTGACCGGGACGTGCTCTCCAAGGCGGGCTGGTCGCCGCTCAGCGGGAGGGTGCTCCAGGGGCGGGCGGTGGCCACCTACCTGCGCGGGATCCGGGTCGCCGGCGAGGGAACGCTAACCGCCGGACCGGGGACCGGCCGGTTCGTCCCCGGGCCGGGCGTCAAGGCTTGGTGAGAGGAGCCGCCGACCCCCGGCGGGGCCTCAGGCTCGAACGCTGAGTACCAGCCGGCCGACCGCCTCTCCCGCCTCCAGCATCTCGACGGCGGTGTCCGCCTCCTCGAGAGGCAGGACGGCTCCGATCACGGGCCGGATCAGCCCCTGGGCGACCAGACTGATGCCGTGCTCCATGTCGGCGCGAGAGCAGTACCGCGAGCCGAGCAGGGTGCTCTCCCAGAGCACGAACTGATCGCTGAGCACGTGCATCAGCTCCCCCACCCGATAGCCGACGGCGACGATCCGGGAGCCGGGCCGGCTGATGGCCCGGGCGCGCTCGATCATGGCCGGCACCCCGGTGGTTTCGATGACCACGTCCGCCCCCTCGCCCACGGTGAAGTCGCGGGCCGCGGCCTCGAGATCGACGGCCAGGGCCAGGGGGTCCAGGCCCAACTCGCGCGCGGGGTCGAGCTTGGCGCTGCTGACGTCTACGCCCAGGGTACGCGCGCCGCCCGCATGCGCGATCTGCAGGGCGTGCAGGCCGACGCCGCCCAGGCCGAGCACGACCACCCGCTCGCCGGGCCGGACCGCCCCCCGGACGGCGGTCGCCCGGTAGGCGGTGCCGATCGCGCATGTGAGGGCCGGGGCGGTGGTGGCGGGAATCGAGTCGGGGACCGGGATCAGCACCTCGAGCGGTGCCGCCAGGTATTCCTGAAAGCCGCCCTGGTGGGTGAAGCCCATCCAGGCGGTGAGGTTCTGGCACAGGTTCTCCTCACCCCGCCGGCAGGAGGGGCAGCGGTGGCAGGCCCAGTTGTGGAAGAGCACCACCCGGTCGCCGGGAGCGACCGCGCCCTCCCCGTTGACCTCGATGACGCGTCCCGAGACCTCGTGTCCGGGCACGTGTGGGAGCGCGAGCCCGTCTGAGTAGGGCATGTGCCCGCGGATGGTCTTGACGTCGCTGAAGCAGACTCCGCAGGCGAGCACCTCGATCAGCGCGGAGCCCGGAGGCGTCTTTGGGCGCGGCCTCTCCATCAATTCGAGCGGGCGGCCGTATCCGACGACGCACATCGCTTTCATGGTTTCCTCTTCATGGTCCGCCCGGCGATCGCTGATCGCAGGGTAGCCTCTTCGCCGGCCGAGCTTCAGATCAAGGAGGGTTGCTTCGATGGGAATCGGATGGGGAATCGTCGGCACCGGCGGGCACGCCGACAAGGTGATGGCGCCCGCCATCACCAGCGTCGAGGGCGCCCGCCTGGTCGGCGCGACAAGCCGCGATAGGTCCCGTGCGGAGGATTTCGTCGCCCGCCATGGCGGTGGCCGGGCGTGGACCGACTATGGGCAGATGCTGGCGGATTCCGAGGTGGAGGCGGTGCTGATCACCACCCCCAACCGATTCCACACCGAGCAGATCGTGGCCGCCGCCCGAGCGGGCAAGCACGTGCTCTGCGACAAGCCGATGGCCATGAACAGCGCCGAGGCGGTCTGTTCCATCCAGGAATGCCGGCGGGCCGACGTGCGGCTGGGCGTCAATTTCCAGATGCGACACACGGCCTGGGCACAGTGGGCCCAGGAGCTGATCCGCTCGGGAGCCCTGGGTGACGTCCTCGCCATCCAGGCCGAGCAGGCCTCGGGAGGTGTCGGGTTCAAGGGCTGGCGAGCCGACCCCACCCTGGCCGGCTTGGGCTCGGTCAACAACATCGGCGTTCACCTCTTCGACCTGCTGCGGTTCCTGGCCGGCTCGGAGGTGACCGAGGTGACCGCCATGTTCGACACCGGCCGGAGCGGCGAGCTGGAGAAGCTGGCGCTGACCCTGCTGCGCTTCGAGTCGGGGACGTTGGCCTATGTGAACTGCAACCAGGCCATCGTGCACCGCCAGAACGACATCGACATCTACGGTTCGGCCGGGCGGATCCTGGGGGTGAACCTGAGCCGGCACGCCCAGGACGGCGAGCTGCGGGTGACCACCGCCGAGGGTGAGAAGGTGATTCCGGAGAGCACCCACGACTCCTTCCGCCGCTCGATCGAGGACTTCGCCAGGGCGGTCGCCGAGCATCGAGATCCGCTCGCAAGCGGGCTCGACGGCCTGCGCAGCGTCGAGATCACGGGCGCCATCGCCACCTCGGCACGCGAGGGCCGGGTGGTGGAGGTGGTGCGGACGGCGGTCGCCTGAAAAGCAGCCTCAGATCAGGAGCCGGTCGTCGAAGGCGGTGCGGGTGAGGGCGCGGCCGCCTCCGGCGGTGACCAGGATGGAGTCCTCGAGGCGCACGCCGCCGCCTCCGCGCACGCCGGGGACCCAGATCAAAGGCTCCACGGCGAAGACCATGCCCTCCTCGAGCGTCACCGTCTCGGCACCGGGCAGGTCTTCCCCGATGTAGGGAGGCTCGTTGGCACCCATCCCCACCCCGTGCCCGATGAAGAGGCTGATGAAGTTGCCGGCCAACCCGTGGCGCTCCGCCGCGCCGTGGACCGCCGCCGCCACGTCGTCATTGGTGCTGCCGGCCGACATCGCCCGGGTGGCCGCCGCCAGCGCCTCGTGGACGGCGGTGTAGACCTCCTGCTGGCGCCTGCTGGGCTTGCCGCAGATGACGGTCCGGCCGAGGTCGCCGAAGTACCCCGACCACATGGCGCCGATGTCGATGAAGACGAGGTCGCCCTCCCGGATGATCTTGTCGGAGGGGATGCGGTTGGGCGGCGCCATGTGCTCCCCCGAGGCGACAAAGGGGGTCACCACGTGCGGCATCTCGCCCCCCAGCCGGTAGAGCTCGTGCATCGCCTCCGCGACCACGTCGGTCTCCCGGGCGCCGGGCCTGATGGCCTCCATGGCGGCGGTGGTGACAGCCTCCCCAATCGCGCACGCCTCCTCCATCATCGTGATCTCGGCCGGCAGCTTGATCTTCCGGGCCGCCTGCATGGCGGTGTCGCCATCGGCCAGGGAAAGGCCTGGGGCGAGCTCGCCGAAGGCCTCCACGAGGGCGAAGGCGGATTCGTCGAGCCCGAGGCGGCCGCGTTCCAGCCCGTGCCGCCGGAGCAGGGGCAAGATCGTCTCCGAGACCACTCCCCGGATCAGGCCCCGGGCTTCCATGATCGGGACCGGGTGCACCTCCTCGATCCAGGGCATGACCACCCGCACCCTTTGAAGCTCTCCGCCCGAGCAGAGGAGGATCGGCTCCGCGTCAGGCAGCAGAAGGCAGCCGTTGAGAACCGAGCTCTTGCCGGCGATGATCTGGGCGCGGAGCCCGGACAGATAGCGGACGTTCTCGTCCTTCCAGACCAGCAGCCCGTCGAGGCCGGCGGCAGCCATGGCGGCCCGAGCCCGGGCGACGCGGTCGCGCCGCAGCTGTTGGAGATCGGGACGATCCTCGTAATCGGTCCGGAATTGGCCGTGGGCGAACTCGCCCAGGTCGGGGCGGGTGGAGCCGGCGGGGGCGCTCAGGAGACGGCCGCCGCTGCCGGCTGGGCCGTCGGAGTCAAGAACCCGAGGTTGCGGGAGAGCTCGAGACCGGCCCGGGTAACGGGCTCGACCAGCGTCTCGAGCTGGCCGCGCGAGAGCCGGCGGTCGGGGCCGGCGACTCCGATCGCCGCCACCACCCGCCCGATGTGGTCGCGGACCGGCGCAGCCCGGCAGCGCAGACCCTCCTCGAACTCCTCG
>JBOHUX010000013.1:0-24036 GCA_050734915.1 Candidatus Dormibacteraceae bacterium
GTCCCGGTGGCGGCAGCCGCCACCCGCCGGTGGGGTGCGCGGCAGGGGCCGCTCACGGCAGCATCATTGAGCAGATCCATTCCGAAGCTGCCCTCGAGCAGGTACCAATCCTCGTAGCCGGCCCCGTCCGGCGCCGACCAGGTGGCCCCCTCGATCCGCGAGCTGCCGCAGCCCAGGAACCCGTCCGGCCGCGCCTCGGCGACCAGGCGCAGGAACTCGACCAGGTCGCGCTCGTATCCGGCGACGTCCACCCCCGGCCGCGGACGGTGCCAGAGGAGATAGGCGAGCATCAGCCCTCCGCCCGCTCGACCATCGCCTGCGCGAGCTGGCGAGAGGCTTCGTCGATCATCTCGTCGCCGAGGCGCAAGGCGCCCGCGCTGGCGTCGTCCACCGCCTGGCGGTGGGCGGCAAGGATCTCCCGGGCGCGGTCGAGTGCCTCGGGCGAGGGTGTGAAGACCTCGTTCAGGACCGCGGCCTGGGCCGGGTTGAGCGCCCACTTCCCGTCGTAGCCGAGCCGGGCGGCGGCGGCGGCGAGCGATCGCAGGCCGTCGAGATCGCCGATCCCGCCGTAGGGACCGTCGATCGCCTGCAGGCCGCCAGCCCGCGCCGAAACCAGCATCCTGGCCAGGAAGGGGAGCCAGAAGTCGGGGGCGAACCCCCGCCCGCCCTCGCCGCCCTCGCCGCCCCCGCCCACCTCCAGGGTGGGAAGCCCGAGAGAGGCCGCGAAGTCGCCGGGGCCGAAGACGAGGGCCTCGATCCGAGGCGAGGACCTGCTGATCGCGCCCACCGCCTCGAGGCCCCGCGCGGACTCGATCTGGAGCTCGAGTCCGATCCTGGAGGTGAGCTGGAGCTTCGCTTCCAGCTGTCCCAGCAGAAGATCCACGAAGTGGACGTGTGCGGGCTCCTCCACCTTGGGCACCACCAGGCAGTCGATCAGTGAGGCGGAGCCCCGGCGGGCCTCGCTCACGATGTGAATCACGTCCTGGTGGCAATGCGGGGAGGCACAGGAGTTGATCCGCACGGACCGCACCTTCCCCTCGTAAGAGTGCGTGCGGAGAGCGGTCACCACCAGCCTCCGGGCGCGCTCCTTGGCCGCCGGCGCGACGGAGTCCTCGAGGTCGAACATGACCTCGTCGGCAGGCGCCTGGGCGGCCTTCTCGTGGAACCTGGCCTCGCTGCCCGGCACGGACAGGATCGACCGCCGGCGCCTCACCCAGGGCTCCGGCGCCGGATCGAGGCTCGGCCCGGTGGTTCCGGGTCCGGCCCCCAGGTCTTCCGGGACGGCCGCCCACGAGGGCCCGCCGGGCCGTCGCGCTCCTGGTGGAAGTCGGTGGCGGGCACGGTGCGATTATCACCTTTAAGTGTTCAGGGCCACCTCCCAGCCGGCTGTCCCGGCCCGCCCGTACCGGCTGCCGGGAGCCCTGCGGCATCGCAACTTCCGGCTCTTCTTCACCGGCCAGGTCATCTCGACGGTGGGGACCTGGATGCAGGGCATCGCCCAGACCTGGCTGGTGCTCCAGATCACCCACAGTGGGTTCAAGGTCGGCCTGGTGCTGGCGGCGCAGTACCTGCCCATGCTGGTCGCGGGCCCCTTCGGCGGCCTCATCGCCGACCGCTTCCCGAGGCGGCGCGTGCTGCTGGTCACGCAGTCGCTCCTCATGCTGCCGGTCTTCGCCCTCTTCCTGGTCAGCCTCGCCCACCTCGCGCAGTTCTGGATGGTGATGGTGGCGGCGGTCGCGATCGGGGCCATCAACGTCTTCGACTTCCCCACCCGGCAGGCGTTCGTGATCGAGATGGCCGGCCGCGACGACCTCATCAACGCGATCGCGCTCAACTCGTCCGCCTTCACCGCGGCCGCCGTGGTCGGGCCCTCGATGGCCGGCATCCTGATCACGGTGGTCGGGATCCCCTTCTGCTTCCTCGCCAACTCGGTCAGCTACCTGGTCGCGATCGTGGCTCTGGTCATGATGACAAACCTCCCGGTGCGGGTTCGAGACGGGACCCGGAACACGCTCTACGACCGGATCAAGGACGGGGCCGTCTACGCGCCTCGCGATCCGGTGGTGGGCATGATGCTGCTCACCGTCGCGATCGTCTCCTTGTTCGCGATGAACCGGCTGACCCTGATCCCGCTATTCGCGCACGACGTGCTCGGGGTCGGCGCCGCCGGCTTCGGATTCCTCATGGGATCCATGGGCCTGGGCTCGCTGCTGGGGGCGCTGACGCTGGTGCTGAACTTCCGCCGCGGACCCGGCGGCCGCGTCCAGTTCTGGGTCGCCGTGATCTGGACGGCGACACTACTCGCCCTCTCCGCCAGCCGCATCTTCTGGATCTCGGCCGGGCTGCTCTGCGTGGCCGGATTCTGCCAGATCACGTTCACGGCGACCGCCAACACGCGCATCCAGACCGCCACGCCGGACCGGCTTCGGGGCCAGGTGATGTCGCTCTACGCGCAGGCTCTGCTCGGCGTGGGCCCGATCGGCGCCCTCCAGGCGGGGAGCCTGGCCTCGCTCCTGGGCGCTCCCGCCTCGATGGCGATCGGGGCCGGGGTGGCGCTCGCCACGCTGGTTGCGATCCGCGTCTTCCGGCCTGCCGTGTTCACGCTGGAGGCGCCCCCGGACGGCCCCCGCGCCGCCTCCGCTTGACATCGACTTCCGGCTTCACACGGTGCAGCACTTAATATCGTCTCGTGATCCGCAAGAGCCGCCCGGCCAAGGCCTCCGCTGGGCTCGCGGGGCTGGTCGAGGACACGCAGAAGTTGGTCACCCTGCTGGTCAGGGAGAACCGGGCGCTGAGGGCACGCAACCAGCGCCTCAGCCGCGAGCTCGATCGCGTCAGTGCAGGATGGGACGAGATCCGCAGGCTGGCACGCTCGGCGCCGCGCAAGCCCCGATCCTGAGCACGACCGCACCCGCCCACCGGCCGGCATCGGATCCCCTTCTCCTCAGGCCGTCAGGCGGGGAAGGTCCGCGGGCGAGGCGCATCCCCGCATCCTGAGGAACGCGGCGATGCCGTCGTGGACACGCTGGATGGCGCGCGGATCGACGAACGTGGCCGTGCCGACCTGGACCGCCACGCAGCCGGCGACCAGGAACTCGAGCGCATCCTCCGCCGAACTGATGCCGCCGATTCCGATCACGGGGATGCCGACCTCGGCGGCCACGCGGTGCGCGAGATACACCGCCAGGGGCCGGATCGCCGGCCCCGAGAGGCCGCCGGTCCGGTTCGCGAGCCGGGGCCGGAGCGTGGTGAGGTCGACGCTCATGCCGACGAACGTGTTGATCGCCGTGATCGCGTCCGCCCCCGCCCCCTCGACGGCCCGGGCGACGGCGGCGATGTCGCTGACGGCGGGCGTCAGCTTGACCCAGAGCGGCAGCCGGGTCCGGGCGCGGACGGCCGCGGTGACCGCGGCGGCGCTGCGGGGATCGTTGCCGAACCAGATGCCGCCCTGGTCCACGTTGGGGCAGGAGATGTTGAGCTCGAGGCCGGCCACTCCCGGCACCCCGTCCAGCCTCGCCGCCAGCTCCGCGTAGCCAACCGCCGACTCGCCGTTGATGTTGACGAGGACGGGGAAGTCCCAGCTCGCCCAGAGCGGGGCATAGTCACGGATCAGGGCGTCCACTCCAGGGCCCTGGAGGCCGATCGCGTTGAGCATCCCGGAAGGTGTCTCCACGATCCGGTGGGGAGGGGCCCCGGCGCGGGCGTCCAGGAAGATCCCCTTGGAGACCATCCCGCCCAGCACGCGGCGATCGAGCAGGGGGACCTCCGTGCCATAGCCGAAGGTGCCGGAGGCGGCCATCACGGGCCCTTTGAGGGTGAGGCCGGCGACCCGGACGGACATGTCAGGCGAGGCCTCGACGGGAGGGGCCTTCATCTGGCGCTCACCCCACGACCGCGACGCGAGCCGGACTCGGCAGCCGCGACCAGTCCAGGTCCGCCGCCCGATAGACGGGGCCTTCGGTGCAGGCGCGATCGTAACCGCCGCCGGCCTTGGGAGCCGCGCACCCCAGACAGACCCCGGTTCCACAGGCCATGTAGGTCTCGATCGAGACCTGGGCCTCGGGCCATCGCTCGGCGACCGCCGCCAGCATCGGATTGGGGCCGCAGGCGAGCACCTGGCCGGTGGGCGCCGGAACCGCCTCGACGGCGCTGCCGCGATGGCCTCGCGAGCCGTCGACGGTCGCCCAGACGACCCGATCGCCCCACCATTCCGAGGAGAGATCGGCCGCCGAGCGGGCGCCGTGAACCCAGACCACGGGAAGCCCGAGCCGGGCCGCCTCGGCCGCCGCGATCGGCATCGGCGCCGCCCCCAGTCCCCCGCTGAGCAGCGCCACCGGCCCCCCCGACGGGTCCAGCCCGAATCCTCGGCCGAGCGGTCCGAGGCAGGAGACGTGGCCGCCGACCTCCATCGCAGCCAGGATGCCGGTGCCGTCCCCGACCGGCCGGAGGAGGATCTCCACCATCCCGTCCAGCGCACGGTAGACCGAGAACGCCCGCCGCAGCAGGGGGCCACCGGGCAGAGCCAGGTTGACGAACTGCCCCGCCCGGGCGGCCGCGGCCACCTCGTGCGCCTCGAAGCCCAGTACCCAGGTGTCGCGAGCGACCTGGCGCCGGCTGACCAGGGGCGCCTCAGACTCGAACAGGGCTCCGCCTCCACTCGGCCAGGGTCCGTACCTCGAGCTCGCCATCCACGGCCGCCGCCGACTCGGTCAGCGCGGCCGCCGTATCTAGGGAGGTGAGGCAGGGGATGCGCCGCTCGACGGCCGCGCGCCGGATCTCGAAGCCGTCCCTGATCACCGATCCGGTCGGCGACTTGGCATAGACGTTCGACATCGTGTTGAGGACCAGGTCCACCTCTCCGTCCACGATCACGCTGAGCACGGTCGGGCCTGGCTCGCCGATCTTGGCCACCACCCGCGGCGAGAAGCCGGCCCGGCGCAGCCCCGCGGCGGTCCCCTCGGTGGCGATCAGCGTGTAGCCGAGCTCGACCAGGCGCCGGGCGATGGGCACCGCGTCCGCCTTGTCGCGGTCCGCGATCGTCAGCAGCGCCGAGGTGCCCCCGCGGACGTCGACTCCGGCGCCCAGGAACGCCTTCTGGAGCGCCCGCGAGAGATCCCGGTCGATGCCCATCACCTCGCCCGTCGACTTCATCTCCGGCCCCAGATAGGAGTCGACGGCCGCCAGCTTGTTCATCGAGAAGACGGGCGCCTTGACCGCCACCAGGGAGCCGGCGGGCACGTGGCCGGTGGCCCAGCCGAGCGCCGCCAGGCTCTCGCCGAGCATGACCCGGGTCGCCAGCCGGACCATGGGGACGCCCGTCACCTTGCTCAAGAACGGCACCGTCCGGGAGGCCCTCGGATTCACCTCCAGGGCGTGGACGGTCCCGCCGTGGACGACGTACTGGACGTTGACCAGGCCCCGCAGCTGGAAGTGCCGCGCGATGCGGATCGTGTGCTCGACGATCTGGGCCAGCTCGGCCGGCTCCAGCCCCAGGGCCGGGTAGACGGCGTAGGAGTCACCGGAGTGGACCCCGGCGCGCTCGACGTGCTGCATGATCCCGGGGATGACCACCGTCTCCCCGTCGCTGACGGCGTCCACCTCGACCTCGACGCCCTCCAGATAGCGGTCCACCAGCACCGGCCCCCGCGACTGCGCCGAGACCGCCCCGCCCATGTAGCGCTCCAGCTCCACCGGGTCGCGGACGATCTCCATGCCGCGGCCGCCGAGGACGTAGGAGGGTCTCACCAGGACCGGATAGCCGACCCGCTCTGCGATCGCCAGTGCCTCCGCGACCGAGTTCGTGGCCGCCCCGATGGGCTGGGGGACGCCGATCGACTCCAGCTCGCGGGCGAACGCGCGTCGGTCCTCGGCGAGATCGATCGCCGCCACCGAGCTGCCCAGGATGCGAACCCCGTTGCGGCTCAGGGGGTCGGCGAGGTTGATCGAGGTCTGGCCGCCGAACTGGACGCAGGCACCGTCGACGGCCTCCGAGCGAGCGACCTCGGTCACCGCCTCCACATCCAGGGGCTCGAAGTAGAGCCGGTCCGAGGTGTCGAAGTCGGTGGACACCGTCTCCGGGTTGGAGTTGACCATGATCGCCCGCACGCCCGCCTCCCGCAGCGCCCAGGCCGCGTGAACCGAGCAGTAGTCGAACTCGATCCCCTGGCCGATGCGGATCGGCCCCGAACCGATGACCAGGGCCGAGCGGCCGCCCGGCGCGACCGGGCCGGACTCGTCCTCCTCCTCGTGACAGGAGTAGAAGTAGGGCGTCGAGGCCTCGAACTCGCCGGCGCAGGTGTCGACCATCTTGTAGGTGAGGGAGCGCTCCGAGGCCGGCGGCGAGAGCGAGGCCAGCATCCGGTCGAGGAACCAGCGGTCGATGCCGGTGCGGGCGGCGAGGACGGCGGGATCGGCGCCCTGCCGGAGCCGGTCGAGGAGCGCGAAGAGGCGACGGTCGTTGGGCTCGTCGATCAGCGCCTCGTCGGCCAGCTCGGCGGCCGCCGGAATGCCCTGCTCGAGCGACCGGAGCGCCTTGTTGAGGGCGGCCTCGAAGGTGCGTTCGATCGCCATCACCTCGCCCGTGGACTTCATCTGGGTGCCCAGCCGCCGCTCACCGGCAGGGAACTTGTCGAACGGCCAGCGCGGGATCTTCACGACGCAGTAGTCGAGGGCGGGCTCGAACGCCGCGGAGGTGCGCTCGGTGACCTGGTTCGAGATCTCCTCCAGGCGGCGACCGATGGCCACCTTGGCCGCCACCCGGGCGATCGGATAGCCGGTCGCCTTGGAGGCCAGCGCCGAGGACCGGCTGACGCGGGGATTGACCTCGATCACATAGTACTGGCTCGGCGACCCCCCGCCCGACCCCGGCTCCCCGGGTGAATCGGGAGCTGCCGCCCACGGACGCAGCGCGAACTGCACGTTGCAGCCGCCCTCGATCTCGAGCGCGTGGATGATCCTGATCGCCGACGAGCGCAGCATCTGGTGGTCGCGGTCGGAGAGCGTCTGCGAGGGGGCGACGACGACCGAATCGCCGGTGTGGACGCCCATCGGGTCGAGGTTCTCCATGTTGCAGATCGTGATGCAGGTCCCCCCCGCGTCCCGCATGACCTCGTACTCGAGCTCCTTCCACCCGTACAGCGACCGCTCCACCAGCACCTGGTGGATCGGCGAGGCGTCGAGGCCGCCCCGGACCACCCGATCCAGCTCGTCCTCGCTGGTCACGAAGCCGCCGCCCGTGCCGCCGAGCGTGTACGCGGGGCGGACCACGAGGGGCAGGCCGCACGCGGCGGCGAACCCGCGCGCCTGGTCGAGAGACGCGCAGACCCGGGAGTCGGGCACCGGCTCGCCGATCGCCGCCAGCATCCGCTTGAATGCCTCGCGATCCTCGGCCTTGCGAATCGTCTCCGCGCTGGCGCCCAGCAGCCGAACCCCGTACCGGCACAGGACTCCGGATTCGTGAAGCTCCATGGCCAGGTTGAGGCCGGTCTGGCCGCCCAGCGTGGGCAGCAGCGCGTCGGGGCGCTCGCGCTCGATGATGCGGGTCAGCACCGCCTTGGTGAGGGGCTCGATGTAGACCGCGTCGGCGACGTCCTCGTCGGTCATGATCGTGGCCGGGTTGGAGTTGACGAGCACGGTCTCGACCCCCTCCTCCCGGAGCGCCCGGCAGGCCTGGGTGCCGGCGTAGTCGAACTCCGCCGCCTGCCCGATCACGATCGGCCCGGACCCGACGATGAGGACCTTGCGCGGCCCCTCCTGGCGGGGGACGGGGACCGCGTGAACCCTCGGACGGCCCTCCCGGACCATGTCCAGGAACCGGTCGTAGAGGTGCTGCGCGTCCTGCGGCCCCGGGGCGCCCTCGGGGTGGTACTGGACGCCGAACAGGGGTAGGCGCTCGTGCGCGAGGCCTTCCACCGACCGGTCGTGGAGGTTCACCTGGGTGACGCGGAGGCCCCCCGCGAGCGAGTCCGCGTCGACCTGGAACTCGTGGTTCTGGCTCGTGATCAGCACCGCGCCGGTGGTGAGGTCCTTGACCGGGTGGTTGGCGCCGTGGTGCCCGAACGGCAGCCGGCTGGTGGTGCCGCCGAGGGCCCGGCCCAGGATCTGGTGCCCGAGGCAGACCCCGAAGAGCGGGATGCGCCCGATCGCGGCCCGGCAGAGCTCGAGCGGTGCCTCGAGCACGGCGGGGTCCCCGGGACCGTTGGAGAGCAGGAGCCCGTCCGCCCCCGCCCCCCGCACGTCGTCCCAGCGCGCCGTCCAAGGGAGGACGACCACCCGGCAGCCGCGCTCCCGGAGCGAGCGCAGGAGGTTGGCCTTGACGCCGTAGTCGACGACCGCGATGGTGAGCCCCTCGCCGCTGCTCCGAGGGCTCCCGGCGGCACTTCTCAGCTCGCGCGGGAGCGGCTCCAGCCATTCCTCGACGCTGCCTCGCGACACCTCGGCCACGAGGTCCTGGTCGGACAGCGGGGGGATGGCGCGCGCCCGCACGGCCAGCTCTTCCAGCCGGTCCCGGCCCGGCTCCGCCGGCTCGTGGACCAGGACCGCCCGCAGGGCTCCGTTCGCGCGCAGATGACGCGTCAGGGCCCGGGTGTCGATCCCGGAGATGCCGGGAATGCCCTGGCACCGGAGGTAGGCGTCCAGCGACCGATCTCCCTCGGAACAGGCGGGGACCTCGCAGACCCAGCGCGTGATCAGGGCCCGCGCCCAGGGGCGGACCGACTCCGACCACGAATCCGAGATTCCGTAGTTGCCTTGGAGGGGGTAGGTCATGCAGAGCATCTGCCCGGCGTAGGAAGGATCGGTCAGGATCTCCTGGTAGCCGGTCATGGCGGTGTTGAAGACGACCTCCCCCCGGCCTTCCACGTCGGCGCCCAGCGCCTGGCCCGTGAAGCTCCGGCCGTCCTCGAGGACGAGCACGGCGGGCCTCACGGCCGCTCTCCGACGATCACCGCGGCATCGACCCCGTCGAGCTCCTCCAGGAAGACCTCGATTCGCTCGGAGTCGGCGGTGGGCACGTTCTTGCCCACGTAATCGGGTCGGATCGGGAGCTCGCGATGGCCCCTGTCGATGAGCACGGCGAGCTGGATCGCCCGCGGGCGGCCGAGCTCGATGAGAGCGTCCATGGCGGCGCGGACGGTCCTCCCCCGATAGATGACGTCGTCGACCAGAACCACCGTCCGCCCGTCGATCTCGGGAACCCGCGAGGGCGGCCGGGCGGCCGGGATCCGGAGATGGAGGTCGTCGCGGTGCCGGCTCACGTCGAGGGCGCCGACCGGCGGCCCGGCGCCCTCCAGGGCCTCGAGCGCGGCCGCCATCCGGCGGGCGATCAGATCACCCTTAGACATGATCCCGACCAGGACCACCTGCTCGAGCCCGCGATTGCGCTCCAGGATCTCGTGCGCGATGCGGGTCAGGCTGCGGCGGAACGCGGCGGCGTCCATCACGGTCGCCTTCAGAGCGCCAACCGGATGCCGCGGAGCCAGCGGCCGGCTCACCTGACGATCATGTCCAGGAGCGCCATCCGGATGTGCAGTCCATTGCGAGCCTGGCGGAAGTAGGCGGCACGGGGGTCTGAGTCCACCTCGGGTGCGATCTCGTCCACCCGCGGCAGCGGATGCATGACGATCGCGTCGGGCTTCATCAGGCCCATCGACCGCGCGTCGATCCGGTACACGCCCTTGACCCTTTCGTAGGCCTTGGGGTCGGCAAAGCGCTCCTTCTGGATCCTCGTCTGGTAGACGACGTCGGCCCGGCTCAGCGCCTCGTCCAGGTCTCCCGACTCGCTCCAGCGGACGTGATGCTGGGTGAGATGCGCCTTGATGTCCTCGCCCATCGCCACCTCGGGCGGGGCGACGAAGATCAGATCGAGATCGCCGTACTTGCTCAGCAGGTAGCAGAGCGAGCGCACCGTGCGCCCGTTGGCGAGGTCGCCGACCATGGCGACGGTGAGAGAGTCGATCCCGCCCAGCTCATCCCGGATCGTGTAGAGGTCGAGCAGCGCCTGGGTCGGGTGCTGGCCCTTCCCGTCGCCGGCGTTGATCACCGGCACGTCGCTGACCACCGCCGCCCGGCGGGCGGCGCCCTCCTGGTGGTGGCGGAGGACGATCACGTCCGCGTATCCAGAGACGATCCGGATCGAGTCCTCGAGGGTCTCGCCCTTGGCGGCCGAGCTGAACTCGCGGGCGTTGTCGGTGCCGATCGTCCGGCCGCCCAGCCGGAGCATTGCGGCCTCGAAGGAGAGGCGAGTGCGGGTGGAGGGCTCGTAGAAGAGCGCCGCCATGACCCGGCCCTGGAGCCGTCCTTGGCTGAGATGCGGTGCCCGCTTCATCTCGTCGGCGCGCCTCATGATCTCGTCGAGGAGCGGGCGGGAGAACTGCTGGCTCTCGACCACGTGCGCGAGGCGCTGCGTCTCCGAGGGGGCTACGGCCATCGAAAAACCTCCTTCCCGGCCTCTCAGGACCGGCTTAAAGGAACCTGCCGCACGCCAGTCTAGCAGGGGCCGCGGCCCGGCGGCCGAGAAGACAGGTGGGGCATCGCGTGACGGTCGAGGTGCCACCCGCGACCATGGGCAGATTCCTCCTGGCGGTCTTGTGATCGGCACCGGTCGGCCTGGGCGCGGCCCGGCGCGGCTCGCGATCAGGTCTCCGGGGTCGGCTTGACGGCCCTGAAGAACCGGCAAGGCGGCGAGTCCGCGGTGGTGAAGAAGCTCCAGTGCCGGCACCAGGTGGAGCCGTCGAACTGGCGGCAGGAGCCGCAGCTGACCCGCGGATTGGCGACCCGCGTCTTCTCCATCTCGCCTGGCGGCCGCGGACGGCGGGGAGTGGCGCTCACGGGCCGAGTCTAGTCATCTAGATGTGGGATTCAAGGCATGGCGCATCAGTGCCGGAAGTGCCGGCGGCCGGTCATCACCATCGCGATCGCGGCCGCGTCGGCGGCCGCCACCACCTCCTCGTCGCGGACCGAGCCGCCGGGCTGGATCACGGCCGTGACCCCCGCCCTGATCCCTTCTTCGACGGCGTCCGGGAAGGGGAAGAACGCATCCGAGGCGAGCACCGCGCCCTGGGCCCGGCCGGCCGCCCGGCGGGCCGCGATCTGGACCGCCTCCACCCGGCTCATCTGGCCCGCCCCGACGCCCACCGCGGCCAGGTCCCGGGCGATCACGATCGCATTCGACTTGACGTGCTTGACGGCCAGCCACGCGAACTCCATCTCCTCCCACTCCCGGTCGGTGGGCTGGCGCGCGCTCGCCACCTTGCACCCCCCGCGGTCGAACCCGGCCCGGTCCCAGGTCTGAACGAGCAACCCCCCCGGCAGGGAGCGGACGTCCAGGTCCAGCAGCGTGACCCCGGGCGGGCCCGCCTCGAGCAGCCGGAGCCTGGCCTTGTTGGACAGCAGGTCCCGCGCCTCCGGCTCCACCGCCGGCGCGATGATCACCTCCAGAAAGATGCCCACCATCTCCTGCGCGGTGGCCAGGTCGAGGGGCCGGTTGAGCGCGACCACCCCCCCGAAGGCGGAGGCGCTGTCGCAGGCGTAGGCCTTCCGGTAGGCCTCGAGCGGGGAGCCGGCCACCGCCAGGCCGCAGGGGTTCATGTGCTTGATGATCGCGGCTGCGGGCCGCGAGTACTCGTTGACCAGGTCCAGGGCCGCGGACGAGTCCTGGACGTTGTTGAAGCTCAGCTCGGCACCCTGCAGCTGCTGGGCTCCCCCGAGCGCGCCGGGAGCAGGCCCCAGGCGGTAGAAGGCGGCTCGCTGGTGGGGATTCTCGCCGTAGCGGAGGCTCTGCGCCAGCTGGCCAGACAGCGAGATCTCGGACGGGAAGGCGCCCCCGTCCGGGTCGGCCTGGGCCCGCAGCCAGGCGGCGATCTGGCTGTCGTAGGCGGCGGTGTGGGCGAAGGCCTCGGCCGCCAGCTGCCGGCGGAGCGCCTCGGGGGCCTCCCCCCTGGCGAGGCCGGCCAGCACCTCCGTGTACCGCTCCGGCCGCACGACGACCACCACCGCGGCATGGTTCTTGGCCGCCGACCGCACCATCGCGGGCCCGCCGACGTCGATCTGCTCGACGACCTCGTCGTACTTGGCGCCGTCGCGCAGCGCGGTGGCCAGGAAGGGGTAGAGGTTGACGCAGAGCAGGTCGATGGGGGCCAGATGGTGCTCCTCCAGCGTACGCATGTGCTCGCGCAGGTCCCGCCGCGCCAGCAGCCCCCCGTGCACTCCCGGATGGAGGGTCTTGACGCGGCCGTCCAGGATCTCCGGAAAGCCCGTCAGGTCGCTGACCGGCCGGACCTCGATGGCGGCGTCGTCGAGCGCGGTCCGGGTGCCCCCGGTGGCGTAGAGCTCGAATCCGAGCCCGCTCAGGCCGCGGGCGAAGCCGGGCAGCCCGGACTTGTCACTGACGGACAGCAGCGCTCGTCGGGGCATGTCTTTCCTCGAGCATCCGGATGGCCTGGAGCACGATTCGATGCTCCTCCCGCTGGATGCGGGCGCGGAGGGTGGTGACGGTATCGTCGGGCATCACCGGCACCGCCGCCTGGACGATGATGGGCCCGGCGTCCACCTCGTCGGTGACCAGGTGGACCGTGCAGCCGGTGATCTTGACCCCGTGGGCGAGCGCCCGCTCGACGGCGTCCATGCCGCCCCCGAATGCGGGCAGCAGGGAGGGGTGGACGTTGATCACGCGGCCCGGGAAGGCGGCCACGAAGGCGGGGCTCAGGATCCGGTCGTAGCCCGCGTTGACGATCAGCTCGGCCCCCCGCGCGAGCAGCCAGTCCCGCATGGCGGCGTCGCGGTCGTCACGGGAGTCGAACTCCCTCTGGGAGAAGCCCCGCAGGGGGATGTCCCGTCCGCGGGCGAAAGCGGCGGCGAGGCAGCCGGGACGGTTGGTGGCCACCGCGACCACCGCGAATCCGCGCTCGACCAGGTTGCGGAGGTTGGACCCGGCGCCCGAGGCGAGCACGCCCAACCTCACCGGCGCACCCCGTCCCTGCGCCTCAAGAGAGGAGCACCCGCTGGGGGCCGGCCTGCTCGACGACCTCCCCGATCGGGAACGCGTGCGCTCCGGTCAGCCTCTCCGCCCAGACCGGCGAGCAGACCAGCACCATCCCGATGCCCATGTTGAAGGTGCCGTACATCTCCTCCTCCGTGATCCCGCCCCGCGCGGCGATGAGGGCGAAGAGGGCCGGCACCGGCCGGCTCCGGTCCAGGCGGGCGGCCAGCCCCGCCGGGAGGCACCGGGGGACGTTCCCCAGCAGGCCGCCGCCGGTGATGTGGGCCGCCGACTTCCAGCCCGCCCGATTCGTCTCCAGCTCGGTCAGATAGGAGCGGTGGGGAGCCAGCAGCACGTCGCCAAGCGGCGCCCCCAGCTCCGGGAAGACGTGGTCAAGCGGCACCTCCTCGAAGACACGCCGGGCCAGCGAGTAGCCGTTGGTGTGGAGACCGCTGGAGGGGATGCCGAGCAGGACGTCGCCCGCCCGGACCGAGGACGGATCGGGCCGGCGGCCGGGCTCCACGAGGCCGACGATGAACCCCGCCAGGTCGTAGTCGCCGAGGGCGTACAGCCCCGGCATCTCGGCCGTCTCGCCGCCCAGGAGCGCGCAGCCCGCGCCCCGGCACCCCTCTGCGAGCCCCTCGACGACGGCCGTGAAGACCTCCTCGTCGAGCCTCCCGCTGGCGAAGTAGTCGAGAAGGAACAGAGGCCGCGCACCGACGGTGGCGATGTCGTTGACACAGTGGTTGACGAGGTCCTGCCCGATCCCCCGGTGGCGCCCCGCCGCGATCGCGACCTTGATCTTGGTGCCCACCCCGTCCGCCGAGGCGGCCAGGTGACCGGTCTGGTTGGGCAGCTCGTAGAGGCCCGCGAAGGGGCCGATGCCGGTCGCGATCCGGGCGCCGTGGGTCGCCTCGACCATCTTGCGCACGCGGGCCAGCATCAGGTCGTAGGCCTCGATGTTGACCCCCGCGGCGGCGTAGGTGAGCCCCTCCTGCCGGGGCGGCGAGCTCACGGCAGCGCGGGAACGGCGGCCGGCTGCTCGAGGGCCATCTTGTCCATCACCAGCTGCTGGGGCACCGGCACCGGATAGGACCCGTCGAAGCAGGCGCGGCAGAACTCCCCGATGGTACCCCGGCCGACCGCCCGCATCAGACCCGGGATCGTGAGATAGGCGAGGCTGTCGGCACCTATCGTGGCGCGCACCTGCTCGACCGACCGGCCGGCGGCGATCAGCTCCTTGGTGCTGCCGATGTCCACCCCCATGAAACACGGGAAGCGCATCGGCGGGCTGGAGACGCGCAGGTGGATCTCGCGGGCGCCGGCTCGCCGCAGGGCCTCGACGATCCGGCGCGAGGTGGTCCCCCGGACGATGGAGTCGTCCACGGCGATCACCCGCTTGCCCGCGATCGAGCGCCGGAGCGGGTTCAGCTTCAGAAGCACGCCCGCGTCTCGCAGTGACTGGTCGGGCTCGATGAACGTGCGGTTGATGTAGCGGCTCTTGATCAGGCCCTCCCGGTAGGGAATGCCCGACTCCTCCGCGTAGCCGATCGCCGCCGGGGTCCCCGAGTCGGGCAGCCCGATCACGATGTCGGCCTCGACGGGCGCCTCGCGGGCCAGCTCCCGGCCCATCCGGAGACGAGCCTCCTCCAGCTCGCAGTTCTTGAGTATCGAGTCGGGGCGCGCGAAGTAGATGAACTCGAAGACGCACATGGCGTGGCGGTTCGAGCCCTGGAAGATCTCGCTGTGAACGCCGTGCCCGTCCATGACCACCATCTCCCCCGGCTGGACCTCGCGCACGTAGGTGGCGTTGACGGTGTCGAGGGCGCAGGTCTCGGAGGCGAAGACCTGGGCCGGCTGCGCCATCCGGCGGCCGGCGCCGGCTCCCCCCCCGCGCCCGCCGGCGGGCCAGGCCGCCCCGGGCCCGGGGATGATGCCGATGCACAGAGGCCGGAACCCGTAGGGATCGCGAATCGCGATCACCAGGTCGGTTGTGATGATGCCGCAGGAGTAGGCGCCGATCACGCGCGAGAACGTGCGCCTCACGACCTCCTCCCAGCTGTGCCCGTGGGTGCGCTCCAGGAGCCGGGCCATGACCTCCGTGTCGAGGGAGGTCTCGAACTCGACCCCGGCCTCCTCCATCTGCCTGCGGAGCGCGGCGGCGTTGAGGAGGTTGCCGTTGTGGGCGATCGCGGCCGGTCCCAGCACGGGGTGGCGGAAGGGGATCGGGTGGGCGTTCTCGGCCCGGCTGGACCCGGTCGTCGAGTACCTCGTGTGCCCGAGCGCGACCCGGCCTCCGGTCATCCCCGCCAGGTCCGCGGGGGAGAAGACCTGTGGCACCAGGCCCATGGCACGGTGGATCCGCACGCTCTCGCCGTCGCCGACGGCGATCCCCGCCGACTCCTGGCCGCGGTGCTGGAGGGCGAAGAGGCCGAAGTAGGTGAGATTGGCGACGTCTACGTCGCGTGAGTGGATGCCGAAGATGCCGCACATCAGGCGACGCACATGTCAGGCGACCCCGACCGGCGACAGCGCCGCGACGGCCAGCGCCGACTCGTGGGCCTCTCGAAGCTCGTCGAGGCCGACCCGCAGCTGGTCCTCGAACTCGATCGCGTCGCCGCCCGCCATCCCCAGCAGAGCCAGCTCGACGTGGTGCCGGCGGGCCAGCGTCTGCAGCTCGGGCATGGCCCGCGATCCGGCGGTGAGGATGAATCGACCCTGCGACTCGCCGAAGAAGGCGGCTTCGAGGCGGATCTCCCGGTCCGGCTTGAGCTCGGGACAGCGGATCCCCAGGCCACCGGCGAGGCAGCACTCCGCCAAGCCGACCAGGAGACCGCCCTCGGACAGGTCGTGAGCCGACTTGACGAGGGCGGCGGCGGCGGCGGCGAGGACGAACTCGTGGGCCGATCGCTCCGCCACCAGGTCGATGGCCGGCGGGGGGCCGGCGACCAGCCCGTGCACGAGCCTCATGTACTCGCTGCCGCCGAGATCGTTCCCGCTGGCGCCGGCGAGGAGCACGAAGTCCCCGGCCTCCTGGAGTCCGTGCGACAGACGCAGCGCGCAGTCGTCGAGGACCCCGACCATGCCGATCACGGGCGTCGGGTCGATGGCGCCCAGCTCGGACTCGTTGTAGAGGCTCACGTTGCCGCTCACCACCGGCAGCCCCAGCGCCCGGCAGGCGGCGGCGATGCCGGCGACGACCTCCTCCAGCTGCCAATAGACCTCCGGGCGGTCCGGATTGCCGAGGTTGAGACAGTCGGTCACCGCCAGCGGCCGGGCGCCGACCGCGACCAGGTTGCGAGCCGCCTCGGCAACGGCGATCTGAGCCCCCGCGAAGGGGTCCAGGGCGCAGTACCGACCGCTGCCGTCGGCGGTCATGGCGAGACCCAGGCGGGTGCCCTTGACGCGGAGCAGGGCCGCGTCGCCCCCGGGCGCGACCAGGGTCGAGTCCCCGACCATGTGGTCGTAGCGGCGGAAGACCGGACGCCGGCTGCCGAGGTTGGGGCTGCCCAGAAGCCGGAGCAGCGTCGCGCCGAGGTCGGCCCCCGGGGCCGGTAGGGCACTGAGGTCGAGCGGCGCCGGCCTGGACGCCGCCCTCGCCTCGGGCTGCCGGGTGGGTGCGTCGGTGAGAAGCCGGACCGGCAGGCGGGCCACCCCGGCGCCGCCGTCCCACACCTCGAGGTGGGCGTCACCGGTGACCTCGCCGATCACCGCCGACTCCAGGTCCCAGCCGGCGAGCACGGCGTGGACCTCCTCCTCGCGCCCTTTCGCGACCACGATCAGCATCCGCTCCTGGGATTCGGAGAGCACCACCTCGTAGGGCGACATCCCCGATTCCCGGCGGGGGACCTCGGCGACGTCGATGCGCGCGCCGGCCCCGGCCCGGGCGGCCGCCTCGGCGACCGCGGAGGCGAGGCCCGCCGCGCCCAGGTCCTGGATCCCGACCACCGCGTCCGACGCGGCCAGCTCCAGGCAGGCCTCGAGCAGGCACTTCTCCAGGAAGGGATTGCCGACCTGGACCGCGGGGCGCCGGCTCGGGCTCGACTCGTCGAGCTCCACCGAGGCGAAGGCGGCGCCGTGGATCCCGTCCCGTCCCGTCGCCGCTCCGACCAGGACCAGGCTGTTGCCCTCGCCCTGCGCCCTCGCCCGCCGGAGCCGGTCGGCGCGCACCAGCCCCACGCACATGGCGTTGACCAGCGGATTGCCCGCGTAGCATTCGTCGAACCAGAGCTCGCCGCCGACGGTGGGGACGCCGATGCAGTTCCCGTACGCGCCGACACCGGCGACGACGCCCTCCAGATGGTGGCGGCTGGCGGGCAGGGGGCCGAAGCGGAGAGAGTCGAGCAGCGCCACCGGTCGGGCACCCATGGCGATCACGTCCCGGAGGATGCCGCCGACCCCGGTGGCGGCGCCCTGGAAGGGCTCGATCGCCGAGGGGTGGTTGTGGGACTCGATCTTGAAGACGACCGCCCAGCCCTCTCCGATCTCGACCGCCCCGGCGTTCTCGCCCGGGCCCTGAAGCACGCCCGGTCCGCCGGACGGCAGCCGCCGCAGGAGGGAGGCGCTGGTCTTGTAGGAGCAGTGCTCGGACCAGAGCACGCCAAGCATGCCCAACTCGACCTCGTTGGGAGCCCGGCCCAGCCGGTCCGCGATCACCTGGTACTCGGCCTCGGTCAGCGCCACCTCCCGCAGCCGGGTCGCGTCCACCGTCACGCCGTCAGCGCCCCGAGGCCGGACGCCATCACCGACCGGAAGAGGCGGAGACCGTCGGTCCCCCCCAGCTCCTCCTCCGCGCAGCGCTCCGGGTGGGGCATCATGCCGAGCACGTTGCCGCGCTCGTTGACGAGGCCGGCGATGCCGTGCAGGGAGCCGTTCGGGTTGGCGCCGCCGACCACGTGTCCGGAGGCGTCGCAGTAGCGGAGGACGACCTGGCCCCGCTGCTCGAGCCGGCTCAGGCTGGCCGGGTCGGCGAAGTAGCTGCCCTCTCCGTGGGAGATCGGGATCCGCAGGATGTCGCCGCGCCGGAGGCCGGACGAGAAGGGAACGTCGTCCCGTTCGACGACCAGGTTGGTCCACTCGCAGCGGAACTCGAGGCCGGAGTTGCGGAGGAGGGCACCGGGCAGCAGGCCGCTCTCGCAGAGGATCTGGAAGCCGTTGCAGATCCCCCACACGAGGCCGCCGGTCGCCGCGAACTCGAGCACGGCGTCCATGACCGGGGCGAAGCGCGCGATGGCGCCCGCGCGCAGATGATCCCCGTAGCTGAAGCCACCGGGCAGGATCACGCAGTCGCAGCCCTTGAGATCGCGGTCCTTGTGCCAGAGATATCTGAGGTCCGCGCCCAGCACCTGATCCACCACCCACCCGCAATCGCGGTCCGACCAGGTCCCCGGGAAGACCACGACCCCGAACCTCACGACTCTCCGTCGGAGATGGAGGGCGCGGCCGGCTCCACATCGAAGGTGAAATCCTCGATGACACCGTTGGCGAGAAGCTTCCGGCACATCTGGCCCACCCGCTCCCGCATCACCTGCTCGGTCTCGCCCTCGATGGCGATCTCGATGTACTTCCCAACCCGGACCTCACGGACCTCCCCGAACCCGAGCGAGCGCAGGCCCTGCCTGACGGTCAGGCCCTGGGGGTCGCTGACGACCGGCTTCGGCGTCACGATCACGCGGGCGGTGCCGGTCACACCCTCTCCTTGGTGAAGAGCGGCTGCGCGGTCACCATCAGGTAGGCCTGCAGATACTTGTCGCGAGTCTGGGCGACGACGTCGTCGGGCAGCGCGGGCGGGTCGGACTCGCGGTCCCAACCCGAGCCGGTCAGCCAGTCGCGCACGAACTGCTTGTCGAAGGAGGCGGGGGTGGCGCCGGGACGGTGGAGGGCCGCGTCCCAGTAGCGCGAGCTGTCGGGCGTCAGGACCTCGTCGATCAGGATCACCTCGTCGCCGACGCGACCGAACTCGAACTTGGTGTCGGCGAGGATGAGGCCACGGGCGGCGACGGCCTCCGCCGCGTGGGCGAAGAGGGCCAGGCTGTCGGCGCGGAGGCGCTCGGCGAGCTCCCCGCCGATCTCATCCGCCATCGCCTCGAAGGTGATGTTCTCATCGTGGCCAGACGCCGCCTTGCGGGCGGGGCTGAAGATCGGCTCCGGCAGCCGCTGGCTCTCGACCAGCCCCTCCGGCAGCCGCACCCCCGCCACCGACCCCGACTCCCGATACTCCGTCCAGCCACTCCCCGCCAGGTGGCCGCGGACCACGCACTCGATGTCGATGCGGCTCGCCCGGCGCACGATCATCATCCGCCCCGCCAGCTCCTCGGGACGCTCCCGAAGCTCCGCGGGGAGATCGCTCAGGATCCCGGAGATGAGGTGGTTGCGCTGAAAGTCGTGGGTCTGGGAGAACCACCACACCGAGAGCTGGGTGAGCACCTTCCCCTTGTCGGGGATGCCCGTCGGCAGAACGTGGTCGTAGGCGGAGATGCGGTCGGTCGCGACCATGAGCAGGCGGTCGGAATCCAGCACATAGGTGTCGCGAACCTTGCCCCGGCTGAAGAGCTCGAGCGGCAGCTCGGTCCGGACCAGCGCCGGGCCCGGGTTCACACCCTCACCACCGATCCCGATCCGAGGCCCAGGCGCTCGAAGGCGAGGTCCACGTGGTCGAGGCCAGCGCCGGGGTCGAAGAGGCCATCCATGGTCGCCCGGTCCAGGCGGGACGGGATCTCGGCGCTCGCCTCCAGGAGGTCCCGGAAGCCACCCTCGCCGCCCAGCGCCCGATGCGCCGCCGACTGCACGATCCGGTAGGCCACATCCCTCTCCATACCCCGGTCCACCAGGGCCAGGAGCACGCGCTGGGAATGGACGACGCCGCCCCCCAGCTCGAGGTTGAGCGCCATCCGCCGGGGGTCCACCTCCAGCCCCCGCAGCACCCTGGTCATGGTGATCGCCATGTGGTCGACCAGGCAGCAGGCGTCCGGGAAGATCACCCGTTCCGCCGAGGAGTGGCTGATGTCGCGCTCATGCCAGAGCGCGACGTTCTCGAGTGCCGTGGCGGCATACCCGCGCACGGTCCGGGCCAGCCCGCAGATGCGCTCGCAGAGCACCGGGTTGCGCTTGTGGGGCATCGCCGAGCTGCCCTTCTGCTCGCGGCCGAACGGCTCCCGGACCTCGCCCACCTCGCTCCGCTGGAGGTGGCGGATCTCGACGGCGATGCGCTCCAGGGTCGCGGCCGCCAGCGCGAGGTCGGCCAGGTAGGCGGCATGGCGATCGCGGGCGACGACCTGGGTGCTGGCCGGGTCGGGCGTCAACCCGAGCCGGGCGCAGACCCGCTCCTCCACCCGGGGGTCGACGGTCGCGTGGGTCCCCACGGCCCCGCTCAGCTTGCCGACCGAGATCTCAAGCGATGCCCGCTCGACCCGCTCGAGCGCGCGGTCCAGCTCGGCCACCCAACCCGCGACCTTGAACCCGAACGTGATCGGCTCGGCGTGGATCCCGTGCGTCCGCCCCACCATCGGCGTCCTCCGGTGCCGGAGGGCGAGCTCGGCCGCCGCCTCCCGAGCCCGGCCGAGATCCTCCACGATCAGCGTGGCCGCCGCCCGCGCCTGCAGGGCGAGCGCGGTGTCGATCACGTCGGAGCTGGTCATCCCCAGGTGCAGGTGGCGGGCCTCGGGACCGATCGTCTCGCCGACCGCGGTCAGGAACGCGACCACGTCATGACCGACCGACTCCTCGATCTCGGCGATGCGGCCCAGGTCGAAGGTGGCGGCCCGGATCTTGGGTAGCGCGGAGGCCGGGATCCGACCCAGCTCCGACCAGGCCTCGCAGGCGAGAAGCTCGACCTCGAGCCAAAGTTCGAACCGGCGGCGATCGGACCAGATCTCCCGCATCCGGGACGGGGAGTATCGCTCGATCAATGCTGGGACAGAGCTCCTGGGGTCACGCGGAGGAGGGCAAGGCGATTATATGCCCCTGCCGCTCGGCCGACATGTTGTGTGGTGGCGCCGGCGACCCACAAGATGTGGGCTGCCAATCGTGATGTCGCGACGAAGTGCCACGCGCGAGCGTTCATGGATAATCAGACGTCGATGTCGCCTCCCGCCGGCTCGTGCGTGTCCGATCGAATCGAGCCCGGGCGGCGGCCAGTAACCGATGCAGGGGGCGCGCCGTTGAACAGCCGTGACCGGCTGCCGGGCGAATGAGTTCACTGCCTTCGCGCCAGGACGAGAGCGGTCTCGTCGAGCGCGCGAAGTCGGACCCGATGGCGTTCGGGGAGCTCTACGATCGCCATTTCCAGCAGATCTACCGCTTCGTCTTCTCGAGGACCAGGGACCAGAGCGCCGCCGAGGACGTCACCTCCGAGGTCTTCATCAAGGCGCTGCGCGGCCTGCCTCGCTACCAGGACACCGGGCGTCCATTCACGGCCTGGCTGTATCAGATCGCCGTCAATGCGATCGCGGACAAGTACCGGGGAGCCCGTCCCACCCAGGACCTGGAGGAGGTCCGCGACCTGGCGGCGGGAGGGCCGGGTGTCGATGAGATCACGGCCCAGCGCGACGAGATCCGCCGCGTGTGGTCGCTCGTGGAGAAGCTGCCGGCGCCGCAGCGGACGGCGATGGTCCTGAAGTTCCAGGAGGATATGAAGATCGAGGACATCGCGGCCATCATGGGCAAGAGCCAGGGCGCCGTGAAGCTCCTCATCCACCGCGGTGTGACCAAGGTGCGGGCGCAGATGGGGGCCCGGACCCGATGAGCGGGCCGGGCGTGAATCTCCCCCGCCGCGGCCGGGATCTGGAGCTGGACGCCATCTTCGAGGACCCCGAGGCCCTGGACTTCGCGCAGCACCTGCACGAGCTGGGCCCCCGGGCGGGGGCTCCCGGGCCGCAGGCCGACCCCGCGTTCCGGTCATCACTGCGGCGCGACCTGATGCGGCAGGCGTGGTCGATAAAGGAGCCAGCCCTGCCCTGGTGGCGCCGGCTGACCGGGCCGGTCGGGCTCTCGTGGGCGGCCGCCACGGTCGGCATCGCGCTGCTCGCCTTCGTCGCCTACGACTTCCACCAGGCCCCGCCCGCCGACCGCACGATCGCGACTGTCAGCAGCCCGCTCAACCATGTCCAGGCGGCGGGCCTGGAGCGGGCGATCCCGCTCGTCTTCAACCAGCCCATGGACCACTCTTCCGTGGAGTCGGCGATCAGGGTCGAGCCCGCCACCAAGGTCACCTACCAGTGGTCCGGCAAGACGCTCTACGTGCACCCCGAGGCGGGCGCCCTGGCTCCCAACACCCAGTACCAGGTCAAGGTCGGCCCGAGCGCCCGGACGGCGAGCGGGAAGGCGGTCCAGAAGGTCAAGACCATCTCCTTCGTCACCGCCCCCGCGCCGAGCCTGGTTCCGATTCCGACCCCCAGCACACCGGCCGGACCGGCGCTCGGCGCCTCCCGGGAGATCGCCCATGTCGCCGCGACGGACAGCGCCTGGGCGCCGTACGCCACCACGCTCTACGTCGCCGGCGCGCAGGGCGTGGAGGCGATCGGGGCGGGCGCGGCCGGCCCCCCCACCGTCCTGGCGAGCACGCCCGCCGACCGGCTGGCCCTCTCGCCGGACTCCTCCCAGGTGCTCTTCTCCGGCAGCGGGGGCGTCGGCGTGGTGCCGGCGGCGGGGGGCCGGCCGGCGACGATGCTGTCCCGATCCCCGGCCGTTGCCCTCGGCTGGCAGGGTGCCAAGCCCGTTTTCGTCCAGGACGCGGCCGTCTACCGGCTCGAGCTCGCCGTCCCCTCCCTCGCCGGCGCCGCCCCGGCTCCGGTGCGCCTCGCCACCCTGACGGCGAGCGCGACGGCGGCCGCCTTCTCACCGGACGGCACCCAGCTCCTGTACACCGCCGGCGCCACGACCCGGCTGCTGGACCTCGGCCACGGCCAGGCGAGCGCGTGGCCGCAGGCGGGGTCGGCCTTCGCCTGGGCACCGGACGGCAAGAAGGTCGCTTATGTGACCGCGGCCACGATCATGTCCGCGGGAGCCGACGGGTCGGCGCCGGTCAGGATGGCCGGAATCGGCGCCTCGGCCGCGGCGGGGCGCGTCGCCACCTCGAACGGCACCGGGCAGGGCGTGGCACTCGCCTGGTCGAGCCTCGGGCAGGTGATGATCGGCACCGACGCGGGGCTCTGGCTGGCCAGTCCGGACGGTTCCGCGGTCGACAAGCTCGGTGACGGGGCATTCGCGGCGGCCAGCTGGGCGCCGGACGGCAGCGGGATCGCCTACAGCTCGGCCGGAGCCCTGACTCTCGCCGAGGTCCTCCCCGCGGGCTCGGTGCGGCTGACCCAGGGCGACCAGCTCGTGAGCGGGTTCATGGCGGCGCGGCTGGCCGGCGATGTCACGGCCGCGAACGGCTACCTGGATCCCAAGGCCCGCGCAGCCGGCGCCGCCAAACTGCCGCCGTCCCGGGGGGCGGCCGTGGTGCGGGACTTCGTCCTCCTCGCCCAGCGCCGCCCGGGCAGCCTTCGCTATGTGGTTCGGATCCTCCTCGCCCGGGGCGGGGTCGAGACCTCCCAGTACGACGAGACGCTGACCCTGGTCCCCGACACTTCCGGCCGCCTCCTCGTCGACCAGGTCGTGGACGGTCCCCAGGGGCCGGTCGGGCCGGGTCCCTCGGTGGTCGCCATCAAGGTCTTCCGGGAGCAGATCCAGGTCACCTTCGATTCCGACCTCGACGGCAGCACGGTCCAGGGGGCGATCTCGCTGGTCGACGCGACCGGTCAGCCCCTGCAGCAGGCGGTGAACTACGCCGGCCGCACAGTGAGCCTCCAGGTCCCGCCGCTGACGCCGGGGGCCGCGTATCGGCTGGTCGTCTCCGCGAACCTCTCCGACATCGACGGCCGCGAGCCCTCCGCCACGTACGACCTCAACCTCCTGGGCCCGTCCGAAGTCACGCTCCCGGCCGCGCCCGCGACGGCGCCGCCGAGCCCGCCCGCCGGCGCCAACCAGCCGGGTCCGGCGGCCAGCCCCACGCCTCTGCCCAGCCCCTGACCCCTCCGTTGGCTCAGGCCGGCGCGGGGCCGGAGATGGCGGCGGCGACC
>JBOHUX010000014.1:0-23750 GCA_050734915.1 Candidatus Dormibacteraceae bacterium
CTTCTCGCCCCGGATCAGCACCCCGCCGATGCCGGGGTTGATGGCGTTGAGGACCAGCGCCAGCTTCATCCGCTCCTGGCCCACGATCCCCGTGAACGGATACGAGTACCTCTCTATCGCCATCGGCATCGTGCTCAACAGTATCCCCGCCCGCCGCCTCCCGGCCGGCCGCGGGACCGGGGCCCGATAGACTAGGTCTGCCACACCGATTCCACTGAGGGAGGGGCTGCGAGTGCCCGACGACGCCGATCGCCCGCCTGTCCACGTCACCATCTCCGGGGCCGCCGGGCAGATCGGATACCAGATCCTCTTCCGGGCCGCGTCTGGGCAGCTTCTGGGTCCGGACACCCCGCTCGTGCTCCGGCTGCTGGAGGTCGAGCCGGCCATGAACGCCCTCGAGGGCGTGGTCATGGAGCTGGACGACTGCGCCTTCCCCCTGCTCCACGACGTCGTCACCACCAGCGACGCACGGCAGGCCTTCGAGGGCGCCTCCTGGGGAGTGCTGATCGGCGCCATGCCGCGGCGGGCGGACATGGAGCGCAAGGATCTGCTGGGGGTCAACGCGGGGATCTTCTCCAGCCAGGGGCGGGCCATCGGTCAGACCGCCGCCGCGGACGTGCGCATCCTCGTCGTCGGCAATCCCTGCAACACCAACTGCCTGATCGCCCGCAGCTGCGCCCCCGAGGTGCCCGCCGAGCGGTGGTTCGCCATGATGCGGCTGGACGAGAACCGCGGCCGCAGCCTGCTCGCCGAGAGGGCCGGGGTGGGCGTGGACGAGGTCTCCAACCTGACCGTCTGGGGCAACCACTCCTCGACGCAGTTCCCGGACGCGCGCAACGCCCGCATCGGGGGGCGTCCCGTGCCCGAGGTCATCACCGACGCCGACTGGCTGATGGGAGAGTTCGTGAGCACCGTGCAGAACCGCGGCGGCGCCATCATCAGGGCCCGTGGCGCCTCCTCGGCGGCGTCCGCGGCCAACGCCGCGCTCGACACCGTTCGCAGCATGCGCCAGCCGACGCCCGTCGACGACTGGACGTCGGTGGCGGTGGTCAGCCGAGGCGAGTACGGAGTGCCGGCCGGGCTTCAGTTCGGCTTCCCGGTCCGTTCCGACGGCACCTCCTGGGAGATCGTCCCCGGCATCGACCTCGACGATGCCGCACGAGGGCGGCTGCGGGACACCGCCGCCGAGCTGGAGCAGGAGCGCGGGGAGGTGCGGCACCTGCTCCCCTCGTAGCCGGCGTCAGAAGCCCTCGCCCTCGGTCTCGAACACGGCGTCGCCGGAGAGCCGCCGGGCGAACGTCAGAAAGCCGGTGTGCGCAACCATCCGGTGGGCGGGGCGCAGGCTCCGGCCCCGGATCGCCCACGGGCGCTCCAGCACCTCGACCGTCTCCATCAGCCCGAAGCCTCCGTGCTCCCGCAGGGCGGTCAGGAAGCGCTCGACCTGGCTCAGGTTGGGGCACATGGTGAAGAGCGTTCCGCCCGGCCGCAGCGCCGCCGCGAAGGCGGGCACCGCCCGCCAGGGCTCGGGCAGATCCAGCCCCGCGCGGTCGAAGCTCGCCGCCTCTTCATCGATGCCCTCGTACACGTCGCCCAGCTTGAGGGCGAGGCCGGCCGGCACCGCTCCCAGCGCATCCTCGACCGCCGCGCGCCCGGCGGCGAGGAAGTCCTCCCGCAGCTCGTAGGAGACGACCGAGCCCGCCTCCCCCACCGCCCGCAGCAGCGCCAGCGTCAGGGCACCCGTCCCCACCCCCGCCTCGAGCACGCGTGCCCCGGGGTGGATGTCGCCGTGCATCAGGATCGCGCCCAGATCCTTGGGGTAGATCGGCTGCGCTCGCCGCCTGCGAAGGACCACCCGGTCGGCGAAGGTAGGCCGCACGGCGAGGAGCCGGGCGCCGAGCGCCGTCGTCACCGGCGAGCCCTCGGGCAGGCCGATCAGCGCGTCGTGCGGGATGGCTCCGCTGTGGAGGGAGAAGGTGGCCCCCGCCTCGAGCCGGACCTGATAGCGGCGCCCGGCGCGATCGTGGAGGATCACCAGCTCACCCCTGGCCAGGGGTACGGCGCCAGCGCCGCTCAGGGCCTCACCGCCCGGATGAAGGCGTGCCAGTACTGGAACTTGAGCCGGCCGTCGGTCCGGCGGGGCCGGAGCTGGTCGCGCGCGGCACCCGTGGACGTTTCGATCACCACCGCCAGCGCTCGCCGCCGGGCGGAGGGCACGCCCTGCCGGTCCATCCAGTCCTCGAAGTCCCACTCCCGCTCCCGGCGGTCCGCCGCCTCGACCCGGAACCCGGCCCCCACGAGGGTGGCTGTCCAATCGTCGAGGGTGTGGCTCAGCACGTGGCTGGGATCGCGGCCGGCCTCGACATCGTGCAGGAGATCGCGCGCCGGCTGCGGTGGGGAGCAGTCGATGAACACCCCCCGGCCGCCCGGGACCAGGACCCGCAACGCCTCCCCCGCCGCGACACCGAGGTCCGCAAAGTGATGGGGCGCAGCCCGGACCGTGTAGAGGTCGAAGGCGCGGTCGGGAAAGGGCAGCTGGGCCGCCTCGCCGAGCACCCAGGCCACGTTTCGCGCGGCCTGCCCGGCGGCCTGCCGCCGGGCCTCGCCGAGCATGGCCGGGGTCAGGTCGAGACCGATCGCGAACCGCACTCTCGGCGCCAGCGCGAGCGCGGTGTTGCCGGCCCCGGTGGCGACGTCGAGGACGCGGTCGCCGTCGCGCGGCTCGCAGAAGGCGACCACCTCCGCCAACGGCGCCCGGCCGGCGTGCCAGGCGGAGCCCGCCGTGTACCTGGACGCCACCCCGGGGCGCGAGAAGCGCTCGCGCACGTCGGCCCCGGGCTTGCGGACGTCGCCGCGACGGCCAGCCCCCCTCGCCTGCGGACGGGCTCTCACGGAGCCAGATTATGGCGGCCACGAGGAATCCCGAGTGTCTCCTGGCGGACGGCCGGGGCGCCCGCCCGATGCCGGGAGGACGGGGATCCTATGCTTCGGAGCGAGATGACGAAGACCACGGCCCGCTGGTCGGGCGCAAAGACCAAATTCGCGATCGAGGCCGGCTCCGGCCACACCGCGATCGTCGACGAGCCGCCCCTGCTCGGCGAGGACGCCGGCATGCGGCCGACCGAGATGCTCCTCGGCGCGCTGGGGGCCTGCACCGGCGTCAACGCGGTGCTGCTCCTCAAGAAGTTCCGGCAGCCGGTCGGGTCGCTGGCGGTCCACGTGGAAGGCGATCAGGAGGAGGCGTGGCCGAAGCGCTTCACGGCGATCCGGATCACCTTCGACATCGCATGGACGGGCGACTTCGATCGCGAGCAGGTCGAGACCGCGCTCGACCGGGCCTGCAACCAGTACTGCCCGGTGGACGC
The DNA here is from genome assembly GCA_050734915.1 of Candidatus Dormibacteraceae bacterium. Lineage (GTDB taxonomy): Bacteria > Chloroflexota > Dormibacteria > Dormibacterales > Dormibacteraceae > JBOHUX01. The sequence goes on from JBOHUX010000014.1 coordinate 3,363, forward strand.
CACCCTCACGCACGGCACCCGCATCGAGGTGTCCCGGAGGGACACGGGGGGCTCCCCGATTTCCACTGAACGACCTTGATAAAATCGGGCCCTGGCCGGCCACCGGCCCCGTCCTGCCCAACGTCATTCACCGGGGACCTGAAGGGTGCTCTCTGACTACGCTCCGATGTTCGTCTTCGTCGTCATCTCCGTGGGCCTGGTCGGGCTCCTGGTGGGCGCCTCCTTCGTCCTCGGTCCGGGCAAGCGGGTGCGGAACAAGTTCCTTCCCTACGAGTCCGGCATCATCCCCACCGAGTCCGCCCACCGGCGTTCCTCGGTCCGCTTCTACCTGACGGCGATGCTCTTCATCATCTTCGACGTCGAGGCAATCTTCTTCTACCCGTGGGCGGTCATCCTCCGCCAGTTGCGGTGGTTCGGGGTCATCGAGATGGGCATCTTCATGCTCATCCTGGTCGTCGCCCTCGCCCACATCTGGAAGAAGGGGGGCCTGGATTGGGAGTAGAGGAGCTCGCCGCCGGCCTCGGGGACAACGTCCTCACGACCAGCCTCGGCAAGCTCATCTCCTGGGGGCGCGCCAACTCCGTCTGGCCCGCCCAGTTCGGGCTCGCCTGCTGCGCGATCGAGATGATGCACACGGCATCGGCCAGCGTGGACATCGCCCGGTTCGGCTCCGAGGCCCTGCGCGCCTCGCCCCGCCAGGCCGACCTCATGATCGTGGCCGGCCGCGTCTCCCAGAAGATGGCGCCCGTCCTCCGGCAGGTCTACGACCAGATGCCGGAGCCCAAGTGGGTGATCTCGATGGGGGCCTGCGCCTCGACCGGGGGCGTCTTCAACAACTACGCGCTCGTGCAGGGGGTGGACAAGGTGGTGCCCGTGGACGTCTACGTGCCCGGTTGCCCGCCCCGGCCGGAGGATCTCCTCAACGCCCTCATGATCCTCCAGGACAAGATCAAGGCCCAGGGGATCCACCCTCGGGTATGAGGAAGAAGGCGGGCGGGACGGCCAGCCTGGAGGCGCTGGTCGTGGATCGGGGGGTGATCGCGGGCGACGAGTGGCTGACGGTCACCGCCGGCGGCCTGCATGAGGCCCTGACACTTCTCAAACGGTCGGGATTCGACTACCTGTGCTTCATGAGCGCGGTCGACCATCTGCCCGACGAACCCCGGTTCGAGCTCGTCTACCAGCTCCGGAACATGGTCGAGGCGAGGGGGATCCGGGTTCGCTGCTTCGTCGCCGGCCCGGAGCCGTCCGTGCCCACCGTCAGCGACGTGTTCCCGCCCGCCAACTGGGACGAGCGCGAGACCTGGGACCTCTTCGGGATCCGGTTCGAAGGCCACCCCGACCTCACCCGGCTCCTCCTCCCCGACGACTGGGTCGGCCACCCGCTGCGCCGCGACTATCCCGTCGGCGGCGAGGCGGTCGACTTCTCGGAAGACCACCGGGTCTGGCAAACGGCACCGTCGGAGGCCTGAGGCGATGCCCGGCAGATCGCGAGTCGCCCCCGCCCCCGCTCCTGCTCCTGCTCCTGGGGCCCCGGGCACGGGCTCCGGCATGTCGATGACCCGGACGGGGACCGAGGGCGCCTTCGGCGGCGAGCTGATGACCATCAACTTCGGCCCTCAGCACCCCTCCACGCACGGCGTGCTGAGGGTGGTGGTGGACCTCGACGGCGAGGTCATCCGGCGGGCCAAGCCGGTCGTCGGCTACCTCCACACGGGCATCGAGAAGCAGATGGAGGCGCTCCGCTGGCAGCAGGGCGTGGTCTGCACCGACCGCCACGACTACCTCTCGCCGCCGTTCAACAACCTCGCCTACGCGCTGGCGGTCGAGAAGCTGATGGGAGTCGAGGCGCCGCTCAGGGCCCAGGCCCTGCGCGTGATCATGTGCGAGCTGACCCGCATCAGCTCCCACCTCGTCTGGCTCGGCACCAGCGGCCTCGAGCTGGGTGCGATGAGCGTCTTCATGTACTGCTTCCGCGAGCGGGAGCGGATCATGGACCTCAACGAGGAGATCTCCGGCTTCCGCATGCACACCTCCTACATCCGGCCGGGAGGCGTGATGCTCGACGCCACCCCCCGCTTCCTGGAGCTCCTGGACTCCTTCCTGAAGGACATGCCGAGCCGGATCGACGAGTACGAGGACCTGCTGACGGAGAATCCGATCTGGCGCGCCCGCACGATCGGGATCGGGTACCTCAGCCCCGAGGACGCCATCAGGCTGGGCGCCAGCGGCCCCATGCTGCGCGGCAGCGGGGTCGAGTGGGACCTGCGCAAGAACGCCCCCTACTCGGGATACGAGAGGTACCAGTTCCAGACCTGCGTCGCTCAGTCGGGTGACTGTTACGGCCGCTACCTGATCCGGGTCAGGGAGATGCGGGAGTCCCTCAAGATCATCCGCCAGGCGCTCGACGACCTCCCCGACGGGCCGGTCAACGTGGACGACCGCAAGATGCTGCCTCCGCCCAGAGAGGAGCTGGAGACCTCGATGGAGGCGGTCATCCATCACTTCAAGCTCTTCACCGAGGGCTATTCCCCGCCCCCCGGCGACGCCTACGCCGCGGTCGAGTCGGGCCGCGGGGAGAACGGCTGCTACGTGGTCAGCGACGGCACCCACAAGCCCCGGCGGGTGAAGTTCCGCGCCGCCTCGCTCTACAACCTGACCACGCTGGAGACGATGGCGCTGGGCTCGATGGTGGCGGACATGATCGCGGTTCTGGGCACCATCGACATCACCCTGGGTGACGTCGACCGGTGAGCGGGCTCAGCGACCGGGCGCTGAAGGCGATCCGCGCGCTGCCCGGCGACTACCCCGAGCCGCGTTCGGCGGTGATGCCGGCGCTCGACCTCGCCCAGGAGGAGCTCGGCCACCTCACCCCGCAGACGATGAGCCAGGTCGCCACCGCGCTGCAGCTGGACCCGGGCTACGTCGAGGGCGTGGCCACCTTCTACACGCTCTTTCACACCGCGCCGATCGGAAGGCACCGCCTCTACATGTGCACCAACCTCTCCTGCATGCTGCGGGGCGCCGAGGGGCTGGTCCGGCACGCGCTGAGCTCGATCGGGGTCTCCGAGACGGGCGAGGTGAGCCCGGACGGGCTCTTCAGCGTCGAGGAGGTCGAGTGCCTCGGCGCCTGCGAGTACGCGCCAATGATGCGGCTCGACCACCGGTATCACTACGACCTCACCACCGACGCCATCGACCTGCTCCTGGACAAGCGCCGGCAGGCGGCCGCAGACGGCGACGCCAGGAGGCGGCCGGCCAGATCGAAGAGCGCTCCCCATGCCTGATCTCCGCGGCAGCCACGGCCCCGGCGAGGGCCGCGTCCTGACCCGGGACTTCGGCACCCCGGGCCTCGCGTCCCTGGCCGGATACGAGAGTGTCGAGGGGTACCAGGCCCTCCGCAAGGCTCTCAAGGAGATGACGCCGGCCGAGATCATCGACGCGGTCAAGGCCTCCGGACTCCGGGGCCGGGGGGGGGCGGGCTTCTCGACCGGCGCCAAGTGGAGCTTCATCCCCAAGGACCACCCCGGGCCCCGATACATCGTCTGCAACGCCGACGAGTCGGAACCGGGCACGGCCAAGGACCGCTACCTGATGGAGAACTCGCCCCACATGCTCATCGAGGGCATCTGCATCGCGCTCTTCGCGATCGGCGGCCACCAGGCGTGGGTCTACATCCGGGGCGAGTACGACGGGCCCCTCGCGCTGCTGGAGGCGGCGATCGGGGAGGCGCGCAAGAAGGGACACCTGGGCGACGATCCCTTCGGCACCGGCTACGGCTTCGACATCCGCCTCTATCGCGGGCACGGCGCCTACATCTGCGGGGAGGAGACCGCCCTTCTGGAGTCGCTGGAGGGGAAGCGCGCGCAGCCGCGGGCGCGGCCCCCCTACCCCGCGATCAAGGGCGCCTGGGGCCAGCCGACCGCCGTCAACAACGTCGAGACCCTGTCCACCCTGCCATGGATCATCCGCAACGGGGCCGCCGCCTACGCGCGCCTGGGGACCGAGAAGTCGAAGGGCACCCGCATGTTCACTGTCAGCGGCCACGTCCAGCGGCCCGGCAACTACGAGATGGAGCTGGGCCTGCCCTTCACCCACCTCGTCAACGACCTCGCGGGCGGCCCGCTGCCGGGGCGCAGGATCAAGGTCTTCTGGCCCGGGGGCTCGTCCGCCCCGGTCCTGCCCGGCTCCATGCTCGACACCCCCACCGATCTCGAATCGCTGGCCGCCGTGAAGTCGATGGGCGGCTCGGGCGGGGTGATCGTCATGGACGACGCCCACTGCGTGGTGAGGGCTGCCCACCGGCTGCTCAAGTTCTACTCGTTCGAGTCCTGCGGCAAGTGCACGCCGTGCCGCGTGGGCGGCGACTGGGCGGTGCGCACGCTGGACCGGATCCTGGCTGGTGAGGGCGCCGAGGTGGACCTCGAGAACCTGGACCGGATCCAGGTCAGCGTCTCCCAGGGCCGCTGCCTGTGCGGGCTGGGAGACTCCGCCGGGTGGGTGATCGAGTCCACGATGCAGCACTTCCGCAATGAGTACGAGGAGCACGTCCTCCAGCGCGCCTGCTCGGCGGAGAGGGTGGCGGCCGGTGTCTGAGCAGCCGGCGGAGACGGTCACGCTGACCGTCGACGGCCGTTCGGTGACGGTCGCCCGGGGCACCCTGGTGGTGGAGGCCGCCAAGGCGCTGGGGATCGAGATCCCGGTCTTCTGCTACCACCACAAGATGGACCCGGTCGGGGCCTGCCGGATGTGCCTGGTCGAGATCCAGCCCGGCCCTCCCCGCCCCCAGACGGGCTGCACGGTTCCGGTGGCGCCGGGCATGGTCGTCTCGACGCAGTCGGAGATGGCGGTCCGGGCGCGGGCCGACATCCTTGAGATGGAGCTCGTCAACCACCCACTCGACTGCCCGGTCTGCGACAAGGGCGGCGAGTGCCCGCTCCAGGACTACACCTTCCGGCACGCCTACCCGGTCAGCCGCATCAACGACGCGCGGCTCCATTTTCAGAAGCCGATCCCCCTCTCGGAGACGATCGCCCTCGATCGCGAGCGATGCGTGCTCTGCTACCGCTGCACCCGCTACTACGACGAGATCGCCTGGGAGCAGGAGCTGACCGCCGACCACCGGGGGGTTCGCTCCTACATCACGAGCCAGTTCGACCAGCCGCTGACCTCGATCTTCAGCGGCAACATCATCGACCTCTGCCCGGTCGGCGCCCTCACCTCCCGCGTCTGGCGCTTCGAGTCCCGGCCCTGGGACATGGCAGGCGCGGCGAGCGTCTGCTCCCGGTGTTCGGTCGGCTGCAACGTCACCCTCTGGGAGCGGCGCGGGCAGCTGGTCCGCGTCACCTCCCGGGAGAACGATCAGATCGACGACGGATGGATCTGCGATCGGGGGCGGTTCGAGTACACCGAGGTCAACGACGTCGCCCGCCTCGAGATGCCCCTGGTCGGTGGCCGGCCCAGCACCTGGGAGGGAGCGCTGGAGGCGATCGTGGACGGCCTCTCGGAGATGCGTGGCGCCCAGCTCGGCGTCCACCTTGCGCAGGACATCACCAACGAGGAGGCCTTCCTCGCCGCCCGGCTCCTGGAAGGTCCCTGGCGGGGGGCCCGGGTGGCGATGGAGGGCCGCACGGCACTGCCCCTGAACGAGCTGCCGCAGCTGCGAATCGCTGAGCTCGACGAATGCCGGACGATCGTGGTCATCGCGTCCGACACCCGCCGGGAGGTGCCGATCGTCAACCTGAGGCTCAAGAAGGCGTTCGGGAAGCGGGGCGCGCGGCTGATCCTGGTCCACCCCGGAGAGACCGACCTCGACCGGCGCCCCGGCGTCGAGCACATCCGGAACCGGCCCGGCCAGGCCGGGGCCGCGGTTCGCAAGCTGATCCGGAGCCCCGGCCTGGGAGCGGGCCCGGTCGGGATCCTCTACGGGGACGGCGGGGGGACCGAGGACGTGACCGAGCTCACCGCCTCCGTCGCCGATCTCGCCGCCGCGACCGGGGCCGCCGTGATGCCGCTCTACCGGGGTACCAACGAGCGCGGCGCGCTCGAGATCGGGATAGCGGCCGGGAGCGGCGACCTGGAGGGCGTCACGGGCCTGGTCTGCTGGGGCCGGCCGCCGGCGGCGATCCCCGAATCGGTACGCTTCCTGGCCGTCTGCGACATCCTGCTCCGACCCCAGCATCGGCGGGGCGACCGCGAGCCGGACGTGGTGCTGCCCGGAATCAGCTTCGCCGAGACCCAGGGCAGCTATACGAACCTGGAGGGCCGGATCCAGTTCCTGCACCCGCCGCTCGCCGTCCGCCCGCCCCGGCGGGAGGGCTGGGAGGTGCTCTCGGAGCTGCTGGCCAACCTCGGCCTGCCCCCCGACGACGCCGGCATCTCCGATCTGCAGCGGCGGATCGCGGCCGAGATCCCGCGCCTGGCCGCGATCGCGGTCCCCGAGCCCGAGCCGGCTCCCCCCGCCGTCCTCATGGGACCCGCCCGGCCGTGAGTGTCGCCACCACCAACCCGATCATCTACTGGCTCGTCGCGATCGTGTTCATGGTGCTCCTGCTCGTGGTCGTGCTGACCGTGACGGCCTACGTCGTCTTCGGCGAGCGCGTCCTGCTGGGCCGGATGCAGCGCCGGCCCGGCCCGAACCGGGTCGGTCCCTTCGGGCTCATGCAGTCGGCCGCCGACGGGATCAAGCTCGCGTTCAAGGAGAGCTTCATCCCGGACGGGGTGGATCTGCCCACCTATCTGATCGCGCCCGCGATCGCCGTCGCCTCGGCGCTGATCGCCTATTCGGTGATCCCGGTCGGGATCTGGTTCGGCGTCTACTACTGGGTCTCGAACGTCAACATCGGAATCCTGGTCGTCTTCGCCGTCAGCGCCATGAACGTCTACGCGATCGTCCTCGGCGGCTACTCCTCCAACTCCAAGTACTCGCTGCTGGGCGGGCTGCGCTCGGCGGCGCAGCTGATCAGCTACGAGATGTCGCTCGGCCTCGCGCTGGTGCCCACCTTCCTGATCGTCGGCTCGCTCCGGCTCCAGGACATCGTGAACTACCACGTGGGCTGGTTCCCGGGCCCCCTCCCCCTCATAATCCTGACGCCGGTCGGATTCCTGCTCTACCTGGTCTCGGCGGTGGCGGAGACCAACCGCGCGCCCTTCGACCTGCCCGAGGCCGAGCAGGAGCTGGTCGGCGGCTTCCACACCGAATATTCGGGCTTCAAGTTCGCCATGTACTACATCGCCGAGTACATGAACATGGTCACCGTCTCCGTCCTCGCCGCCATCCTCTTCCTGGCCGGCTGGTGGGGGCCCTGGCCGATCCCCCCCATCATCTGGCTGGTCCTCAAGGTGGGCGCCTTCCTCTTTCTCTACATCTGGCTCCGCGCCACCTTCCCGCGCCTTCGCTATGACATGCTGATGCGGCTCGGCTGGAAGCTTCTCCTGCCGGTCGCGATGGCCAACGTGATCGTCACCGCCGTCCTCGTCATCGCGATCGAGGGTTAGCCTGACCATGCCGCCGCGACCGGACCGAAAGCCCGCCCCACCCCCCCGGCTCGCCGAGGACCTGAAGGCGCTCGGCCTCGGCCTCAAGACCACGCTCGGCGAGATGATGCGGAGGCCGGTCACCGTCTCCTACCCGGAGGAGAAGTCGCCGCGCTCCGAGCGCTACCGGGGCCGCCACTACCTGCGTCGCTACGACAACGGCCTCGAGCGCTGCATCGGCTGCGAGCTCTGCGCCGCCGCCTGCCCGGTGGGCTGCATCCTGGTCATCGCGGCCGAGAACGATCCCCAGGCGCGGGTCTCCCCGGGCGAGCGCTACGCGAAGGTCTACGAGATCAACATGCTGCGCTGCATCTTCTGCGGCTACTGCGAGGAGGCCTGCCCGGTGCAGGCGATCGTGCTCGGTCCCGAATACGAGCTCTCCGACACCAGCCGCGAGCGCTTCATCTACGGCAAGGAGACTCTGCTCGAGCCGCCGCCGCCGGGACGCGAGGCCCCTGGCGCCGGCTCCGACCAGCAGGACCCGATCGTGGTCCGGGGGGACGCCTGAGGCCTTGCTAGGGGTGATCGTCTTCTGGATCGCCGCCGTGGTGGCGCTGCTCGGCGGCCTCGGCGTGATCCTCTCCCGGGAGCCGATCAAGAGCGTGCTCAGCCTGGTGCTGGTCATGCTCTCGATCTCGGCCATGTTCCTGCTGCTAAGCGCCCAGTTCCTGTTCGCGGTCCAGATCATCGTCTACGCGGGCGCGGTCATGGTCCTCTTCCTGTTCGTGATCGCCCTTCTGGGCCCGGCGCGGGAGAGCGGCCTCGGCCGCCTGCGATTCCAGGCCGGCCTCTCGCTGATCTTCGTGGTGGTTCTGCTCGGCTTCATCCTGGCCATGCTGCACGGCATCCGGTACCGCGCCCCCGCCAAGGTCGACCTCAGCATCTTCGGCAGCGTGCAGGCGATCGCGGCGGGGCTGTTCACCAGGTATCTCTACCCCTTCGAGCTGACCTCGCTGCTGCTCCTCGTGGCCGCCATCGGCGCCATCTATCTGAGCCGGGGCGAGCCGGAGTGAGCAACGGCATCATCGACCTCGGCGGCGGCGGCTCGGTGAGCAGCGACTGGTTCCTGGTCCTGGCCGCGCTGCTCTTCATCATGGGCGCGGCCGGCGTCCTCATCCGGCGCAACCCGCTGGTGATCCTGATCTGCATCGAGCTGATGCTGAACGCGGTCAACCTGACGCTGGTCACCTTCGCGCGCCAGCTTCTCAACCCGGAGGGCCAGCTCTTCGCCCTCATGGTGATGACGGTGGCCGCCGCCGAGGCGGTGGTCGGGCTCGCGATCCTGGTCGACATCTTCCGGACCCGGGCCGCCGACGACATCGACGACATCAGCCAGATGCGGGGCTGACTTGCAGCCCGTCCTCGCGCTCCTGATCCTGGCATTTCCGGCGGCGGGCGCCGTCCTGCTGTCGATCACCGGCTGGCGGCGCCCGCGATTTTGGACGCAGGTGATCGGGCCTGGCGTCGTCTGGGCGGCTTTCGCCTGCACCACCATCCTCTTCGCGGGCCAGCTGGCCGGCCAGCCGGCCATGGACCACAGCTACTGGACCTGGATCCGGACGGGCGCCTTCTACGTGCCCTTCAACCTCATCGTCGACCACCTCTCGATGTTCATGGCGATGGTGGTGAGCGGCGTCGGGGCCCTCATCATCACCTACTCCCTCGGCTACATGGAGCACGAGAGCGACGCCGGGTACGCGCGCTTCTTCGCCTACATGGACCTCTTCATCCTCTCCATGCTGCTGCTCGTCCTGGCCGGGAACTTCGTCTTCCTCATCGTGGGCTGGGCGGCGGTCGGGCTCAGCTCCTATCTCCTGATCGGCTTCTGGTACGACCGGCCGGCGGCCGTGGTGGCGGCCCGCAAGGCCTTCGTGATGAACGTGATCGGCGACGTGGGGATGATCCTCGCCACCTTCATCATCTGGGTCCACTTCCATTCCGTTCTCTTCAGCCAGGTCTTCCACGCCTTCCCCAAGCAGGACGGCGGCTTCCAGGAGGCGATCGGCTTCCTCCTTCTCCTCGGCGCCCTCGCCAAGTCGGCGCAGCTCCCCCTCCACACCTGGCTGCCCGACGCGATGGAGGGCCCGACGCCGGTCTCGGCCCTGATCCACGCCGCGACCATGGTCACCGCCGGCGTCTATCTGATCGGCCGCATGCACGTCATCTACGGGACCGCCTACTACTCGCACACCACCGCCGCCGTGATCGGCGCCGCCACGGCGCTCTTCGCGGCCAGCATCGCGATCGTCCAGACCGACATCAAGAAGGTGCTCGCGTACTCGACGATGAGCCAGATCGGGTACATGTTCCTGGCGGTCGGGATCGGCGCCTACGCGGCGGGGTTCTTTCACCTGCTGGCCCACGCCTTCTTCAAGGCGCTGCTCTTCATGGCCGCCGGCAACGTCATCCACGCGATGCGCGACGAGCAGGACATGCGAAGGTTCGGAGGCCTGCTGCGGGAGATGCCCAAGACCGCCTGGTGCTTCCTGGCCGGATCCCTGGCGCTGGCCGGGATCATTCCCTTCGTCGGCTTCTGGTCCAAGGAGGCGGTCCTCGGCGACGTCTTCAGCCGCGGGCTCGACATCTCCTACGCGCTCTGGGCGGTGGGCTTCCTGACCGCGCTGCTGACCGGCTTCTACACCGGGCGCATGTGGTGGATCGCCTTCGTCCGGCCGGCCGCCCCCGACCGCCCCGTCGACCATCCTCACGAGGCGCGCTGGGTGATGCTGGGCCCGGTCGCGGTGCTGGCCGTCCTCGCCACGGTCGGCGGCTTCGTCCAGATCAACGCCGGCTTTCACAACGGCTGGAAGCTGGTCGAGGACTTCCTCGCCCCCACCGTCGGCAGCCTCGGCTGGCAGGCCCGCGGCTTCGAGTACGTGCCCACCGCCGCCACCGTCCTCCTCTCCGGGGTCACGTTCTGGCTCGCGTACTACCTCTACGTCCAGGTCCGCGCGGGCTGGTGGCGCCCGGAGAGGTGGCGGACGCGCTTCGGTTGGGCGCAGCGGACCCTGGAGCGCAAGTACTACTTCGACGAGATCTACGACGCGGCCTTCGTGCGCCCGCTCGACCGGGCCGCCGGCGGCAGCGAGCGGTGGGTCGACACCCCGCTCATCGACGGCGCCGTCAACGGCGTCGGGACCGTCACCGAGAGCTCGGCCGGGAGCCTCAGCCTGACCCAGAGCGGCTACTTCCGAAACTATGTCCTCGTATTCACGGCGGGGGCCGTGTTGGCGGTCATCATCATCCTGGCCCGGTCGCTCGGCTGATGCTGACCGCGATCTGGCTCCTGCCCGCCCTCGCCGGCATCGGCTGCGCGTTCGTGCGCGACCGCCGCGCCGCCAAGTGGCTGGCGGTCGCCGCGGCCCTGGCGACGCTGGCGCTGACCGCATTCGTGGCGCTCCGGTTCGACGTCCACGGGCATGGCTACCAGTTCCAGGAGAGCGCCCCCTGGATCCCGCAGTTCCACGCCCACTACCTGCTCGGGGTGGACGGGATCAGCCTCTGGATGATCGTCCTCAACGCGTTCATCGGGCTGGTGGCGGTGCTCGCGATCCCCGCCCGGACGGCCCGCCTGGGCCTGTTCGCGGGGCTCCTCCTGCTCATGGAGGCGGGCATGGGCGGCCTCTTCATGAGCACCGACCTGCTCCTCTTCTACGTCTTCTGGGAGGCGATGCTGATCCCCGCCTACTTCATGATCTGGGCCTGGGGCGAGGGCGACCGCCCGCAGCGGGCCGCGATCAAGTTCGTCCTCTTCACCCTGGTCGGTTCGCTCCTGATGCTGGTCGGGGTGGTGGCAGAGTACGCGGCCACGGGGTCCCGGAGCTTCGATCTCACCTTCCTCGCCACCCATCACCCGCCGGCCCAGATCCAGTTCGCGCTCTTCTTTCTCTTCGGGCTCGCCTTCGCGATCAAGGTCCCCATCTGGCCGTTCCACTCCTGGCTGCCGGACGCCTACATGGCGGCCCCGACGCCGATGCTGGTGGCGTTCGCGGGGGTGATGGCCAAGACGGGCGCCTACGGATTCCTGCGCATCGTTCAGCCGCTCTTCCCCCACCCCACCTTCTGGTGGAACTGGACCGCGGTGGTCCCGGTACTGGCGGTGATCGGCATCATCTGGGGCGCGCTGCTCGCCCTCGCCCAGCGCGACATGAAGGCGCTGGTCGCCTACTCGAGCATCTCTCACATGGGCTTCATCGTGCTCGGCATCTTCGCCTTCAACGCCGAGGGCCAGCAGGGAGCCATCGTGCAGATGGTCAACCACGGCATCATCGTTCCCGCGCTGTTCCTCCTGGTGGCTTGGATCGCCGCCCGGACGGGCACCCGCGACCGCTCGGCGCTGGCCGGGCTGGCGCCCCGGATGCCGATCCTGGCCGGCATCTTCATGGTCGTCGTCCTGGCCGCGCTGGGCCTGCCTGGGCTCAACAGCTTCGCGGGCGAGTTCATGACCCTCCTCGGCGCCTGGCAGTACGACTTCGTGATCGCCATAGTGGCCACGTTCGGGCTGATCGCGGCTCCCATCTACCTGCTCCGCCTCTTCCAGGGCGCCATGTACGGACCCGAGCTCACCCCCGCCGGCGAGGGCGTCGTGGACATCGCCCGTCACGAGCTGGGGCTGATCTCTCCGCTGGTGGCGTTGATGTTCGTGCTCGGCCTCTATCCCCTCGTCCTGACCCGGGTCATGCCCGCCCTCGGCCAGGTGATGCCGTGGCACTGACCGTATTGCTGGCATCGGCCGCTCAGACCTCCATCCACTACGACCCCCAGCGCGCGCTGCGCGACCTGGCCCAGATCGGGCCCATCGCGGCCGTCTCGGTCGCGCTGCTGGCGGCGCTCGTCGTCGATCTGCTGCTGCCGGGCCGGCTCCGCGGCGCAGTCGTGGCCGGGATCGCGGTGCTCGGGCTCCTCGTCTCGCTGGCGCTCGCGTGCCTCCTCTGGCACAGCGGCCAGGGGCGACTCGCCTACAGCGGCTACGCCACGGGGGACAGCTTCGCCACCTTCTTCGAGGTCCTCTTCTCGATCCTGGGCGTGCTCTCGGTGCTGATCTCCCGACCCTACCTGCGGGCCCGGGGCTATCTCGAGTCGGAGTACCACGTGCTCCTCCTGGCGGCGGTGGCCGGGATGATGGTGCTGGCGGCGGCGACCTCGCTGGTGACCGTCTTCCTGGGTCTGGAGCTCTTCAGCGTCGCCCTCTACATCTCCTGTGGCTACGCCCGCCGGGACACCCGCTCGCAGGAGTCCTCGGTCAAGTACCTGATGGTGGGCGGGTTCGGGAGCGCGTTCGTCCTCTACGGGATGGCGCTCACCTACGGGGCGACCGGCTCGACCCTCCTGAGCGAGATCTCGAAACGGGTCACGAGCGGCCAGATCGGCGACCCGCTGCTCATCCTCGGGATCATGCTGATGGGCGTCGGGTTCGCCTACAAGGTCTCGGCGGCGCCGTTCCACATGTGGACGCCCGACGTCTACGAGGGGGCGCCCACGCCGGTCACGGCCTTCATGTCGGTGGGGACCAAGGCGGCGGCCTTCGCGATGATCATCCGGGTCTTCAACTCCGGCCTCCCCCACCTCGGCCTCGAATGGCAGGCGCTGCTCGCCTTCGTGGCCGCGGCCAGCATGCTGGTCGGCAACCTGATGGCGATCGTCCAGACGGGGGTCAAGCGCCTGCTCGCCTACTCGGGCGTGGCCCACGCCGGGTACGTCCTGATCGGTGTCATCGCCGGCGGACCCTTCGGGATCGCGGCGGTGCTCTTCTACCTCTTCGGCTACATGTTCATGAACTTCGGCGCCTTCGCCATCGTGTCGATGGTGTCCGGCGCGGGCCTCGAGCGGGACCGGCTCTCCGACCTCGACGGCCTCGGCTACCGCCGGCCCCTGCTGGGGGTGCTGATGACGGTCTTCATGCTCTCGCTGGCCGGATTCCCGCCCACCGTCGGGTTCATCGGCAAGTTCTTCATCTTCCAGGCCGGTGTCAGCGCCGGCTACACGTGGCTGGTCGTGATCGCGGTCATGATGAGCGTGGTCTCGGTCTACTACTATCTGAGGGTCCTGCTGCACGTCTGGACGCCCGTGACCAGGCCCCATGCGCTGGCGGCCGGGATCGGGCCCCTGGGCGCGGTCGCCTTCGCGGGGGTGTTCTCGGTCCTGCTCGGAATCCTCCCCAGCGTCCTCCTCCTGCTCGGTCAGCTGGGGGCCCACCCGGTCCTCGCCGCGACGCGCTGAGCGCCGGGGCGTACGGGTCCCCACCGCCGGGGGGCCTGGCCTCAGAGGTTGGACCGCGACTGGGCGCCGTCAACGGTCCAGGCTGCGCCGTTGACCCAGCTCGCCTGGTCCGAGCACAGAAAGGCGACCACCGCGGCCACCTCCCGCGGCGAGCCGAAGCGGCCGGTGGGCAGCTCTTGGTCGATGAACCTTACGATCCGCTCCGGGTCCGCCACCAGGCGCCGGTGCCAGGAGCCGCCCTCCCAGAGGATCGAGCCGGGCGCGACACAGTTGACGGTGATCCCGTCCCGGGCGACCTCCCGTGCCATCGAATGGGCGAAGCTGAGCTCGGCCGCCTTGGCGGCGTTGTAGGCGGGAGCGCCGCCCGACTCCCGGCCGAAGATCGAGGACACGATCACCACCCGACCCCAGCCCCGCTCCCGCATCGCCGGCAGCGCGAGCCTGGCCAGCCGGACCGCGGGGTAGAGATTGCCGCCCATCACCGCCTCCAGCTCAGGCACGCCCGTGTCAGCCCAGCTCGACCCGGCCCGGTTGCCGACGTTGTTGACCAGCAGCTCGACCGGGCCCAACGCCTCCACGGTCGTCCTGAAGGCCGCCTCGCAGCCCGCCTCGGTGGCGAGGTCGGCGACGACGGCGAGGCCGCCGAGAGGAGCCATCGCGGCGCGAAGCGCCGGCCCGCCCCGCGCCACGCCCCCCACCCTGGCACCTTCCCCGGCCAGGGTCTCGGCGATCGCGAGCCCGATGCCGCGGCTGGCCCCGGTCACCAGCGCCACCCGTCCGCTCAGCCCTAGGTCCACGTTCCCGATCCTGGTGCTCTGAGACCTAGACTGGCGTGAGGATGGCCATCCCGGCCGGCCTCTCCGGCATGATCAACGAAGGCCCGGTGGTCGAGCCGCGGCCGTCGGCCAGCGTCCTCGTGGTGCGCGGACGCTCCCCCTGGGAGGTGCTGCTGGTGCGGCGTCCAGACGGCGTCTGTTTCGCTCCCGGCGCCCACGTGTTCCCAGGAGGCAGCGTCCACGGGGAGGACGCCGCCCACCCCGACCCCCTCCGGGCCGCCGCCATCCGGGAGCTGTTCGAGGAGGCCGGCGTCCTGCTCGCCCGGTTGCGAGGCCGCACCGCGGATTCGGCGCTGGCGGACCGTCTTCGCCGGGACCTGACCGCGGGCCTGACCTGGCGGGATGCGGTCGAGCGGGCAGGGCTGGAGCTCGCCTTCGACCGCCTCACACCGCTCACGCGCTGGGTCACGCCCGAGCAGCTTCGGCGCCGGTTCGACACCCGCTTCTTCCTGGCCCGCATGCCGAGCCGGCAGGAGATCGTCCCCCAGCAAGGCGAGATCGTCGACTGGCGCTGGGCGGAGCCGGCGGGTGCGCTCGGCGATCCCTCCGTGCAGCTCGTCCATGCCACCCGCCGGATCCTGGAGTCGGTGGCGGGCGAAGAGGACGCCGGGAGCCTGATCGCCCGCCTGCGCCGCCGGCGCCGGATCCCGTCGGTACGGCCGAGGCTGATTCGGGACGGTGAAGCCTGGCGCATCGTCGAGGACGCCGGCGAGTGAGCCCGTCAGCGCCAGAGAGCCCGCCAGCGATCGTAGAGGCGGGTCTCCACCCCGCCCTGCCGGAGCACCTCGAGGCCGGCCGGGTCCCGGTAGGCGTTGCGATAGAGGACCCCGGCCACGTTGGAGTTGACGATCATCTTGGCGCACATCACGCAGGGCGAGTGCGATACGAACATCACCTTGCCCGGAATCGAGGCGCCCGCCTTGATGAGGGCGTTGGCCTCGGAGTGGATGCATCCGCAGCGGCCCGGCTCGGGGAGATCGCAGCCGTTCGGGAGTCCCCGCGCGTTCCCGTTGTACCCGATGCCGAGCACCTGGGTCAAGTCCGCGTTGGCGATCACGGAGCCGACCTGGGTGCGGGCGCAGGTTGAGCGCTTGGCCAGCTCCTCCGCCATCCGCATGTAGACCTCCTCGAGGGGGATCCGCGGCGGCGCATCGACCGCCGCCACGGATCCCGTCGATCCCGCCGATCCCGCGCCCGGCCCGCCCGTCCCAGCCACAGCCACAGCCGGAAGGTTAACCCCGCGGGCGGTTGCGGGCCGTGGCCGATCCGCCTACACTTGCCCCATGCAGCCCATCGAACTGTTGTTCGCACTCCTCCTCGTCGCCCTCGTCGTCGCCGTGGTCGCGGTCGCCGTCCTCGTCTCCACGCTCAGCCGCCGCGCGGAGGCACAGGCGCGGGACCTCGGCGAGCTCCGCGCCCAGCTCTCGATGGGCGGGCAGAGCCAGGACGCTCACGCGGCGGAGCTTCGCGACCGGCTCAGCCTCACCCACGCCGCCGTGGAGAGCTTCCGCGCCTCGCTCTCCGCCCGCCAGCAGATCGAGGACGAGGCGCGGCAGAGCCTGCGCCGCCTGGAGGCGATCATCGCCGGCAGCTCCACTCGGGGCGCGGCCGGCGAGAACATCCTCGAGGAGGCGATCCATCATCTGCCGCCGGACATGGTCCAGCGCAACGCCTGGGTCAACGGCAAGGTGGTCGAGTTCGCCCTCCGCCTGCCTGGGGGCAAGGTCCTGCCGATCGACTCCAAGTGGACCTCGAGCCAGGCCCTCGAAGGCATCGCCGCCCCCGACCTGGAGCCGGCCCGCCGCGCGCAACTCGCCCTCCAGGTCGAGCGCGAGGTGGACAGGCGGGTCCGCGAGGTGAGCCAGTACATCGACCCCACCTGCACCACGCCCTGGGCGGTGGCGGCCGTGCCCGACGCCGCCTACTCGGTGTGCCGGGCCGCGTTCGCCGAGGCGCACAAGCGGCACGTGATCATCATCGGCTACTCGCTCACGCTGCCCTACCTGCTGGCCCTCTACCAGCTCCACCTGCAGTTCGCGCGCAGCGTCGACATGGAGAACCTGCAGGCGTGCCTGATGGACATCGACCGCCAGATCGACCAGCTCGAGGGCACGCTCGAGAACAAGCTTCAGCGGGCGGTCGTCATGCTCCAGAACGCCTACGGCGAGGGCAAGCAGGTGGCGGCCCGCGTCCGTGCCGCCACCCACACCATCCAGGCTTCGGAGCGCATCGACAGCGCCCCCAGCCTGCTCCTCGTCCAGCCCGACCCGGAGAGGCTGGATGCCGGCGCCAGGCCCCCTGAGGACCACCATCGGTCCGGCCCGATCGAGCGCGATGCGCCTCCCCGCCCGGCGGCGGAAGGGCACCGCTGATCCCCAGGATCCGCATCGATTCCTCGCCTTTTCTCCTCAGCATCTCCACACCTTCAGAACAGGGCCCAACCACCCACATCTTGGGGCTCGAACATAGCCGAGGCCAAACATCTAGTGTTTTGACCCTTGACATGGTGCCGGGCCGGGCGTATAGTCTGGACCGTTAGTTCGGGGCCCTGGGGCATAAAAGGCGGGCATGCTCTGGGGCCTCTTCCGTCCCCGGCCAAGTCAAGAGTCGCCAGGCCCGACCCGGCACAGCCCCAGGCAATACCGGGTCGGCGGTCGGGCACGAATTCAGGAGGCGCTCGGAAGAAGATGGCCAAGAACGTAGCCGACGTCGCCGCGGCCGGGTCCGCGCGTGGAGCCGCGGGAGAGGGGGCCAAAGGCCTCCGCTTCGACCGCCACTTCACCCCCCCGGGGAGCCATGCCTTCGACCTCGTCGATTGGGAGCACCGCACCGCCGCCATCATCGGCGAGAAGGGCCAGGTCATCTTCGAGCAGAGGGACGTCGAGGTCCCGCGCTCGTGGTCGCAGCTCGCCACCAACGTGGTCGCGCAGAAGTACTTCCGTGGGGGTCAGGGCTCCCCCGAGCGGGAGACGTCGGTCCGCCAGCTCATCGATCGCGTGGTCGAGACCCTGGCCGCCTGGGGCCGTGCGGACGGCTACTTCGCCACCGAGGACGACGCGGCCAACTGGGCCGAGGAGCTCCGCTACCTCCTGGTCACCCAGCACGCCTCCTTCAACAGCCCGGTCTGGTTCAACATCGGCGTCCCCGGGCGCTCCCAGCAGGGCTCGGCCTGCTTCATCAACTCGATCCAGGACTCGATGGAGTCGATCCTCGATCTCGCCAAGACCGAGGGCATGCTGTTCAAGTTCGGTTCCGGCACCGGCACCAACCTCTCCGTCCTCCGCTCCTCCCGAGAGTCCCTGAGCGGTGGCGGCACCGCCTCCGGCCCGGTCTCCTTCATGCGCGGCTACGACTCCTTCGCCGGCTCCATCAAGTCCGGAGGCACCACCAGGCGGGCGGCCAAGATGGTCATCCTCAACGCCGACCATCCGGACGTGATGGACTTCATCCGCTGCAAGGCGGGCGAGGAGAGGAAGGCCTGGACCCTGATCGAGGCCGGCTACGACGTCGGCTTCAACGTCCCCGGCGGCGCCTACGACTCGGTCCAGTTCCAGAACGCCAATCACTCCGTCCGAACCTCGGACGAGTTCATGAGGGCGGTTCTGGAGGACGGTGAGTGGAGCACCAAGGCGGTCACCGACGGCCGCGTCATGGAGACCTTCAAGGCCCGGGATGTGATGCGCGAGATCGCCGACGCGGCCTGGATCTGCGGTGACCCCGGCATCCAGTTCGACACCACGATCCAGGACTGGAACTGCGTGCCCAACACCGGCCGCATCAATGCCACCAACCCCTGCTCCGAGTTCGTGTTCGTGGACGACACCGCCTGCAACCTGCTCTCGCTGAACCTCATGAAGTTCCAGACCGAGGACGGCGTGTTCGACATCGAGCGCATGAGAAGGGCGATCGACGTCTGCTTCACCGGTCAGGAGATCCTCGTCTCCAACGCCTCCTACCCGACCCCGGCGATCGCGCGCAACAGCGACCTGCTCCGGCCGCTCGGCCTCGGCTACGCCAACCTGGGCGCGCTCCTGATGTCGATGGGCCTCGCCTACGACAGCGAGGAGGGCCGCCACTTCGCCGGCGCCGTCACCGCCATCCTGACCGGCGAGGCCTACGCGCAATCGGCGCGGATGGCCAGGGTGAAGGGCCCCTTCGCCGAGTTCCCCAAGAACCGGGAGCCCATGCTCCGCGTGATGGGCAAGCACCGGGACGCCGCCTACAAGCTGTCCCTCAGCGGAGACGCCAAACCGGTCGCGGAGGCCGCCCACCAGACCTGGGACGAGGCGGTCAAGCTCGGCCAGAAGCACGGCTACCGCAACGCCCAGGCGACGGTCCTGGCGCCCACCGGCACGATCGGGCTGATGATGGACTGCGACACCACCGGCATCGAGCCCGACCTGGCGCTGGTCAAGTACAAGAAGCTGGTCGGGGGCGGGCTGCTCAAGATCGTCAACAACACGGTCCCCGCCGCCCTCCGTGAGCTCGGCTACACCGAGGACCAGGTCAAGGAGATCGTCGACCACATCGACGAGAGCGACACCATCGAGGGCGCCCCCCACCTTCTGGAGCAGCACCTCAAGGTCTTCGACTGCGCCTTCAAGCCGGTTAAGGGCAGCCGCTCCATCGCCCCCATGGGACACGTCCGGATGATGGCGGCCGTGCAGCCGTTCATCTCCGGCTCGATGTCGAAGACGGTCAACCTGCCGACCGAGGCGGCGGTCGAGGACATCGAGGGCGTGTACCTCGAGTCCTGGAAGCTGGGTCTCAAGTGCATCGCCATCTACCGCGACGGCTGCAAGCGTTCCCAGCCCCTCTCGACCAAGCTCGACAGCACCTCGCAGACGCCCGGCGCCGTCTCCGCACAGGCTCCGACCGCGACGGCCGAAGCGTCCCGGCCGGTCCGGCGTCGCCTCCCCGACGAGCGCCAGGCGATCACGCACAAGTTCGACATCCAGGGCCACGAGGGCTACCTCACGGTCGGCCTCTACGAGGATGGCACGCCGGGAGAGATCTTCCTGACCATGGCCAAGGAGGGCTCCACCATCTCCGGCCTGATGGACGCCTTCGCCACCCAGACCTCCGTCGCCCTTCAGTACGGAGTGCCGCTCAAGAGCATGGTCGACAAATTCAGCCACATGCGCTTCGAGCCTTCGGGCTTCACCAAGAACCCCGAGATCCCGATCGCCAAATCGCTGGTCGACTACATCTTCCGGTGGCTGGCGAGCCGCTTCCTCAGCCTCGAGGAGCAGGAGGCGGTCGGCATCATCCGCCGTGAGGCGCCGGTGGACCCGCCGGCGGCTCCTTCGCCGGTGGCCGGCCTCTCCGCTCCGGCCCAGCCCGGCATCAGGAAGGAGAGGACGCCCGACAACCTGCCCGACGAGATCCGGGTCATCGTCAAGAACCCGGCCCAAGGCGGCAGCCAGAAGGTCACCTTCGTGGTCGACACCGACTCCCCCGCCTGCCCTGAGTGCGGCGCCATCACCGTCCGCTCCGGCGCCTGCTACAAGTGCCTCAACTGCGGGGCCACCACCGGCTGCAGCTGAGCTGAGGTTCTGAGCTTGCCCGGCCGCGGTCCCCGCGCGCGGGGGCCGCGCCGGCAAGACCGCGCGAGCGGGGCGGAGGCGGCCCCTCGCCGAATCGCGGGTGGGCGCGCTGGGGACGCCAGGATCACGACCGGAACCGAAAGGCCGCTACCCCGGCCCGCTCCTCATGCTGCCCGCCTGGACGAGCCCGATGCGATGGCCCTCCGGATCGAAGAACTGGGCCATGCGCGGACCGCCGGGGACGTCGTCCG
>JBOHUX010000015.1:0-23469 GCA_050734915.1 Candidatus Dormibacteraceae bacterium
GCTCAGCTGCGCCCGGCGGCGGCCCGGCTGCGCCCGGCGGCGGCCCGGCTGCGCCAGGCGCCGGTGTATCTGCGCTGGGCCCTGGTGTACGCGCGCCAGCAGTACGCGCAGAGCCGGACGGCCCAGCATCAGCACCTCGCCCACCACGTCGTCGTAGACCGGCACGGTCGCCGCATGCGGGCCAGCGCCTACGGGCGGCGCGCTCGCGGAGTGCGCGTGGTCGCGAACGGGAACGGGCACCTCGCCGGCCCCCCCGCCTGGCTCCTGCCGACGGCGGCCAAGCTGCTGGTCGTCGTCCTGCTGGGCGGGATCGCGTTCGTGGCCACCTCGAGGGAGTACATCAGCTTCTCGTCCAGCCTGCCCGACGTGCGCTCGCTGGCCTCCCAGGAGCTGGCGCAGGACACCCTCGTCTACGCGTCGGACGGAGTCACCCAGCTCGCCGACCTCCACCAACCGGGCGTCCAGCGCTACTCCTACACACTCGCCAAGATGGGGAAGCTGCTGCCGCAGGCGACGGTGGCGATCGAGGATGCCAATTTCTGGCACGAGCCTGGCATCGACGTCACCGGCATCGCCCGCGCCGCCTGGATCGACTACCGGCAGCACCGCGCGGCGCAGGGCGCCTCCACCATCACCCAGCAGCTGGTCAAGCGGCGGCTCGTCGGCGACGCGGTCACCATCACCCGGAAGGTGAAGGAGGCGGTCCTCGCGATCCAGGTCGGGCGCGTCTACAGCAAGAGCAGGATCCTCGAGATGTACCTCAACACGATCTTCTACGGCAACGACGCCTACGGGGCGGGGGCCGCCTCCTGGATCTACTTCCATGTGCCGCCCGACAAGCTCGATCTCGCCCAGGCGACGATGCTGGCCGGCATCCCCCGCAACCCGAGCGGAGACAACCCGTTCGCCAGCTGGGACGCCGCCAAGGCCCGCCAGCGCCAGGTCCTGGACGCGATGGTGCGTCACCACGACATCACCGCCACCCAGGCCGACCAGGCCTACGTGGAGGACATCAGCCCCCCCAACCACATGTTCAGGCCCGAGAACACCGTCATCGCGCCCGGCTTCGTGCAGTACGTCACCGACTGGTTGACGCAGCAGTACGGCGACAAGGTGACGTACTCGGGCGGGCTCCGCGTCTACACCACCCTCGACATGGGGATGCAGAGAATCGCCGAGCGGGACCTCCGCCGGAACCTTCGCGACAACGGGCCCGCCAACGGCTTCAGCCAGGAGGCGATGACCGCCATCGATCCCAAAACCGGCGCCGTGAGGGCGATGGTGGGTTCGATTCCGGGACAGCCGGGGAGCAACTTCAACTTCGCGACCAACGCCCACGACACCCCCCGCGGGCCCGGCTCGTCGATGAAGATCTACACCTACACGGCCGCCCTCGCCAGCGGCAAGTACACGATGGTGACTCCCATCGCCGACACCCCGACCACCATCTACATCCCCGGCCAGCCCCCCTACAAGCCGACCAACTATGACACCCACTTCCACGGCACCTGCCCTGTCGAGCGATGCCTGGGCAACTCCTATAACGTGCCCGCCGTGAAGGTCGAGCTGGGCATCGGCGTCCCCGCCGTCGTCGACCAGGCCCGCGCCATGGGCGCCCCGCCCTGGCTGACCCCCTGCGGCCAGAAGATCCCCTGCCGTGAGAACGCGCCCGCGTCCGCCTACCCGATCACCACCACGCTGGGAGCGGTCGGCGAGAGCCCGCTCAAGATGGCGACCGGCGTGTCGGTGCTGGCGGCCCGGGGAGTGCTCCACAAACCCTTCGGGGTGGACCACGTCCTGGCCCCCGACGGCAGCCAGCTCTTCCACTGGGACGTCAAGGGCAGCAGCAAGCAGGTGGTCGACCCGCGGGTCGCCTACATCATGGCCCAGATCCTCTCCAACAATGCCAACCGGATCACCGCCTTCGGCTCCACCAGCCAGAACCTGATCCTGCCCAACCGGACGATCGCCGCCAAGACCGGCACCACCGAGAACTTCGTGGACGGCTGGACGGTGGGCTTCACCCCCGCGCTGGCGACCGCCATCTGGACCGGCAACGCCGACTCCAGCCCGATGGTCTTCGGTCAGGACGCCGTCGTCGACGCCGGCCCCGCCTTCCACGCCTTCATGGGCGACGCCACCGCCTACCTGCACGAGCCGAACGGCGACTGGTACAGCGAGCCGGCGGGACTGATCAACATCGGGGGCGCCTACTTCCTGCCCGGGACCAGCCCCGACACGCCCGCCCCGCCCCTTCCCTCCTGGGTGCACACGAGCAAGCCGGCCCCCCCCAAGCCGCCCGTGCCGGCTCCCTCTACCTCGCCCTCGCCCTCAACCTCGCCCTCACCGACGTCCAACGGACACAACGGCTGACGGGCCCCCGCCCCGGCCCCTGGGGTCGGCACGGGCGGCGAGAGCGTCGGCGGCACCCCACGCCGTCATTGTCGTCGTTCCTTAACAAAAAAAGCTTGCCGGCTTGGGGAAAGCGTGGTCAGAATCCGCAGCATAAAGTGCACCCAGGCTTGTCACCCAAGCTGAGGCCGTTAGGTCGGTCAAATCGTTACGCGGTTGGGAATCTCGGAATGAAGAAGAGGGAAGACGTCACAGTCGCCGCCGCTCCCCCCGTGCGAGACGCGGGGATCCATCTCGACAAGCCGATCTACACCCTCAGTGTGGCCTCGGAGATACTGGAGACGCACCCGCGGACGCTCATGATGTACGAGCACCTCAACATGATCAAGCCGAAGCGGACGGCGACCAACCGTCGCCGCTACTCGCAGCGAGACCTCATGAAGCTGCAGGCGATCCAGACGCTGACCCGCAAGCACGGCGTCAACCTGGCCGGGGTCCGGTTCATACTCGCCCTCTTGAAGAAGCTCCAGCTGGCCGGCCTCGAGCCTCCCGACGGCCTCAGGGATCTCGACGTGAGCCTGCTCGACATCTAGATGAGCGCGCGCAGCCGTAGCTGCGTAAGAGAGGAGCGGAGAAGCCGGGCCGCCAGATGGGGTGCATGGGCGCCGAAGATCCGTCGATATTCGGAATTACTCATCTAGGAGCCACGCGGCGCCCGTCCACCTCCCGGGGTATCGTGATAGGCGTGCTGGGGGGGAACACGACATGGCGGGGGGGCTGAGGACGGCCGGCCAGGCTGCCCGGAGGGTACGGCGCGGCCTTGCCGGCTCGCGTGGTGGCCGCGGACTGGTCCTGGGGGCTGTCGCGGGCGCGGCAGCCTTCGTCGTCTCGGAGGCGGCACGGCCGCGTGGCGGCCGCGGGAGGCTGCTCGACTGGGACGAGATCGCCGAACTGGCCCGCTCGCGCCTGGGCGCGAGTGAGGACATGTCCTCGGCCGCGGCCGCGCGCACGACCGAGCTCTACCGCAAGCTCGCCGCCGAGGTCGAGTCCCCCCTGCTCGAGACCCTGGGCGGGCTCCCCGACCGGGCCCGCCTCCCCCGCTTCGACGTGCTCGGCCGGCGAGCCTGGGTCGATCTCAACGTGCGCATCCTCAGGCGGGCGACGGAGCCCCTTTTCGAGACCCACGCGGGGAGCGTGCCCAACACCCTGCTGGTCGACCTCGGGCGGGCCGGAGTAGACCGCTACGTCGCCTTCCTGCTCGGCTACCTCGCCCGCCGCGTGCTCGGCCAGTACGATCCCCAGCTGCTGGGTAGGGAACCGATCGGCGCCGACGGGCTCTACCTGGTCGAGCCCAACGTGGCCGCCTGGGAGGAGCGCGCAGATCTCCCCCCTGCACAGCTCCGTCGCTGGCTGATCCTGCACGAGATGACCCATGCCTGGCAGTTCGCGGCCCACCCCTGGCTGCGCGGGCACATGGACTCGATGCTGCGCGAGCTGATGGCGCTCGGCGAGGCCAGGGACGACCCCCTCTCGCGGGTCCTCAGCATGACCGTCGGGCTCCGCTCGCAGTGGCGGGTGGCCCGCCGCATACAGGCCGTCATGTCGCTCGTGGAGGGCTACGGCAACCTGGCCATGAACCTGGTCGGGAGGCGGCTGCTGCCCGACTTCGACAGGCTGGAGACGGCCTATCGTGAGCGGGGCGACCACCGCAAGCCGCTCGAGATACTGCTCTTCAAGGTGACCGGCCTCGGCCTCAAGATGCAGCAATACGAGGTCGGCGAGCGATTCGCCCGCACGGTGCTGGAAGCGCACGGCATGGCGGCCCTCAACCGCGCCTGGAGCGGGCCCGAGGCGCTGCCCACGATCGAGGAACTGGGCGATCCCGAGGCCTGGTACCGCAGGACTTCGGGCACCGCCTGAAGGACCCGGCTTCATCCCTTGGGCCGGGCGCCGGGCTCAGTCTCTCGATTCCTCCCGGGCAGTCTGCTCCGAGATCGGCATCACGGCCTCCGGCAGCTCTGAGATGTCGAAGTAGCGGACCGGCTTGTTGAGCCGCTTGGCGACCCCGATCTGGACCTTGACGCCCAGCGAGAGCCGGCCGAACACCCAGACCTCGTCGGAGCGGGCGATGAGGTTGTTCATCGCCTCGCGGACGATCGCCTTGGGCACCGTGTGGAGGAGGTAATAGTCGAACAGCATGAAGGGATTGACCGGCACCACGCCGGAATCGAGCATGAACTTCTGGATGTGCGATCGCCAGTAGAAGTTGCGATTCGACATCGTCGCGTAGACGAGCTTCTTGGGGTGGCGGAGCGTCTCCTCCGCCTGGTCGAGCGCGCTCGGCTTGCTGCCGGACTGGAAGATCCGCTCCAGGATGTCGTCGGCAACCTTGCCGGCGGTGCCTGCGGGAGCGGTCTCCATCGGCCGAATATGCTAGCAGTCCGATCATGCCGTCTCTTCGATTGAGTGACCGCGTGGCCATCGTCACCGGTGGCAGCCGGGGCATCGGCGAGGCGACCGCCCGCGCGCTCGCGTCCGAAGGCGCCCGCGTCGTCATCTCGAGCCGGAAGCTCGAGGGGCTGGAGGCGGCGGCCGCGCGCATCAACGCCGACCACGTGGGGACGGTCCTCCCGGTGGCCGCCCACGCCGGGCGTCCGGAGGACCTGGAGCGCCTCACCGCCGGCGTCATCGATCGCTTCGGCCGCATCGACATCCTGGTCAACAACGCCGCCACCAACCCGCACTTCGGGGACACCCTCGACGTGGAACCGGGGGCATGGGACAAGACGTTCGAGGTCAACGTCCGCGGTCCGATGGTGCTCACCCGGCTCGTCCTCCAGGCATGGATGGGAGCCCACGGCGGGGCCGTCGTCAACGTGGCCAGCGTCGGCGGCATCACGCCCGAGATCGGCCTTGGCCCCTACAACATCAGCAAGGCGGCGCTCATCATGCTCACCCGGCAGCTGGCCATCGAGCTGGGAGGCAGGGGGGTGAGGGTGAACGCGGTCGCCCCGGCCATCGTGAAAACCGAGTTCGCGTCCGCTCTGTGGAACGATCCGGAGATCGCGAGGCGGGTGTCGGAGCGAAACCCGCTCGGTCGGTTCGCCACCCCGGACGAGGTGGCGGGGGCGATCGTCTTCCTCGCCTCGGACGCCGCCTCCTACATCAACGGCGAGGTGCTGGTGATCGACGGGGGGCAGCCCGGCTTCTGATCCCCGGCCCGTCGCCACCAGGAGGATGGTCGTCGGGCGGCTCGTAGCCCGACAGCTCGAGCCGCTCACGCCCGCTTGATCACGTCCCGCTCCATCGCCTCCATGGCGGCGTGGACGCCGGTCTGAAGCGGAAGCCGGGCCTCGCGGAGCGCCCAGTCGAGCTGTCGCAACAGCGAGTAGAGACCCTTCATGGCCTTGATCGCGTCGCCGATGTCGACGAACGGCGGCAGGGGGATGGAGTCGAGGCCGTCACCCGCCGCCCAGCGATAGGCGAAGTCGATGTAGTCGTGGGACGGCGGCCGCAGGTTGGGTTCGTCGAGGTCCTTCTCGATCTCGCCGAACCGGAAGTAGAGCGACCGGACCAGGCGCGCGAGGTGGGCCACCGCGGGGGTCGGGTACCGCCGTGGGGCGCGGGGTCCGCGATCGCGGCCCCGATCCTCGGCGGACAGCATCACCAGCACGGCGCACAGCTCCTCCGGGCGCAGCCCATCCAGCCACCCCAGCCAGAGCGCCTCGGTGACAAGTAGGGTGTTCTCTCCGTAGACGCGGGAGGCGAGGGTCCCCTTCTCGGTGGGCCGGTCGGCGGCCAGGAACCCCGTCTCCGTCATCACTCGGCGCAGCCGGCGCAGCTTCCGCGCGTACTCGTCGAACTGTTCCGCGATGCCGCGGCCGCCGTCCCTCAGCTCCCGCTCGAGAGAGCGCATGCGCCCGTACTGGGCGAGGTGCTCGTGGAACCGCGGGCAGCGCACCACCCGCAGCTTGCGCTGCCGGTCGGTGACCGCCTGCGACTCGACCTTGAGGCGGCTCAGCTCCTTGGCCGCGAACCCCTGGGCCCGGCTCCGGGCGCCGCGCGGCCGCGAGCGCCGCGGCCCGGCGTGGAAGCCCTCCCGGCGCAGGCGGCGGCTCTCCAGGCGGATCGAGCGGAGGCGGTCCTCGAGCCGGTGGTACTCGGCCAGCTGCGAGATCGGACACTGCTTGTGCTCCCAGGTCCGCCGGGCGTCCTCCAACTGGACCTCGGCGTTGGCGATCCGCTCCTCGGTCCTCGCAACGGCGAGCCGCTTCTGGTACTGGCCGAAGGACCGCGACATGAGCTGGTCGGCCTGCTCGGCGGTGTAGTGGCGGAGCAGGTTGAGCGCCATGTTGTAGTTGGGGAGGAACTTGGACTCGATGATGGGGCCCTCTCCCATGGCGACCTCGTAGATGGTGCCCACCTCGACGTCGGACTCCTTGAGGATGACGCCGTGCCCGATGACGTCGATCCCGCGCCGCCCCGCCCGTCCCATGAGCTGGGTCAGCTCGCCCGTGGTGAGGGTCGAGAACTCGACGCCGTCGAACTTGGTGAATGAGGAGACGACGACCGCGCGGGCCGGCATGTTGATGCCCAGCGAGAGGGTCTCGGTGGCGAAGACGACCTTGATCAGGCCGAGCTGGAAGAGCTCCTCGACCAACTCCTTGTGGTAGGGGAGGAGGCCGGCGTGGTGGACCGCCAGCCCCCGCCTCATCATCGCGCCGTCCACCGCGCGGTCGTAGAGAGAGGCCTCGTCAGGATCGGTGAGCGCCCCCAGGCGGGCATTGGCGAGCTCGTCGATGGCCGCCTTCTCGTCGCCGGAGGTGAGGTCTAGCTGGTGATAGGCGCAGCGCTGCAGAGCCTCCCGGCAGCCGCGGCGGGAGAAGATGAAGTAGATCGCGGGCACCATGTCCAGGCGCGCCAGCTCGCCGACGACGGCGAGCAGGTCGTTGGATGGGAGTCGCCGGTACCCGTGCACCCGATGGTCGATCTCCTCGTCGCCGGCCGCGCCGGCCCACGTGCGCTGGTCGATCCCGCCCTCGCGCCCGAAGAGGGGGTGAAACCGATTCTGAATCGCCAGCCAGACCTCGAGGTCGACCGGCCGCCGCTCGTGGAAGACGGTGGCGATCGGCCCCCGGTTCTCCGACATCCAGTCGGCGACCTCCTGGTAGTTGCCGATGGTGGCGGAGAGGCCGATCAGCTTGATGTGGCCGGGTGCCTGGACGATGATCTCCTCCCAGACCGACCCGCGCGGGAAATCGTCGATGTAGTGGACCTCGTCGAGGATCACGTGCCGCACCCGGTCCAGCCGCTCCGGCTCGTCGTAGATCTGGTTGCGGAGGATCTCGGTCGTCATCACCACGACGGGGGCATCATCGTTGATGGTGTTCTCTCCTGTCACCAGCCCCACGACCTCGGCGCCGTAGGCGCTCCGGAAGTCGCGGAACTTCTGGTTGCTGAGCGCCTTGAGGGGCGTCGTGTAGATGACGCGGGAGCCCTCCTCCGCCGACCTGAAGATCGCGTACTCGGCGACGGTGGTCTTCCCGCTCGAGGTGGGGGCGCAGACGAGCACGCCCCGGTGCGAGTCCAGCTTCTCCATCGCCTCCCGCTGGAAGGGGTCCAGCGGCCACGGCAGCCCCGCCTCGAACTCGGTTATCAGATCGCGCGTCCTCACGGCTCGAATCTACCGCCTGCGAGCCGGCCGGCCGAGGACGTGCCGTTCGTCACACCTTCAGCAGCTCCGTGGAGACGCTCGCCACGACCGCGTCATGGGATCTGCTCTCGACGAACCGGAGCACCCGGGCCAGCACCTCGTCGGTGTGCCGGGCATCGTTGCTGACGCAGGCGATGCCGAGCTCGGCGAGCTGCCAGAGATCGCCGTCCCCGACCTCGGCGGCGGCGACGTTGAACTCCGACCGGATGCGCGCCAGGAGCCCGCTCACGATCTGACGCTTGAACTTCAGCGAGCTGCCCTCGGGAAGATGGAGGGCGATCCTGAGGACGCCGAGGGACATCGACTCCGCCACGCCACTACACTGACCGACGGTGATCCAACAAGCAATCGAGCTTGCCCGCCGGGGTCGCGAGAAGGCGGCCACGGAGCTCTTGGACCTGATCGGGATCCCCAGCGTCAGCGCCCTCCGCGAGCACGGGGACGACGTTCGCCGCGCGGCGGACTGGATCGCCAGGTTCCTGGCCGGAACGGGCATGAAGGTCGAGGTGGTGACCGGCGCCGGCCACCCGGTCGTGGTCGCCGAGTGGATGGAGCGGCCCGGCGCCCCGGTGCTCGCCGTCTACGGCCACTACGACGTGCAGCCGGCCGACCCACTTCCCCAGTGGTTGACGCCGCCCTTCGAACCCCAGGTGCGGGAGGGCTTCGTCTACGGCCGGGGCGCGACCGACGACAAGGGCCAGCTCCTGGCCAACATGATGGCCGCCCAGCACGCGCTGGCCGCGGGCGGGCCGCCGGTCAACCTTCGCTTCCTGATCGAGGGCGAGGAGGAGATCGAGAGCATGGTCCTGCCCGCCTTCCTGGAGAAGAACGCGGCCCGGCTGGGTACGGACTACCTGTTCATCGCCGACGGCCACTTCACGGCCCCTGGCATGCCCAGCCTGACGACCGGCCTCCGGGGCTTGCTCTACGTCGAGATCGAGGTGGCCGGCCCGGCCGCCGACCTCCACTCCGGGATCTTCGGCGGGGTGGCCCCCAACCCCTTCAACTCGCTCTGCCACATCATCTCCGGTCTCAAGGGAAGGGATGGACGGGTGAGCATCCCCGGGTTCTACGACGACATCCGGCCGCCCGCCCCGGTGGAGATCGAGTCGTGGCGGAGTCTTCCGCTCGGTGAGCACGACTACCTCGAGCTGACGGGGGCGCCGGCGCTGGAGGGCGAGCTGGACTACTCGGCGGTCGAGCGGACCTCCTCGCGTCCCACGCTCGACGTCCACGGGATCATGGGCGGGTTCACCGGCGAGGGGACAAAGACGGTGATACCAGCCCTCGCGACGGCCAAGGTCAGCATGCGGCTGGTGCCCGACCAGGATCCGGGCCGCATCCTGGCCGGACTGCGCCAGCGCGTCCAGAGTCTCGCCACCCCGGGTGTGCGGGTGGGCGTTCGCGAGCTTGCCCAGACCCCGGCCGTGCTCCTCGGCACCGATCACGCCGGCGTGGCGGCGGCGACTAGGGCCTTCGAGGCCGCCTTCGGGGCCCCGCCGGTGCTGGTCCGGGAGGGCGGCTCGATCCCCGTCACCGCCGACTTCCAGAGGCTGCTCCGACCGCACATCCTGGCGACCGGCTTCGGGCTGCCCGACGACGGCCTCCACTCGCCCAACGAGCGCTTCAGCCTCGACCACTATCACCGTGGCACCGAGATGCTCCTGCACCTGATGGACGAGCTTGGACGTGCCGGATAGCGGAGCCGATCCCGCCCCCCTGGCAAAGCTGGCCGCGGACATGGTCGCCGCCGCCTATCTGGAGGGCGACTTCGTCCTCAGGTCC
Organism: Candidatus Dormibacteraceae bacterium; assembly: GCA_050734915.1. GTDB lineage: Bacteria > Chloroflexota > Dormibacteria > Dormibacterales > Dormibacteraceae > JBOHUX01. The sequence goes on from JBOHUX010000015.1 coordinate 9,851, forward strand.
GGCCGGCGTTCCACCTACTACTTCGACAAGTACCTCTTCGAGACCCGCCCCGACATCCTCCGCCGGCTGGGGGCGGCGCTGGCCCCGCTCCTGTTCGATGGTACCGAGCGCGTCGCCAGCCCCGAGCTGGGAGCCGTCCTTCTCGGCGGCGCCGTCTCCCTGGCAACGGGTCTGCCGCTGGTGCTGGTCCGCAAGGGGGAGAAGGGGTACGGCACCGCCAGGCTGCTGGAGGGTCGGCTGGCGGCGGGCGACCGGGTGACCGTCATCGAGGACGTCCTCACCACCGGGGGCGAGGCTGTCAAGGCGGTGCAGAAGCTGAAGGACGCGGGCGCCACGGTACTGGGCCTGGTCGGGGTCGTCGACCGCGAGGAGGGAGCGGCGGAGAACCTGGAGCTGGCGGGCATCCCCTTCCGGGCGCTCTTCAAGAAGGGCGACCTGCCGATCCCGTCACGCGGTTGAGCGCCGCGCCGGCCGGCCTCGTCATCGCGGGCGGAACCGTCTACTCGCCGTCGGGGCCCGTGGACGCCGATGTCCGGGTGGCGCAGGGCCGCATCGCCGCCATCGAGCCCCGCGGCACCGATCCCGGTGGAGCCGAGGTGGTGGACGCCGCCGGCCTCCTGGTCCTGCCCGGGGCCATCGACGTCCACGTCCACGGCCGGGACCCGGGCTTTCCCGAGAAGGAGACCTTCGAGTCGCTGACCGCGGCGGCGGTCGTGGGCGGCGTGACCACCGTCTTCGACATGCCCAACACCGTGCCCGGGGTGGACGGGCGGGAGGCCTTCGAGGCCAAGCTGGAGGCGGTCGCCGCCCGCGCCCGGACGGATTTCGGACTCTGGGGCCTGGTCCGGTCAGGCTCCACGGCGGGGCAGATCGCGGACCTGGCGTCGGCGGGCGCGATCGGTCTCAAGGCCTACCTCGGCTACGCCTGGGACCCCGGCGCCCGGCGGATGCTCTACGGCACGGGCGGGCAGGATCTGGAGCCCCCCTGCGACTATGGGACGCTGGTCCGGCTCGCGCCGGCGCTGGTCCAGAGCCGGCTCCGGCTCGGGGTGCACGCCGAGGACGCCGGCGTCCTGATCGCCTCCCAGCGCCCCATCGACACCTACGCCGACCTCCTGGCGTCGCGCCCGGCCGCGGCCGAGGCGGTGGCGGTGGCGGCCCTCGGCGCCGTCGCACGCACGGCTGGCCTCGCCGTTCATGTCTGCCACCTGGCCAGCGCCGCCGGGCTCGCCGCGGCGCGCGCGGCCCGCCGCTCGGGAGCCACCATGACCCTCGAGGCCTGCCCCCATCACCTCTGGCTGTCGGACCAGGACCAGGAGAGGCTCGGTCCCCGCCTCAAGGGCTACCCTCTGGTCCGGACGGCGGATGACCAGGCGGCGCTCAGGGCCGGCCTGGCGGACGGGGAGATCCAGATCGTCGCCACCGATCACGCTCCCCACACCGAGGGTGAGAAGTCGGCACCGCTCGCCGAGGCGGCCCCGGGCAACCCCGGAGTCCAGACCCTCCTGGTCAGCTGCCTGGAGCTGGCCCGGGCCGGCGGCGATCTCGGCGCGGCGGTCCGCTGGGTCTCGTGGTGGCCGGCCTTCCTCTTTGGCCTGGCGGGGCGCAAGGGAGGCATCGAGCCGGGCGCCGACGCGGACCTGGTCCTCGTCGATCCCGCGGGGGAGACGTTGGTGGGACCCGCGACAGCTCTCTCCAGGCAGCGCCACGGCCTTCTCGACGGCCGTCGCTTCGGCTTCGCCGTCCGCGCCACCTATCTTCGCGGTCGCCTGGTGGCGCGGGACGGCGCCCCCGCGGGTGACCCCGCGGGGCAGCTGGTCCGGCCCGGCGGCGAGCCGCGATAGAGGAAGAAGCGCTTCGGTCGCGGAAGCGCCGGTCGCTATCCGCGCTGGACGCCCCGCAGGTAGGGGTTCGATGCCAGCTCGCCGGCGATGCTGGTGACCGGGCCGTGGCCGGGATAGACGGCCGTCGTGGGCGGCAGCGGCAGCAGCCTGCCGACGATGCTGACCAGCTCCTGCCGGAGGTCGGCACCCGGCATCTCCTTGCCCAGCCGCCCGGCGAGCAGGGTGTCCCCGGTGAAGAGATGGTTGGCGACCAGGTAGCAGAGGCTCCCAGCGGTGTGACCGGGGGTGTGGAGGGCCCGGACCTTGAACTCTCCGAACTCGAGCTCGTCGCCATCCAGGAGATAGCGATCGGCGGAGCGGAGGTACTGCTTGGCGTCGGCCATGTGCATGGCCGTGGTGGCTTCGGTCAGGTCCTTGAGGTCGTCCTTGCCGGCCAGGTGGCCGGGGTGGCCGTGGGTGGCCAGGATCCAGCGTACCTTGAGACCCTGGATCTGGCCGAGCAGCTTCTCATGAGGCTGGCCAGGGTCGATCACAACTGCCTCCCGCGCCGACGGAGAGGAGATCACGTATCCGTTGACCTCCTGGTCCAGACCGATCTTGACGATGTTGAGCTTGGCCATCACCCATCATTTAGCCATGCGCTGGCTGGCCCCTGCCTTCACCATCGTGCTGGTGCTCATCGTCGTCTACTGGGCGGTCGCCTACGTGAGGAGGCGGATGGGCTAGGAGGGTACTCCGCGGCTACTCGACGGCGAGCTCGTGCTGGAGCTTGCCGCGGAGCGCGTCCAGCCTCTCGAACCTGTCCAGCGGCGGCTTGGGGCGGGGCTTGTCGGGATACTTCGCGACCTGGATGGCCTCGAGCAGGATGGCGATCTCCTCCGGGGTCAGATCGACGCGGAGCGGGGCCTTCTCCGGCACCGCCCGCAGCACCTCGGTGATGACCTCCTCGGTTTCGCGAACCACCTCCGGCCGGGTGGTCCGGAAGAGCTCCTCGGAGCCGACCAGCGTGACGCGCTTGAACTTCGACATCGATCAGCCTCGAGCCCCCTTCACGTTCTGGTGATTGGTCTCCATCACGGATTCCGCCAGCAGGCGGTACACCCGCGCGCCGTCAGAGGCGCCCGCGTACTGGAGGATGGATGTGCCGGCCAGCGGCGACTCGGCGAATCGGATGCTGTCCTTGACCGCGAAGTCGTAGACCGAGCCGCCGAAGTTCTCGCGCACCAGCTGCAGGACCTCCTGCGAATGGAGCGTGCGGGCCTTGAAAATGGTGGGCAGGATGCCGTCGATCTTGAGCCGCGGGTTGAGCTTGGCGCGGACCCGGTCGATGGTGTTGAGCAACTGCTGCATGCCCTTCATGCCGAAGTACTCACACTGGAGAGGAATGATGACCTCGTCGGAGGCGACGAAGGCGTTGAGGGTGAGCAGCGACAGCGAGGGCGGGCAGTCGATGACGATGTAGTCGTAGCGGCGGCGCGCGCCCTCCAGCTTCTCTTTGAGGACGCCCTCCCTTCCGATCTCGTTGAAGAGCTGGATCTCGGCGCCCGAGAGCTCGATGTTGGCGGGCACGAAGTGGACGCCCATCTCCTTCGACTCCATGACCACGTCGTTGACCGTCGTGGCGTGATCGACGAGGAGGTCGTAGATCGTCTTGTCGAGCTGGTCGGGCGACTTGACACCCATGTTGATGGTGAGGTGGGCCTGGGCGTCGAGGTCGATGAGTAGCACCCGCTGCCCCGCCTCGGAGAGCGCGGCGCCAAGGTTGACGGCGGTGGTGGTCTTGCCCACGCCCCCCTTCTGGTTGGCGATCGATATGGTCCGCGCCATGCTGCGTGGAGTCGAGTCTAACCGAAGCAAATGCGCACGTCAGTCGGCCGCGCCCCCGTTCGGGACAGCGAGTTTGGGGAGCGGCCTAAAATGGCGACGTGCTCATGGTTCCGCTGCTGGCGGCGGCCGTCGGGACGATCTTCTCGACCGCCGTCATCCGCCAGTTCCTCTCCCGCCACCGGCCCTATCAGGCCGTCTGGGGCGCCGCGCTGGCCATGTTCGCCGCCGCCGCCCTGGCCGAGGCGACCGGCATCGCGCTGGGCTGGAACGGCGTCTCCTACCGCGTCTACTACCTGTTCGGGGCGATCTTGAACGTGGGCTGGCTGGCGGTCGGCACCATCTACCTGCTGGGGTCCTCCCGCACCGGTCACGGTGCCGCGCTGGTGATGGCGGCAATCTCGGTCGCCGCCATCGTCGGGGTGCTGGCCAGCCACACGGACCCGGCGCTCCTCCGGGCGAGCGTGCCCGGCCGGGGCGCCATCTCCGATCCCGCCGCCATCTTCCCGCTGATCACCAACATCCCGGGCTCGATCATCCTGGTCGGGGGGGCGGCGCTGTCCGCCTGGCTGGCGCTGCGGCGGGGGGCGCCGGGCGCCCGGGTGCTGGGGACCGCGCTCATCGCGGCGGGCGCGTTCCTGGTCGCCGGCGGCCACACCCTCGCCCAGACCCGTGGTGTCTACGTCGTGCAGCCCATCAGCGAGGCGCTGGGGATCGTGGTCATGTTCTCGGGATACCTGGCGGTCGAATCCCGGCGGGTCCCTCTCTTCCGGACCCGGGCCGCCTGAGGGACGCGGCGCGTCCCCGGGCGCGCGATACCGCTTAAACTCGCAGCCGCGCCTTGGTCATCGATGCCGTCGTCATCCTGGTGGTGCTGGCCGCCCTCTTGGTGGGCTTTCAGAAGGGGCTGCTGCAGCCGCTGCTGGCAGAGGTCCTCTTCTTCGGTGTCCTGCTCGTCCTCGTGCGCGACCGCCACGCCTACGCGGCCTTCATGCAGCGGCACCTGCACGGCGGCGGGGTGGTGGACGTCTTCGGCGCCCTCATCCTCGCCGTCGTCGCCGGCTACCTGGGAGGGATCCTGGGCCGGATCCTCCATCGTCTGCCGGTGCTGCGGGGCGTGGACGGCCTCTTCGGCGTGTTCGTGCACGCGGGCATCGCGCTCGCCGTCCTCTACGTCGGAATCTCGGCCCTGGTCTCCTTGGACATGGCATTCGGACCCATCTCGAACGCCGTCAGCCTCACCGCCCGCCAGGTCGCCCAGGTCCAGGTGGCGCTTGCCACCACCCCGGTGCTGGGAGCCAGCATCGACCCCAAGGAGTACTCGCGCCTCCAGAAGGAGGCCCGGTCGGGAGGCGCCCGCCTCGACACCGCGAGCCAGCTGCACCTGCTCGACCAGGTCTACCTGACCGTCGAATCGCAGCTCCGGTCTTCGCGCCTGGCACGATACGTGATGGCGATCGGGGTCCACTTCCCGGTCGTCGGCCACCTCGGTCCCGGCGACCTGCGGGCGGCAGATCGTTCAGGACCGGCACATTGACGAGGCATCGACAGAGAAAGTGCTCGACCTCTCCCTGACGCCCGACCAGGACCAGCTCGTGGACACCGTCCGCGACTTCTGCGCGCGGGAGTTCGCGCCCAAGATCGCCGCCCAGGACGCCGAGGGCCGTCACGATCCCGAGACGTTCGGCAAGCTGGCCTCCCTGGGGCTGCCTGGCATCTGCTTTCCCGAGCGCTACGGCGGCGCCGGCATGGACTACCTCTGCCTGGGCCTGGTCTGCGAGGAGCTGGAGTACGTCGACACCTACTACCGGACCGTGCTCTCGGTCCACGTGGGCCTGGTCGGGATGGGGCTCTACGCCTGGGCCACCGAGGAACAGAAGCAGCGCTGGCTGCGGCCGATGGCGGAGGGGAGCAAGCTCGCCTGCTACGGGCTCACCGAGCCCGATGCGGGGTCGGACGTCGCCTCCATGGTGGCCACGGCGCGGCGCGTGGACGGCTCCTATCTGCTCAACGGGCAGAAGGTCTGGGTGAGCGACGCCGACACCGCCGACTACCTGCTCGTCTTCGCCAAGACCGACCCTCGAGGCGGACACCGGGGCGTGACGGCGTTCATGCTCGACCGCGCCGAATGCGGGGCGGCGCTCAGGACCGAACCCATCGACAACCGGCTGGGGATCCGGGCCGGCGACGTCGGCATGATCTCCATGACCGATCTCGAGATCCCCGAGGACCACCGGATCGGGGACGAGGGGGACGGCTTCAAGATCGCCATGAGCTGCCTCGACAACGGCCGTTACACGGTCGCCGCGGGTGCCTGCGGGGCGATCCGGGCATCGCTCGACGCCTCGGTCGCCTACGCGCGGGAGCGGAAGGCGTTCGGCCAGGAGATCGGCCGCTACCAGTTGGTCCAGCAGATGATCGCCCACATGGCTCGTGACTACGACATGTCCCGGCTGCTCTACTTACGGGCCGCATGGCTCAAGAACACGGGGGTCCGCAACACCCGGGAGACCTCCATGGCGAAGTGGTACGCGACCGAGGCCGCCTTCAGCGCCGCCCACAGCGCGGTCGAGATCCACGGCGCCTACGGCTACTCGGCGGAATATCCGGTCGAGCGCTTCCTGCGCAACGCGCGCGGCCCCATGATCTACGAGGGCACGCGGGAGATCCACACCATCATGCAGGGCGAGTACGCGCTCGGCTACCGGACCGACCGGCCGGCCAAGAACCAGCTCCCAGCCCACCGGCCGTGAGGCGGCGGTCCGCACCCGCCTGAGGAGGCGCCATCGCCCTCGCCGTCGCCGCCTGGCCGCGCAAACGCCTGACCCAGCCGGACTTCATCGTCCTCTCCCTCTACTGGGTGGCGATCGGCTACCTCTGGCAGAGCCTCGGCACGCTGATCCTGCCCGGGATGGTTCAGCAGATGGTCGGCAACGCCCACAAGGGCGTCGCACTCAGCGTGCTGGAGGGGATCGGGACCGCGATGGCGGTGGTCTGGCAGCCGGTGGTCGGCGCCATCTCCGATCGCACCCGGACCCGGTGGGGCCGGCGCCACCCCTACATCCTGGGCGGGACGGTCGGGGACCTGGTCTTCCTGACGGGGCTGGCGCTGTCGGGAAGCTACTGGGTGGTGGTGGTCTTCTACTTCCTGCTCCAGACCGCCTCCAACACCGCCCAGGGGCCCTATCAGGGGCTGCTCCCGGACGTGGTGCCGGAGGATCAGCGCGGAGCCGCCTCCGGCTACTACGGACTCGCCAACCTGATCGGCATCCTGGCCGGGACCGTCGGCGCGGGGGTCATCCAGGCCCACCTCGGGCGGGAGGTGGCGATCGCCAGCATCGCCGTGCTCCTGGCCGCGAGCATGCTGGCGACCGTCCTCATGGTGCCCGACCGGGCGGTGCCCGCCAGGGATCAGTTCGGCAGCCCCTGGCAGGCGACCGTGAGCACCTTCTCGACGCCGCTCGGGCACCCCGACTTCATGTGGCTGATGGGGTCCCGGCTGCTGATCCTGATGGGAATCGTCGGAATCCAGAGCTTCGTGCTCTTCTTCTTCAGCGACACCTTCTTCCACGGCGACACCAAGGCGACGGTGACCGCCACCTACACCCTCCTCGGCCTCGTCATCGCGCTCGCCATCGTCACCACCTGGCCGGCGGCTCGGATCTCCGACCGGGTGGGTCGCAAGCCGATGGTGGTGGCGGGGGGGCTGCTGGCCGCGAGCGGCACCCTGGCGCTCGCCTTCAGCCACTTCCACGTGATCCCGCCCTCCCTGCTCGCCCCCATCGCCTCGGCCCTCAAGGTGCCCGAGCTGGCGGCCCAGGCGATGGTGGCCGGGATCCCGATCGGGATCGGCTTCGGGGCCTTCATCTCCATCGACTGGGCCTTCATGACGGACGTGATCCCGATCGAGGAGGCGGGGCTCTTCATGGGCTTCTCGAACATCGCCACCGCCGGGTCGGGGATCATCGCCCGCTTCGTCGCGGGCTTCCTGCTCGACTACTTCAACGCCCGCGGCCGGATTCTGGGGCTGCCGGGGGGCTACCCGGTGCTGTTCGTAGTCTTCTTCGTGTGGCTGGTCGCCGGAACCGCGCTCGTGCTCAGAGTCAGGGAGAGAAGATGAGGCTCAAGGCCGACCGGGAGATGGACCTCGACGGTCTTCCGCGCTGGGCGGGCCTGGCGGGAGCGTCCCTGGCCGAGGCGGACGTGGTGGTGGCGGGCATACCCTACGACGGCTCCGCCGTCTACCGGAAGGGCGCCGCGGAGGCGCCGGCGCGGATCCGGAGCCTGAGCCCGGTCATGCCTCCCGTCACCGAGACCGGCGGGCCGCTCTTGGTCCGGGTCCACGATCTTGGCGACCTGGACCCGGGACCGGCCATCGAAGCGGTATGGGAGTCCCTCGCCGACCGTCTGGCCGCGGTTCCCCGGGGCGCCCTGCTGACCGTGCTGAGTGGTGACCACTGCTCGACGATCCCGATCCTCGTCGCCCAGCAAAGGCGCCATCCGGACCTTGCCGTGCTCTGGTTCGACGCCCATCCCGACCTCTGCGACGTGTCGCGCGGCGGCCGCTGGACGTGCGGCTGCGCGCTCCGCCGGGGCCTGGAGGCGGCGCGTCTCGAGCCCGCCTCCCTGGTCATGGCCGGCGGGCGTGACTTCGATCTCGAGGAGGCCGAATGGATCTCCCGCAACGGCGTGCTCATGATCCCGACCGTTGATGTCGCCCGCGACCCCGCGGGCACCGGCGCCCGACTGGCGGCGGCGGTGGCGGGGCGGCCCCTCCACATCTCGTTCGACATCGACGTCTTGGACCCCGCCTGCGCGCCCGGGACCGAGATTCCCTCTGCGGGCGGGATCACGACCCGTCAGGCGCTCGACACCCTGAGGGCGCTCGCCGCCGAGGCCCACCTGGTCGGCCTCGACGTCGCCGAGGTCTCGCCCCCGGTGGACACCGGCGACATCACCAGCCTGGCGGCACTGAAGCTCATCTTCGAGTTCTGGGGGATGGCATGGAAACAGCGGACGTAGTCGTCATCGGCGGCGGCGCCGCCGGCTGCGCGGTCGCCTACGAGCTGAGCCGGCGTGGGGTGGACACGGTGCTGCTGGAGCGGGCGGAGCTGGGCTCGCAGTCGACCGGACGGTGCGCGGGCGGGGTTCGCCAGCAGTTCTCGACCGAGATCAACGTGCGCCTCCAGATGGAGAGCGTCCGGCTGCTCTCCGCCTTCGAGGCGGAGATGGGGGTTCCCATCGACTTCCGGCAGACGGGCTACCTCTTCGTCCTCACCCGGCCGCGTCAGGTGGAGGAGTTCCACGGCCTGATGGAGATGTGGCACCGGGTCGGCCTCGCCGACGCGCGCTGGGTGGACGCCGAGGAGGCCCTTCTGCTCAACCCGATCCTCAACGTGGAGGACGTGCTCGGCTGCACCTTTTGCCCCAGCGACGGAATCGCCAGCCCGGCCGGCGTCACCGCCGGCTACGCGGCGGCGGCCCGCCGCCAGGGCGCGCGCATCCGGGAGGGCGTCGAGGTGACGGGCATCGACGTGCGCAAGGACCGCGTGACGGGCGTGCGCACGCCCGGGGCCGAGATCTCGACCCGCGTCGTGTTCATCTGTGCCGGGGCCTGGTCCGGTCAGGTGGGACGGATGGCCGGGGTCGAGGTGCCCGTTCTTCCATACCGGCGCCACATCTTCGTCACCGATGCCTTCCCGGAGCTGGGCCGGGCCGCCCCCATGACCGTCGACTTCGCCACCACGCTCTACTTTCACCCCGAGGGCGACGGCGTGCTGCTCGGGATGAGCGACCGCGAGGAGCCGCCCGGATTCGGCATCGAGACGGATTGGAGCTTTCTGGAGAGGATCGTCGAGGCGGCCACCCACCGCGCCCCGGTGCTGGAGCGGGCCGGGATCAAGACCGGCTGGGCGGGCCTCTACGAGATCACACCCGACCACCAGGGGATTCTGGGGCCGGTGGACGAGGTCGCGGGCCTGTGGTGTGGATGCGGCTTCTCAGGCCACGGCTTCATGCAGGCCCCCGCCGCCGGTCGGCTGCTCGCCCAGTTGCTGGTCGAGGGCCGTTCGGACATCGATCTGGCGCCGTTGGGATGGCGTCGGTTCACGGCCGGCCGTCTGACGGCGGAGACGAACATCATCTGAGTCCGGCGCCGGGTGGGGCCCCACGATCCGGCCCGTCCTCAGCCGCGCGCCTCCCGGTCCTGGCGAACCTTGGCACCGAGAGCGACCAGGCCCAGCTCGAGGCAGGTCACCGCGGCCATGCCGCCCCAGACGATGAGGCCGACCTCGAGGCTGCCGGTGACCAGCCAGGCCGCGGTCCCGAGCAGGGCGTCGACGATGAGCACGAAGGGACCGAAGATGGCGGTGCCGAGCAGGAAGTTGCGGCGGTTCATCGGCCGCGGCCGGTTGGGGAGGGATGGGAAGCTCATCCACCACGGCCAGGCGGGACCGCCGGGAGGCCCGGGTGGTGGAGGCGGCGCCGAGCCGGCCTCGGCGGGCGGCTCCTGCACGGCTTCCCGCCGGCGCTCCCGCCCCGGCGGCTCCCGCGTGATCATGCGCCGCTCACCTGGGTCCCCTCAACCCCGGCTGACCAGGACCAAGGCCAGGATCAGAAGCCCGGCCAGCATCAGGCCACCGGCGCAGCCGAACTGAGCGACGGTGTAGACGATCCCGCCCGATTCGCCGTAGGTGGACGCGAATTCGGCTCGATGCCGGCGCGTGAGCAGGGCCCCCCCGGCCCAGCCGAGGCCGACCAGGATGGCGACGGCCGCCACGATGATCCCGCCCAGTATGTGATGGTTCACCTGAGAGCCCGCAGCCCAGTATGCTCCCGGCCGGGAGGAGGAGCCGGGGTTGGGTGAGGCGTCCGGCCATACGCGGACGTGCCGGATCCAGGTACGCGGATCCGTGGCGTCAGCAACCCGCGACTCCTAACATCGGGGGGTGGGGGCGAAGCCGGGCCGGGAGGCGATCCGGGCCTTCGTCGGCGTCGAGCTCCCGGCCGGCCACGTCCGGGAGCTGGCCGGTCATCTCGAGCGCTGCCGGGCCACGGAGCCGCGGCTGCGCTGGGTGCCTCCGGCAAACCTCCACGTGACCCTTCGCTTCCTCGGCAACGTCGAAGGCGATGTCCTGGACGTCGTCCGGGCCGCGCTCCCGGGCATCGAGGGGGCGCCGTTCGAGATGGCGCTGGGCGCCCCCGGCTGCTTCGGTCGCCGGGACCGCGCGCGGGTCGTGTGGCTGAGGGTCGAGGCGGGGGAGCCGGAGCTGGCCAGGCTGGCCGCGGCGGTGGACGCGGTCTGCGCCGGGGCCGGCCTGGCGCGGGACGACCGCGCATATCATCCCCACCTGACGCTGGCGCGGGCGCCCGGCCGGGAGGGGGTCCGCCTGCCCGATCTTCCCGAGCCGCCTCGCCTGGACGCCTGGACGGTGCCCGGCCTGACGCTGTTCAGAAGCCGGCTCCGCCGCGGCAGCGCCGCCTACGAGCGGCTGGCGCGCTTCCCGTTCGCCAGATGAGCTGGATCCAGCCGGTCTCGACGCGCCGGTTGGGTCCCGCGGCTGGTTCCCATCCGCTTCCTGCTGGCGGCTAGAGCCGGGGCACGGCGGCCAGGCCCGCCTGTGCGCACTCGAGATCCTGCTCGGGACGGGCGCCGCTGACGCCGATGGCGCCGAGCACCCGATCGCCCGTGCCCACGAGCACAGAGCCGAGGCCGGGGACGATGGGCCGCCGCGCCAGGCCGGTGATGGCGGCGAAGAATCCGGGCCGCTTCTCGTGCATCTCCGCCAGCGCGTCGCCGGCACGCTGGAGGACGGCCGCGCCCACGGCCTTGCCTTCCGCGATCTCAGGAGCCAGCGCCGGCGAACCGTCCATCCGGCTCAGGAAGACGAGGTGGCCACCGCTGTCCACCACCGCCACCGCCACCCGGACGCCCATCTCGGCCGCCCGCCGCTGGGCGGCCGCCGCCGCCAGCCGGGCCTGCTCGAGGTCGATGCTCACTTCAGAAGTATGACAAGAGCCGGCTCGTCGGCGACCGTCAGCGCGGTGTGGAAGGACGCACCACCTCCCCGCCGGCCGCCAGCCCAGATCTCGCCGCCCATCCCTTCGACGTAGACCCGGCTTATGTAGAGACCCAGCCCGATCCCCGCCACCGACCCACGGTTCGCCTGCGGCAGCCGCTCGAAGCGTCGGAACAGGCGTGGCCGCATCGACGCCGGGATCCCCGGCCCGCGATCGGACACCGTGATCTCCACGTGCCCCGGGCGGTCGCGGACGAGGATGTCGATCGCGGACTCGGGCGGACTGTACTTGGCGGCGTTGCTGACGAGGTTGTGGATGACGGACTCGAGCTTCGAACGGTCCGCCAGCGCTAGGCGGGACCGCCCTCGCACCCTGACCTCCCGGGAGCCGAAGCCGGGCTGTGCCCTGAAGGCCTCCGCCACCTCGCGCGCGAGGTCCGCGAGCGCGACCGGCTCGATCCGGTACAAGATCTTGTCGCCCTCGGCGCGGGTCGCCTCGAGCAGGGTCTCGCTGAGATCGTCGAGTTGCTCGGCCTTGGCCAGCACGATGGCCATCGGGCGCCTGGCCAGGGGCGGGAGCGGGCCGAGGTCCCCGGCGAGCAGCATCTGGCTGTAGCCGCGGATGACGGCCAGGGGCGCTCTGATCTCGTGGGAGATGAAGTTCAGGAAGTCGCGCTGGTCCCGGTAGTCCGTCTCGAGACGCCTGAACCTCGTGCCCAGCGACGCCGACGGGGGGTCGGCCACCTCCGCCGGGCTCGCGCCCGGGCCGCGGTGCCTAAGTCTGTCCGCCGGTCTCGCCCGCTGGTTCATATGCGTCGCATGTCGCAGACATGTGACACTTACAATATCAGGTTAGCCGCCGCGGCGCCGTCCGGCGAGGTATCGCCGGGGATCACGCCGGCCGGTCGCCACCCGCGCAGGCGACACGGTGCCAGGAGCGAGCCGGGCACGGTTGGGCGGAGAGGCGCCTGCTCGGGCTCGCCCTCCTCTACGTCGCCGCCTGGCTGGCGGATCCGCCACCACGACGCCACCGAGTTGCGTGTCCCCGCCGCAACCGCCAGACACTCATCTAGTAGATCGGCGCCTCCTCGTCGATGCTCTCCAGCCACTGCCGGCAGGAGGTCAGGAAGCGGGCCGCCTGGAGCCCGTCCAGAACCCGGTGGTCGAAGCTGAAGCAGAGGTACATGAGGGGCCTGATGCCGATCAGGCCGTTCACTGCGACCGGTCGCTCCTGGATCGCCTCCATGGTCAGGATCCCGGCCTGGCCGGGGTTGATGACCGAGTAGCTGAACAGGGTCCCGAAGGTGCCCGAGTTGTTGACCGTGAAGGTCCCACCCTGCAGATCGTCCGCCTTCAGCCGCCTGGTCCGGGCGGCGGCGGCGAGATCGTGGACCGCACGGGCGATGCCCGCGATGGACAGGCTGTCCGCGCGCCGGATGACGGGGACCACGAGCGTGTCCTCCAGGCCGACCGAGACGCCGAGGTTGACCTCGCGGTGGACCAGGATCTCGGTCTGGTTGAAGGTGGCGTTGACGGACGGATGGTCCCGCAGGGCCGAGGCGGTGGCCTTGATCACGTAGGGAAGGTAGGTGAGCGAGAAGCCCTCCTGCTCCTGGAAGCGGCTCTTCAGGTGACGCCGGCTGGCGACGACCCCGCTCATGTCCACCTCCTGGGTCTGCCAGGCGTGGGGGATGGTGCTCTTGGAACGGGTCATGTTCTCGGCGACGAGCCGGCGGACTCGGCTCAGCGGCACCGCCTCGTCCCCCGCGCGGGGCTCCGCCCTGGGCGAGGGCGGCGCGGCGGGGGCGCGCTCGCCCGTCTCGACGAACTGGAGGACGTCCTTCTTGGTGACCCGCCCTCCGAGGCCGGTACCCCGGATCCGGCTCAGATCCAGGCTGCGCTCCTGGGCCAGCATCACGACCGCCGGCGAGTA
>JBOHUX010000016.1:0-23349 GCA_050734915.1 Candidatus Dormibacteraceae bacterium
TCGGCTCGGTAGGCGAGCACGCCGGCCATCGAGGCCCGCTTCCAGTTGTAAGGATGGGTGAGGATCGGGGTCTGGCCGCGGGGCGCCCAGGTCCGGCGCAGGTTGGGGATCAGCGAGAGCCCGGTCTCGTCCTCGAAAACGATCCAGGCGCCCTTCGCGAGGGCCCCCTTTTTACTTCCGGCCAGGTCGTCTTGAGCCAGCCCTCGATCGCCTCCGGATCGCGTTCGAGGGCGCGCCGAGCCGGCTTCTGGAGTGACCAGCCCAGCGAGCGCAGCACCCGCCAGACGTGGCCCGGGTGGTACTCGACACCGGTCAGCCGGGCGATCACTTCGGCGACCCGCGCCAGCGTCCAGAGGTCGGTCGGGAAATGGTTGGCGAGGGCGCCCGCCAGGAGCGCCTTCTCGACCTTCTCCAGTTCCTTCTGGTCGAGCCTCGCCGGCCGCCCGGTCGGAGTCGCCTTGAGGGCTGCCATGCCACCCTCTCGCCAGGCGTGAAGCCAGGTGGTCGCGCTCTGTCGGGAAACCTCCAGGCGACGCGCCACCTCGGCCGGGGTCTCGCCCTCCCGAAACATCGCGACCGCCTTCCGGCGGCGCTGCTCGAGGGCTTGATAGTCGCGTCGGGCCCGAACTGTGCGGGCTCGGCTGCCGGTGCTGGAACCGTTGCGAAGACGTGAAGTGGGACGCATGCTCCATGATCCCACGAATCCCCGCTCTTGTCAAGTAGTTATACGAAGCTCTTTAAGAGTCATAACCACAATATATTGTGGTTGACCAAGGTGGTGGACCCGAGGGGATTCGAACCCCTGACCTTCTGAATGCCATTCAGACGCGCTCCCAGCTGCGCCACGGGCCCACGCGCTGGCGTTCATGATAGCGGCCCATGACCGCCCCACCCCGCTCCCCCTATCATGTCGGCGTTCAGATGCCGGGTCCCTGGAACCGCCTCCCCACCGCGCTCTCGCGCCGCCTCGCGGCCCTCGTGCTCCTGGCCGGCATCCTCCTCGGCGCCGCCGCGGTCACTCTTACGCTGGTGATCGCCTCCACCCTGCGCCCGGGCCACCCCGCGGTGACCGCGACCCGGAAGGTCACCCAGTCCGTCCCGCCCTCTTCGGGAGGCGCCGCGCCGCCGCTCCCCTCACCGACCGCGGTCCCCGTCCCGCCCAGCACGCCGGCGGCGGCCACCGTCGGAGGATCGGTCGACCGGCTCCTGATCCCGTCGATCGGGGTCAGCGCCCACATCGAGGAGGTGGGCGTCACGCCCCAGAACACGATTGGCGTGCCGGCCAACGTGCGCGACGTGGCCTGGTACGACCGCGGCGCCTTTCCAGGAGCTCCCGGTGACGCGATCATCGACGGCCATCTCGACTGGTACACGGGGCCGGCCGTCTTCTGGAACCTGGCCCGGATCAAGATCGGGGAGCCGATCACGGTCGTCCTCTCGGACGGGCGACGGGTCAACTTCGCGGTCACCGCCATCCTCAGCCTTCCCTTCACGTCCAGCGCGCCCGGCGAGTTCGACACCAGCGGCCCGGCGCGACTCTCGCTGATCACCTGCTCGGGGCAGTGGGACGCCGCCCGGCACGTCTACCGCGACCGGCTCATCGTCGAGGCCAGCCGCCAGAGCTGATCCCTCGGGCCAGCTCACGCTCGACGATGTGCCGGTGGGCGGCCAGCTCGACTGAGTCGTCGAGCGGGTCCAAGGGGCCCTCGCGCCTCCCGCCGGGCCGGCCCGGTCGGGCGAGCGCGATCGAGATCACGTGGTCGGCCAGGTGCGGGTTCTTCGGCAGCAGCGACCCGTGCAGGTAGGTCCCGATCATGGTCCCGCCGGCCGCCCCCTCGCCCCCGTCCTCCCCGTTGTTGCCGGATCCCTTGAGAACCCTGCCCAGCGGCCGGACGCCGGGACCCAGGAAGGTGCGCCCGCTGTGGTTCTCGAATCCGACCAGGGTGGCGGGGTCGAGCCCGAGCTGGGAGGCGTCCACCACCACGTCCCCGATGCAGCGCCTGGGGCCCGCCTCCGTGTGGGCGTCGATGAGGCCGATGCCGGGGTACCGCTCGCCGCCGTCCGTCTGGTAGTACCGGCCCAGCAGCTGATAGCCGCCGCAGACGGCGAGCACCACCGCGCCGGCGGTGACCGCGCTCCCCAGCGCCCCCGCCTTGTGCTCGATGAGGTCGTCGAAGACGAGGGCCTGCTCGCGGTCCTGGCCGCCTCCGAAGAAGAAGACGTCCACGTCGCCGAGGCCCGGGGCGGGACCCTTGCGGAGCTCGAGCAGGCGCGCGTCCAGCCCTCGCCACTCCGCCCGGCGTAGCAGCGTCAGGATGTTGCCCCGGTCCCCGTAGATGTTCATCAGGTCGGGATAGAGCCAGCCGACCGTGAAGCGGGTCACGTGGCCCAGTATGGCCGCGCCCATCCCCGCTGGGCGAGCACCCGGCGCAGATCGAGCATCGCCGTGTAGGTACAGAGGACGTACCCCTCCGCCGCCTCGGGAAGCCCCCCCAGGAACCCGTCCAGGGCGCGCTCGAAATCGGGCTGGGGTACCGTCGCGCCATCCACGCCGGCGTACTTGAGGCGGACGGCCAGGTCGTCGGCCCGGGTGCCGGCGACCGTCACCGAGCGGGCGCGGCCAGCGAGCAACTCGAAGTCCACGTCCCAGATCCAGGAGACGTCGCGGCCGTCGGCGATCCGGTCGTTGAGCGCGATCAGGAAGTGGCGCCCTCCGGCCAGCTCGATGGAACCGCGCAGTGCCTCGTTGAAGCCGGCCGGATTCTTGGCCAGCAGCAGCGTCAGCCGGCGCCCCGCGGCGTCGATGCGCTCCAGCCGGCCGAATGCCGCCTCCGCCCCTGCCAGCCGGGCCGCCATGTACCCGGCGTCGAGGCCGAGGGCGAGCCCGAGCGAGAATGCCCCCAGCACGTTGTAGGCGTTGTAGAGACCGCCGAGGGGGAGCTCGAGCCTGGTTCCCGCCGCCCGAAGCGAGAGGCTGTCGAGCCCGCGCAGGCACACGTCGGTGGCGGCCACCTCCAGAGCCGGACGCTGGAAATCGCCGGCCGGGCACCGGTAGGCACCATCGTGGCCGACGTAGACGGCGTCGAAGACGAGGGTCGATCCGCAGCGCGGACAGGTGGTGGCGTCCGCGGCGTGCGGGAGCCGGGCGGCGCTCACCTGGGCATCGTCGATGCCGTACCAGATCGGCTCCCGGGGCAGGCCGAGCCCGATCTCGCCCACCCTCGGATCGTCCGCGTTGAGCACGGTCCGCGCCTGCTCGGGAAGGGCGGCCAGCGCGCGCTGGATGATGAGCGCGGTCGTCTCCAGTTCGCCGTAGCGGTCGAGCTGGTCACGGAAGAGGTTGCCGACCAGCACCGCCCGCGGCCGCGTCTCGGCGACGGCGGCGGGCAGGCTCGCCTCGTCCACCTCGAAGACGGCCCAGTCGGCGCGGAGGTGGCCGTCGAGCCGGGCGCCCGCCACGGCGGCCGCGGTCACCCCGGTGATCAGGTTCGATCCCGAACGATTGGCGACGACATGGCTGGGGATGCCCTCCAGCAGCCTGGTCACGAGGCGCGAGGTGGTCGTCTTCCCGTTCGTGCCGGCGACCAGGACGGCGCCGCCGGTCAGCTCCCCGGCAAGCCTCTGGAGAACAGCGGGGTCCACGGCGCGGGCGACATCCCCCGGCAGCGTCGTGCCCCCTCCCCGTCCCGACGCGCGGGAGAGGGCGCCGGTCGCCTTCCCCGCCCAGACCGCCAGCCTCCCCCTCAACCCCAGGCCTCGACGGACCGGGCGACGGCGGTCCAGCAGTCGAGACCGGCACAGGCGCGCTGAGCCGGCTCGCGGTCGGCGAACTCCCGGAAGAAGGCGGAGCCGCTGCCGGTCATGCGCCAGCCCGGCCCGAGCCGCTCGGCGAACTCCCGGAGGCGGGGCTCGACGAGCAGCGCGCCCCTCAGAAGGTGGTTCTCGCCGTCGCCGCCCTGGTCGTCCCAGGCGGCGTAGACCGCCGCCGTCGACAGGCAGAGCCCGGGCCAGGCGATGGCGAACCACGCCGCCGGGGCCGCCACCGGCCGCAGCCGCTCCCCCCGCCCCTCACCCACCGCCGCGCCGCCGCGGAGGAAGAACGGCACATCGGCGCCCAGCACGGCCGCCAGGGGAGGGAGGTCCACGTCGAGCTGGAACAGATCGCGGAGAGCACGCAGGGCGGAGGCCGCGTCGGAGCTGCCCCCGCCCAGCCCGGCCCCCGAGGGAATTCGCTTGACCAGCCGCCAGCGCGCCGGCAGCGGCCTGCCGGCCGCGTCCTCCAGAGAGGCGGCCGCCCGCAGGACCAGGTTCTGGGAGTCCGACGGCGCCTCCAGGCCGGTCACCTCGATCGTGGTCCGGTCCGACCGCTCGACCTCGATCACGTCATGGAGGGAGATGGCCTGGAAGCGAGTCACGATATCGTGCTGGCCGTCGTCGCGTCGGCCCAGCAGCCTCAGATCGAGGTTGAGCTTGGCGAACGCCTCGAGGGCGAGCGCCATGTTCAGCCGGTCGGCGAGGGCTCGTCGCGGTACGCCGCTGACAGCCCCACGTAGTGCTCGGCGGACCGCTCGACCCATCTTGCGGCGGCACCCGAGATGGGCTTCTTGACCCGGGCCGGCGATCCTGCGGCCAGGTGGCCGGCCGGGATCTCGGCGCCCTCCCCCAGCACCGACCCCGCCGCCAGCATCGACCGCGCCCCCAGGCGGCTCCGCTGGAGGGCGGCTCCACCCATCCCGACCAACGCCCCGTCCTCGATCACGCAACCCTCGAGGATGGCGCCGTGGCCGATGGTGACCGCGCGTCCGACGATGGTGGGCAGGTCCTCGGCGCAGTGGATGACGGCATTGTCCTGCACGTTGCTGCCGGCCCCGATCTCGATCCACGACTGATCTCCGCGCAGCACGGCGCCGAACCAGACGCTTGCCCGGGCCCCGATCCGGACGTCACCGATCAGCACCGCGGTCGGCGCCACGAAGGCGTCCTCGTGCACGCGCGGACGCTTGCCGTTGAATTCCAGCTCAGCCACCCGCGTCTCCCCCCTCGGACGTTCCCGGGATGGGGCGGCTCAAGACGCCCGGTCCCCGCGTCCGAGGGGCCCGGCCCGTCGTTCGTCTCGCACCGGCGTGCGAGCCCCCCTGATGCCAGCACGTCCTTGACCCCGGCGCCCCGACCAGCCGCTCTTCGCAGCCCGGCCCGACCTCCTCGACGAACTCCCGAAGCTGGACATTGACCTATAATCGTAGGCCGTGATTCCCCCCCTCAAGGTGATGCTGGGTGGCTAACATCCGCTCCTCCAAGAAGGACGCCCGCCGGAGCGCCATCCAGGCGATTCGGAATCGGTCCATCAAGGCCGCTGTCAAGACCCAGGTCGTCAAGGCGCGCCGGGCGCTCTCCGGGGAACGCGACGAGACGGCTCCTGACCAGGTCGCGGCCGCCATCTCGAAGCTCGATCGGGCGGTCGCCAAGGGTGTCCTGCACCGGAACAACGCGGGACGTCGCAAGGCGCGCCTGATGGCCAGCCTCGGCTCTCCCGAACGGGCCGCGTCCGCCCCCGCCAAGGGCACCCGTGGCGCAGCCAAATCCGCCGCGACCAAGGAAGGCCCAGCCAGACAGGGGGGCCGTACGGCCAGGCCGGCGGCCGGCAGCTCCTCGGGGAAGGCCGCGAGCACATCCTCGAGCAGGACCTCGAGCAAGACTTCGAAGTAGCGCCGGACCGGCCGACCGCCCCGGGGCCGCGCTCAGAGCTTGGCCAGCGCCACCTCCAGCCCGGCCTCGGCATCGATCTGGCCCGACTTCACCTCCCACTCGTACTGGAGCAGGGTCTGGAGCCCCCGTTCGAGATCCTCGGCCGGGACGCGTGCCGCGGACTCGTACGCCTTCTGGACCACGAATGGATGCTCGCGCATGTCCGCCTGCACGGCGGCCAGCGGTTCGCCCCTTTCCTGTCTGGTCCTCACCTCCAGGACCAGCGACAGGTGACGGGCGAGACGGTACGCGATCGTCGTCGGCGAGGTGCCCGAGTCGAGTAGGCTGCGGGCGATCCGCCAGGCCGCCGCGCTCGGACGCGGCAGCACGTTGTCGGACAGGCGGAACAGATCCTCCTCCCGGCCCCCGGCGAGGAGCTCGTCGAGCACCGCGCCGGTCAGGCGCCCGCCGGTCGCCTGGTAGCCGGCCAGCTTGCCGAGCTCGGACGCGATCACGCCCAGGTCGGGCGGCGTGACGCGCACCACCGCGGCGGCCACGCTGGGCGGCAGGCCCGCCTCGCGCGCCCGTTCCGCCGCCCAATCGCTCAATCCGCGGGCCCGGAGCCGCGGGAACTCCTTGACCTGGCCGGTGGCGAGGTCGGCGATCCTCCGGGCGAGCCGGTTGCCGGGTCCGAGCCGTCCATTGACGGTGAGGACGACCCGCGTCGTGTCCGGAAGCTGGTCGAAGGCGGCCGCCAGCCCCTCGGCCCGGTTGGGGGCGATCCAGCGGACGGCGACGATGCGGTAGGGGTCCAGAAAGGGCGCCTGCATGAGCGCGTCCCGGAGAGCCCCGGGGGTGAGCCGGGAGGTCTCCACCGCCTCGAACCCGAAGTCGGAGACGAGCTCGGCGCGCCAGCCGCGGAGAAGGCGCGCGGCCTGCTCGTCGACCAGGAAGGACTCCTCGCCATGGAGCAGGACCGTGGTCGGCGCGGGCGCAGACACGGCGGGCGGCACCCAGGGGATGCTAGCAGCCCTGTCACGGATGGCCGCGGGGGAAGAGGGTGCGGGCCCTGTCCCGGAGGACGGTGGCATCGCCGGTCCGTCAGAGAGGGAGGGTGATCGGGCCCTCCTGATCGGTACGCCGCAGCCGGCCGAGGGGAAGCCCGCGTACCAGGCGCCCGCCTGAGCTGGAGACGATCAGCTGTGCGTGAGGAAACGCCTCGAGTAGTGCGGGCGCGGGCGCGCTGCGGCCTTCCGAGGGGAGGAGGAGATAGTCACAGCCCCCCGGGAGCCGGGTGAGGGCGGCGGCCTGGGAATCCGCGCCCAGATCGCTCATGTCGCAGAAGGATCGCCCGCCGGGCCCGACCACGCGGATCGCGAGGTAGCCTTCGCCGGGCACGTCTCCGGCGTCCCCCGGCTCCGGCGCCAGCACCTCGACGCGGAGGCCGGCGAGGCTCAAGACGTCGCCCGCGCCGGCGGTCCAGAGCCGGGCGCCGCGGGTGACCTCGGCCAGGACCACGGTTCGCCACGACGAGCCGGCGAGTTGGAGGCGGGGCACGATCACCTCACCGGCGGTGTAGGGGAGCGCCGCCAGGCCCCCCACGTGCGCGAGCGTGGGGGCGGTCACGATCAGGGCGTCGAGGCTGTGCTGCCAGGGCGGCAGGTCGGTGCCGAGCCCGGCGGTGAGCCGGCCCGGGCTGGGGCCGCCGTCGATGAGGATCTGGCCGTGGGGGCCGCTGACGAGGACCGCCTGGCCATCTCCGACCGCCATCACGACCACCTCGGGCGAGGCGCGTGCGGCCAGCGCCAGCTCGGCGCCGGCGATCACCAGCGGCGCCAGCACCATGGCCGTCACCGCCATCCATCTACTCCTGCGTTCGCTGCGCGCGGCG
Source organism: Candidatus Dormibacteraceae bacterium (assembly GCA_050734915.1). Taxonomy (GTDB): domain Bacteria; phylum Chloroflexota; class Dormibacteria; order Dormibacterales; family Dormibacteraceae; genus JBOHUX01. The sequence goes on from JBOHUX010000016.1 coordinate 7,577, forward strand.
ACCACGGCTCCCCCCAGGCACGCGTAATAGGCGAGCGCCAGCCAGCCCGGGAAGGCGGTGATGGAGATGGCCGCGCCGGGGAGCCGGGCGAGCGCCGCGGCCAACTGTTCCAGGTACATGAGCAGGCCGGCCACGGGCATGGCCAGGAGCCGCCCCAACGCCGGCAGGCCCGCGAAAGGGGCGATCAGGAGGCCGGCCGCCACCATCGCCGGCAGGGCGGGCAGGATCAGCGCGTTGGCGATGGGGGCCACCGGCGAGATGACGTGGAAGTCGGTCGCCGCCAGCGGCAGCGTCCCCACCTGCGCCGCGCAGGTGACGGCCAGCGGCTCCCGGATCGGCTGCGGCAGCCCCCGCAGCCGTCGCTCGAGGCGTGGGGTGAGAAGGACGATCGCGGCGGTGCCGACGAAGGAGAGCTGGAAGCCGACGTCCCAGGCCAGCTCGGGATGCCAGCCCAGCATGGCGGCGGCGGCGACCGCGAGCGACGTCCAGACGTGGGTGGAGCGGCCCAACCTGGTCGCGAGGAGGGCCAGGCCTCCCATCGCGGCCGCGCGCACCGCCGCCGGGGTGGCGCCTCCGGCGAGGGCGTAGCCGCCGATCAGCGCCAGGGCCGGCCAGGTTGCGGCCCGTCCCATCGCCGGAGTCAGGGCGGCCATGACCAGGCGCCCGAAGACGGCCACCTTGAGGCCGCTCAGAACCAGCAGGTGGATCAGGCCGGTCGCGATCAGCGCCCGGTCGAGCCCGGCTGGGATCCCGGTCCGGATGCCGAGCACGAACGCCACCAGCAGAGCGGCGTGAGGGGCGGGCAGAAGGGTTGTGATCGCCTCCCGATAGCGGTCCCGGAGCCAGCTTGGAAGCGCCGTCAGGCCGCCGCCGCGACGGCGGGCGGTGACGGCGGTGGCGTTCATCTCCAGGTAGACGCCGCGCTGGGCGAGGTAGGCGCGACGATCGAATCCGGGGAGATCGGCGGGCGGGACGAGGCGTCCGGAGGCCTGCACCTCGTCTCCGAACGCGACCTGGCCCGGCCCGCGTACCCGGACCAGAAGCTCTCCCAGTCGGGGCAGGGCGGCCCCCTCCGCGGCCACCAGCGCCGGGTCGATGAGGACCTGGTAGCCCCCCGGCGAGGGCCGTGGATCGTCGGCGACGCGGCCGATGGCGGTGACCGAGCGCCCAGCGAACGCGGCCGCCTGCTGGCGTACCGTGCCGTCCGCGGCGGGCAGCTCGGCCCGCGCCACGCCGAGCAGCGCGGCGATCAACGCCAGCGGCACCAGCAGCGGCCGGACGACGACCAGAAGGCTCGTCCCCACGACCGCGGCGGCGAGGGCGACCGCGCCCACCTCGGGCCGGCCGGGGAGGAGCGCGACCGCGGCGGCCAGCGCCGCCGACCAGGCGGCGCAGATCAGAAGCGTGGGCGTCATGGCCCGGGGATCAGGGCCGGAGGTGGGGCTTCGCGAGCAGGTAGTCGGCCGCGCCCATGCCGAGCACACTGACCAGCTCCTTGCTGGACGCGAAGCCGCCGTACTCGTCGCGGTAGGTGACGGCGGCCGACGCCAGGTCGGGAGTGAATCCCGGGACCTGCGACAGCTCCTGGACCGTCGCGGAGTTGAGGTCTGTCTTGGCGGCGGCGGCGGAGCCGCGGACGAACGGCACCTTGACCTGCTGCCCGTCCCGCAGCCGGGCCGCCAAGTCCGGCAGACGATTGGGGTCCGCCCCCGCCTCGACACCGCCGGCCGTGGCGATCGCCGCGTAGAGGCGGTCCCCGCGTTGGAGCCGATAGAGACCGGGATGGCCGACCGCACCGGTGACCTCGACCAGCAGGCTGGGCGGGGCCGGTATCGCCAGCGAGCGGAGCATTGCGTCGGGCGCAGCGGGGGGCGGGGCCCCCATCGTGTAGGCCAGGGCGCCAAGCAGGGCCCCGCATCCGATCAGAAGTGGAAGCGCGGCGGCGAGCAGCCTCGCCCAGCCCGGCGCCAGCATCATGCGATCTCGCATGTGGCGACCATAGGAGTCGCGGGACGGGTCGGGAACCCCGGATGTTAACGAGGGAGTGCGCGTCTAGACTGATCTCGCGCCGGAGCCCTTGGGGAGTCGCCAAGTGGTAAGGCAGAGGACTTTGGATCCTCCATCGCAGGTTCGAATCCTGCCTCCCCAACTGCTCGCGGCGCGAGTGGCTGGCGGACCCTTGTGTTCTTACAGAAGGGCGGGACCGGCGGCCGGCTCTGCCGGCGCCACCGTGACGACGCCGCCGCCGCGGGAGCTCCCTAGAATTGGCTCGTTCCCATCAGATCACGCCCGAGAGGAGATCTGCGATGAAGGCGACCGAGAAGTCCGCCAAGAGCACCACCGTGATCGCCAAGGCGGCCGGGAGATTCACGGACGAGGAACGACTCGCGATGAGACAGCGCGCGCAAGAGCTGAAGGCGGCCGCGCGCCCGGACCCTGGCCGGGGCGAGGCGGATGAGGAAGGCGCCGTGCTCGCGAAGATCGCCGAGATGCCAAAGCCGGATCGTGCCATGGGCGAGCGGCTCCATGCTGTGATCAAGGCCAGCGCGCCAGTCCTCTCGCCGAGACTCTGGTACGGGATGCCCGCGTACGCCAAGGAGGGCAAGGTCATCTGCTTCTTCCAGAGCGGGCAGAAGTTCAAGACGAGGTACGCGACGTTCGCCTTCAGCGACAAGGCGAGCCTCGACGAAGGCGCCATGTGGCCGACCGCCTTCGCGCTGACGGAGTTGACCGCCGCCGACGAGGCAAGGATCGGCGCGCTCGTGAAGAAGGCGGTGAGCTGAGGACCGAGCTCGCCACGGGCCCCAGCCCGAGTGGAGCGCGGCGCTGATCTGCACAACTCGACGGTGAGAACCGGTGCCGTGCTCACGTGATCCCGGCGGCCTATCGGCGGCTCCTCAGCGACCGCCCCGCGCGACGGCTGTTGTCGGGTCTCGGAGTGTCCTCTCTGGGCGACGGGATGAGCACGGTCACGATCGCGTGGCTGGCTGTCCGCATCGCGCCGTCCGGAGCGCTCGGCGTATTCGTCGGCCTCGCGGTCGCGGCCTACACGCTCCCCGGCGCGGTGGGCGCGGTTGCGTTCGGCAGGTTCCTGCGGCACCGTCCCGCGCGCGCCCTCGTTCTCGTGCACTGTCTGCTGCGCATGGGCTTTCTCGGCACGATCGTCGTGCTTTCGGCGACCGGATTGCTCGCGCCGGCCGCGTACGTCGCGCTCCTTGCCGGCTCGTCGCTGTTGGTCAGCTGGGGCAATGCGGGCGAGTACACCATGCTCGCCGAGCTGGGAGGTCCAAAGGGGCGTCTCGCGGCCAACGCACTGGCGAGCGCCCAGGTCTCGATCGCGACGATCATCGGCCCCGCTTCGGCCGGCCTGCTGCTCAGCCGAGTCGCGCCCAGCTGGCTGCTCGCGTTCGACGCTGCCTCATTCGCCTTCCTCGGAGTCCTGGCTTGGCGCACGCACAGCGAGGCTCCGGCGGCCCTGCAGCCGATCGACCCGAGGGCTGCCGAGTCAGGGTTCCGACTCCTCCGCCGCGCCGACCTGCTCAGTCTGATCGGCCTCACGTGGTTGTTCTTCTTCCTCTACGGACCAGTGGAGGATGCGCTGCCGGTCTACGTCGCCCACGACCTGCACGCGCGCGCCGGACTGCTCGGTGCCTACTGGACGAGCTTCGGCGCCGGCGCCTTCGCCTCGAGCCTCCTCACGGGGATGCTCCGCGGCCGCAGCAGCCGTCTCATCACTCTCCTGATCGTCGCCGGCTGGGGTGCATGCCTTGTTCCCTTTGCCTTCGCGCCCCTCGCGGTCACTCTCGCCTGCTTTGCCCTCGGAGGGCTTGTCTACGGCCCCTTCATCCCCCTCACGTACGCACTCTTCCAGTCGGCCACCACGACAGCCAACCTGCCGAGCCTGCTCGCCGCCCGCAGCGCCGCCCTCATCATCGCCACCCCCCTCGGCACCGCCATCGGCGGCCCGCTCGTCGCCGCGCTTGGCGCGGCGCAGACGCTGACCGCCTCTGGCGCAGCAACCATCCTCCTCGCTGCCCTGGCGGCAGCCACCTGGCGGCGGGGCGGTGATCAACGAGGGCCGCCGAACATGGGCCCGCGCGGCACCTCGCCGCCCGGCGGCCATGATCGCGGCGAACGACTCCAGGCCCTCTGACTCCAGGCCCTCCAGGCGTCGCCTGCGGCGGCTCCAGAGTTGGCTTCGCCGACCCGCGTGCCGCGACGAAGGTCGCGCGGCGTGACCCCTGGGAGGCGATTGCGTTTAGGAACCGTATGAAGGCCGGGATCATGAATGCTTGGATCGCGGTCGCCTCGCTCGCCCTGCTCAGCGCTTGTGGCGGCCCCGGCGCGGGACCCCGTCATGCCGTGGGGACCCTGAGCGGGCACGTCTACTCCTCTCCCTCGTGTCCGGTGGAACGGGCGAACAGCCCCTGCCCGCCGCGCCTGGTGCCGGGCGCGAAGATCGACCTCACCCCCGACGCGGGCGGCGCTCCGGTGGTTGCGACCGCCGGGGCCGCCGGCGAATACTCGATCTCGCTGCCGCCCGGCACCTACTCGGTCAAGATCGAGGTGGGGCGGCCCATGATCGACGGTCCCCGCATCATCTCCCTCGGTTCGGGCGACCACGTGACGGCCGACTTCACGGTCGATTCCGGAATCCGCTGAGCCTCATCCGCTTCCCCCGCCCCCGCGCCCGCGCCCCCGCGACGTCATCATCCCCGCCCACACGACGACATCGTTGCGCCCAGCCGAAGTGAGCCTCATCCGCCTCGCGCGCTTACCCACCAACCAAGAAACCACCCACCCTTTGGGGGTTTTGACCTTGGCCCGGGTCAGGGTAGCGGGGCGATCCCAAGGCGCGTCAAGTGGTCCTGTTAACGATCCCCGGTTGGATCGAGGCGCGCTATGGCAGCAGGTTGATGAGTCGATCGGGAACGTAGATCACCTTGGCCGGCCCCGGGCCGTCGCGGCCCGCGGGGCCGGCGCCGAGCGCGCGCCTCACCTTGTCGCTCTTGAGGGCCACCTCCAGGGCGGCGCCCTCGCCGACACCGGCGGGCACCAGGACCCGGTCCCGGACCCGACCCCCGACCTGGACCACCAGCGTCACCTCGGGCTCGGCCGCAACCGCGGCCGAGTATTGGGGCCAGCCGGCGTCCGCGCAGAGGCCCTCGCCTCCGGTCCGCTCCCAGAGCTCCTCTGCGATGTGGGGCGCCATCGGGTTGAGCAGCCTCAAAAGCGCGTGGACCGCCTCCTCCCACTCCCCGTCCGTGGCGCCGCCGGCCTGGAGATGGTGCTGCATGGCGTTGCCGAGCTCCATGAGGGCGGCGACAGCGGTGTTGAACCGGAACTCCTGGTAGTCGTCGGTGACCCTGCGGATGGCCTGGTGGACGCGCCGGCGAAGCAGCCCGGGCGCGGGGGCGGGGGCGCCCGAGGCGGCCCTGCCCGGCCCCGGCGCGAGGCCGGCCGGATCCCGTGCCAGCCTCCACACCTTCTGCAGAAACCTGCTCACGCCCGCCATGCCCGCGTCCGACCACTCCACGTCGTCCTCGGGCGGCCCGATGAACATCTCGTAGACGCGCCCCGCGTCGGCGCCCTCCCTGGCGACCAGCTCGTCGGGCGAGACCCCGTTGCCCTTCGACTTCGACATCGCCTCGCCGAAGCGCTTCACCATCCCCTGCGTGAAGAGCCGTGTGAACGGTTCCCGAGCCTCCACCATGCCGGCGTCGTGGAGGACCTTCTGAAAGAACCGCGAGTAGAGGAGGTGGAGGATGGCGTGCTCGACTCCCCCCGTGTACTGATCGACCGGCATCCAGCGGTTGGCCAGTTTGGTGTCGAAGGGCTGAGATCCGTCACGCGCGCTCGCGAAGCGAAGGAAGTACCAGGACGAGTCCATGAAGGTGTCCATGGTGTCGGTCTCGCGTCGGGCCCCGGTCGCGCACCGGGGACAGGCGATCGAGTACCAGTCGGCTTGCTCTGCCAGCGGCCGGTAGTCGGCGGGGAGCAGCACCGGCAGCTGATCGTCGGGCACCGGCACGATCCCGCAGGCGGGGCAGTGGACGACCGGGATCGGGCAGCCCCAGTACCGTTGCCGGGAGATCAGCCAGTCTCGCAGCCGGTACTTGACCGTGCGCCGCCCGAGGCGCTTCCCTTCGATCGCATCCGAGATCCGCTCGATGCCGGAGACCGAGTCCAGGCCGCTGAAGGGGCCGCTGTCGACCATCGTCCCGCGTCCCGTGAACGCCTCCGTCCCCGCCCCCGCTGCGGTGCCAGGCGGGGGCGTGATCACCTCGCGGACCGGCAGGCCGAACGCGCGCGCGAACTCGAAGTCCCGCTGATCGTGACCGGGGACGGCCATGATCGCCCCGGTGCCGTATCCGCTCAGGACGTAGTCCGACACCCAGATCGGGATCCGCTCGCCGCTGAGCGGGTTGACGGCGAAGGCGCCTGTGAAGACCCCCGTCCTGTCCCTGTCGGTGGACTGCCGCTCGATCTCGGAAGACCGGCGGGCCGACTCTACATAGTCACGCAGCGCCCCGGCCCGCTCCCCACCGACCAGCCCCCCGGCCAGCGGATGCTCGGGCGCCAGCACCAGGAAGGTGGCCCCGAACAGGGTGTCGGGCCTGGTCGTGTAGACGCGCACGGACGTTTCCGCCCGTCCCTCGACCGGGAAGTCGATCTCGAGCCCCTGGCTGCGGCCGATCCAGTTCGCCTGCATGATGCGCACCTTCTCCGGCCACGCGTCGAGCAATTCGAGGTCGGCGAGCAGGCGGTCCGCGTAATCCGTGATGCGGAGGAACCACTGCTCGAGATCCCGCCTCTCCACCTCCACCTCGGCGTGCCGCCAGCAGCGCCCGTTGATCACCTGCTCGTTGGCAAGGACGGTCTTGTCGATCGGGCACCAGTTCACGGTCGCCAGCGCCCGGTAGGCGAGCCCCCTTCTCATGAAGAGCAGGAAGAGCCACTGCGTCCACCGGTAGTAATCGGGCTCGCAGGTGGTGACCTCGCGGTCCCAGTCGTAGAGGATGCCGACCATCTCCAGCTCGCGCCTGGCCGTCGCGATGTTCTCGTGCGTCCACCGGGCGGGATGGATACCGCGCTTGATGGCGGCGTTCTCGGCGGGCAGGCCGAAGGCGTCCCATCCGAAGGGATGCAGGACCTCGTACCCCTGCATGCGCTTGAAGCGCGCCACCACGTCCCCGATCACGTAGTTGCGCATGTGGCCGACGGTGAGATCGCCCGAGGGGTACGGGTACATGACGAGGTCGTAGAACTTCGGTCGGTCCGAGGAGTCGGAGGCGGTCATCACGCCATGCTCGCGCCACGCGCGCTGCCACTTGGGTTCGATCTCCTGCGGTACGTACCCGCTCCGGTTCGATGAGGCCATGGTGAGCCTCAGATGTTAGCGGGACGCAGGAGTACGGCCGGCCGCCGGGCGGCGGTCAGCGGTGGCCGGTGTCGTCGTTCGCCTCGGCCGGGTCGGCGAGGCGGTCGAACACCCAGTAGACACCGAAAAGGGAGAGCGCGAGCAGGCCGAGCACGATTGCCACGGGCAGGTACCAGGCAGGCCAGGAGGACATTCGACTCCAGTCTATCCGGCTCCCCGGTGGCCCGTTCCGGCTGCTACCCGGCTCGTGAGCTGGATCGGACCGTGCGCTGCCGCCCCAAAGTCTCGTGCCCGACGATGGCGCCCAGCAGCAGCGCCGCCCCCAGTGCCTGCACGGCCCCCAGCCTCTGGCCGGCCAGGATGACCGCGAACAGGAGCGCCCAGGCGGGCTCCAGGGTCATGATGACCGCCGTGCGGGTGGCCGTCAGGTGCGTCTGGGCCCACGTCTGGGCGAAGATCGCGAGGGCGCTCGCGAAGACGGCCGTGACGGCGATCGCGAACCAGACCGCCGGTCCCGGTGGCGGAAAGCCGGCCGCGCCCAGGGCTCCCCAGCCGACGTGGGTGGCGCCGCCCAGCCCGCCGATGGTGACGAAGACGAGCGCGGTCACCGCCAGTTGGACCAGCGCCAGGTCGGCCGGCGGCAGGCCCGGCGCCCAGCGACCGAGGAGGACGATCTGGAGGGCGAACGCGGCGGCGGAGATGACGACGAGGGCCTCGCCGAGCGCGGCGCCGCCGCCTTCGAAACCGGTCAGCAGGAGCGTCCCCAGGAGGGCGACGAGGACGGCGACGACCGTCCGGCGCGGGACCTGCCGCCCGAACGATCGCTCCAGCACCGGCGTGAAGACCACGAAGAGCCCGGTCAGGAGGCCCGCCGTGCCCGGGCTGGTGAAGTTGAGCCCGACCGTCTGGGAGAGGTAGCCGGCCGCCAGCGCGAGCCCGACCAGGCTTCCCACCTTGAGGACCCGGAGCGAGGGCCGGCGGTGAAGGATGAGTGCCATCACGGCGACCGCGACCGCGAACCGGATGGCGAGGAACGGAACCGTCGGGTAGTGTGAGATGGCGTCCTTGACGAGGACGAAGGTCCAGCCCCAAACGGCGGTGACCGCGATCAGGAGGAGGACGTAGATCAGTGGAGCACCTCTTCGCGCCCTGGCGCATGGAGTACGTCGGCGCCGGATCCGAGCCGGGCTGCCTCTTCTGCCGGGTGCTCGAGCCCCGGCCCGAGCCGAATCCCGATGCCGACCGGCGGAACCTGGTCGTCTGGCGCCCCCCGGGCGCCGTGGTCCTGCTCAACCGCTTCCCGTACAACAACGGCCATCTCCTGATCGCGCCCGCGGCTCACGTCGCCAGCCCGGCCGACCTCGAGGACGGCGAGGCGCTGGATCTGATGCGCGCGCTCCGGACCGCCCTCCGGGTGATCGAGGCAGAGATGAAGCCGGCCGGGTTCAACGTGGGGGCCAACCTGGGTCGGGCGGCGGGAGCCGGCATCCCCGACCATGCTCACCTGCATGTCGTGCCGCGATGGGACGGGGACACCAACTTCATGCCCGTGCTGGCGGAGGCGAAGGTGGTCAACGAGCATCTGGATCGGAGCTGGGACAGGATCTCCGCCGCCTTCGCCCGCTGAGCGGGGCGCCCGAAGAGGGCCCGGCCGGTGCCCGTCACAGCCCGTAGGTCTTGGCGATGATCTCCTTCATGATCTCATCCGTGCCCGCCGCGATCCGGCCCAGGCGGGCGTCGCGCCATGCCCGCTCGACCGGGAACTCGCGCATGTAGCCGTGGCCGCCGAGAATCTGGATGGCCTCGTCCGCCACCTCGACGGCGACCTGGGTTGCGATCAGCTTGGCCTGTGATATCTCGCGCACGGGGTACTCACCGGTGTCCCAGCGGCGGGCGGTCTCGTAGACGAAGGCCCGGATGGTGGCGATCTTGGTCCCCATGTCGACCAGCCGGTGCTTGATGACCTGGAGTTCCGAGATAGGGCTGCCGAAGGCGGGCCGGTCCTTGGCGTACTGGAGCGCGAATTCGAATACGGCGGCCGCGCCCGCCACCGCGCCGCAGGCGGCGATCAGCCGCTCCCCCTGGAGCTCCCACATCAGGTTCTTGAAGCCCTCGCCCTCGGCTCCGACCATGTTCGACGCCGGCACCCGGCAGCCTTCGAAGATCAGCTCGGCGGTGTCAGATGAGTGCATGCCCAGCTTCTCGAGGGTCCGCCCCACCTCGAAGCCGGACCTCCCGCGCTCGACCACGAAGAGGGAGAATCCGCCCCGGCCTGCCTCCCGGTCCGTCCTGGCCACCACCAGCGCCCAGCTACAGCGGGCGCCGTTGGTGATGAAGGTCTTGCGCCCGTCGATCACGAAGTGATCCCCGTCACGCCGGGCGGTGGTCTCGATCGCCGCCACGTCGGAGCCGGCGCCGGGCTCGGTGATGGCGAGCGAGGCGATGGCCTCCCCCTCGATGGCGGGGGTCACGAACATCCGCCGCTGCTCCTCGGTTCCGAACCGGAAGACGGGCGGGGTCGCCATCTCCGCCTGCACCGCGACCGCCATCCCGAGGCCGCCGGAATGGATGCGGGCCATCTCCTCGGCGAGGACGACCGCGCTGAAGTAGTCGCCACCCTGGCCCCCGTACTCGGTCGGATAGCGCAGACCCAGAAATCCAAGCTCCCCCATGCGCCGCATGATGGAGTCTGGAAAGGTGGTCCTCTCCCATGCCTCCAGGTGCGGCGCGACCTCCTTCTCGAGGAACCGCCGGAGATGCTGCCTCAGCTCCTCGTGGGCATCGGTGAAGTACATCGGGCTGGGCTCGATTCTAGGAGCCGGGGGTCACCCACCCCCCGGAATCCCCGACCTCCCGACGATCCCCTTCACCCCACGGGATCGCGGAGGCCCGGACGTGCCGCCCGGTCGCGCACCGCCCGGTGCGTTCCCTTCCTTGCTCGTTCGCCTCAGCGACCTGCGGATTCCGTGGCGGCCGATCGACCTCTCCGAGACCTCCGCGGATACGCGTGTGTCGGCCCCAAGACGCGCCCCGCGGCCGTGCCGAACGTACGTGGGGTATGATTCCGGAGGTCTCACGGGGCGGGTTCCCCATTTCTCTTGGATTCACACGCGCGTCCTTTCCTCGGCGGCCCGCCGGTCGCCTGGGATTCCCATTTGAGGAGATGGCTTGGGTTCGGTAATCAAGAAGCGGCGCAAGAAGATGCGCAAGCACAAGCACAAGAAGATGCTCAAGAAGACCCGGTGGCAGCGCCGGGCGCACGCCTAGCCCGACGCTCGGGGCGCCCGACCCGGGCGCCTCACCGTTGACGAAGCCGGCGCGCGCCATTCAGCCGGCCGCCGCCCAATCGAGATCGAAGCGCCGGCTGAACTCCTCGACGTCCGCCGGTGCGGTGACCTCGAGATCGAGCTCGTGGTTGGAACCGAGCCCGCTCCGGCTCCAGTTCGCCGACCCCACCACCAGCCGCCGGTCGAAGAGCCCCGCCTTGGCGTGAAGCTTGGTCCCGGCCGCGGCGGGATACCAGCGAACCGGCACCCCTCCCGCCCTGAGAAGCTGATAGGTTGGCCGGTTCACGTCCTGGTTGGGATCGAGGAGCACCCGGACGTCCAGCCCTCCCCGCGCGGCGATCGCCAGCGCCGCGATCACCTCGGGATCCGTGAGCGCGAAGACCTCCGCGCGGATACGGCGCCGGGCGCGGGCCAGATCCCCTTCGAGCAGGGCCCGGATGCCCTCGCCGGGCGCCGTCTGGGCGACCTCGGCGGCATCTCCCGGCGGCTCCGGCAGCGGCGCCGGACTTCCGCCCGCCAGTCGCCAGTCCTGGAGGAAGATGGCGCCCAGCCTCGCCACCGGCCGGGCGGCCCGGACCTCGACCGCATAGTCGTGGTTCAGGCGACTGGTGACGCCCCAGTTCATGCCGCCTGCGAGAGCCACCCCGTCCGCGATCAGCAGCTTGACGTGGTCGATCTGATGAAGCCTGTCATCGACGGGGTAGGGACGCACCGGCAATCCCTTGCCACGAAGCCGCGCCGCGGTGGCCCTGCTGACGCCGACGGTGGGGTCGTAGACGAGCCGGACGTCCGCCCCCCGGCGGCGGGCCGCCAGCAAGCTGGCGGCGAGGTCGGGCCGGCCGAACTCGTACATCTCCACCCAGACCCGTCCCCGGGCACCGGCGAGGAGCCGGTCGACCGCCGAGAAAACGGCCTGGTCCTGCCACAGACGCCAGGTGCCCGGGGCCGGCGCCGGGGCGCGGACGGCCGCCTCGACCGAGGTCGAGCAGGCGCAGCAGGCGAGCCCCAGAAGGCAGGCGAGAAACCTCACGGAGGAAGTCTTGAACAGGCGTTCGCGCGCGCCAACGCCGCCCGTTAAGGCGTCCCTGGACGGCTTCGGCGAGGCGGGCCCCGCACGGTCGCCGGGGCCGACCCCTCCCTGCGCGGGGGTGCGGGGACGCTTAGACTACCCCGACCGGTGCCGCACGCGCGCTCCCGCGGGCCAGGATGGACCGGGTCCGGACGCCGATCGGTGAGATCCGCGCCGGGACCCCGAACCCGGGATCAGGAATCGCCGGGCGGCATCTCGAGGCCGGCCCGATGTGACAGAAGGAGGGCTTCGAGCCATGAGCACGGTGGAACTCGACGGCGCCGCGGCCGCGACGGAGGCCCGGACGGTGATCGAGACGCGCGCCCTGCGCAGGGTCTTCAAGAGCCGCCAGGGCAGCGTGGAGGCGGTGGCAGGCGTCGACCTCGGCGTCCTGGCCGGGGAGATCTTCGGCTTCCTGGGCCCCAACGGCGCGGGCAAGACGACCACGCTGAGGATGCTGGCGACCCTGCTGCCACCGACCAGCGGCGACGCCACCGTGGCCGGCTTCGACCTCCGGCGCCAGCCGAACCGGGTGCGGGAGCGGATCGGGTACGTCGGCCAGCGCGGGGGCACCGACCCCCAGATCAGCGGCCGGACGGAGCTCGTCTTCCAGGGTTCCCTCTACGGGATGTCGACCGCCGAGGCGAGGAGCCGGGCCGCGGGCCTGCTGACCATGCTCGAGCTCGGCGACTGCGCCGACCGCAAGACGTCCACCTACTCCGGTGGCCAGCGCCGCCGCCTCGACATCGCCCTCGGGCTCATGCACGGCCCGGAGCTGCTCTTTCTCGACGAGCCCACGACGGGCCTCGACCCGCAGAGCCGGGCGCACCTCTGGGACGAGGTGCGCCGGCTGCGCCAGATCGGGACCACCATCTTCCTGACCACCCACTACCTGGAGGAGGCGGACGCCCTCTGCGACCGCCTCGCCATCATCGACCACGGGCGCATCGTGGCCGAGGGGACGCCCGACGAGCTGAAGCGCCAGATCGCCGGCGACGTGGTCACGGTCGGCGTCGGAGGCGACCGGCAGGCCGCGTTCCAGCTCCTCAATTCGCAGGCCTTCGTCCGCGAGGCGAGCATCGAGGAGGACGCCGTCAGGCTCTACGTGGAGCGGGGCGAGAGCGCCATGCCCGCCATCCTCCGCCTGCTCGACGGCGCCGGCCTGGAGCTGACCACCATCTCGTTCACGCGACCCAGCCTCGACGACGTGTTCCTCCGCCAGACCGGCCGCTCACTTCGGGAGCCGGCGGCGTGATCGGGCGCCCCTCCCAGGGAGATCCGCGATGAAGACTCTGCGCGATACCAGGCTGGTGTTCCAGCGCTATCTGGGCCTGTTCCTGGGCAACCCGACCTGGGTGGTGATCGGCGTCGTCCAGCCGCTCCTCTACCTGCTCCTCTTCGCCCCCCTGCTCAAATCGATCGCCCACATGCGGGGGTTCCCGCCCGGGGGAGCCTACAACGTGTTCGTGCCGGGGCTCCTGATCCAGCTCGGGATGTTCGGGGCGTCGGGCGTCGGCTTCAGCCTGATCGCGGAGCTGAGGGGCGGCATCATCGAGCGGCTGCGGGTGACCCCGGTCAGCCGCGTGGCCATGCTGATGGGTCGGGCGCTCCGCGACATCCTGACGCTGCTCATCCAGTCGGTGATCCTGGTCGCGCTCTCCCTCCCGTTCGGGCTGAGGATCAACGCGATCGGCCTCCTGGTGGTCCTCGGCCTGGTGGCGCTGATCGGCCTCCTGATGGCCTCGCTCTCGTACGCGCTCGCGCTCTGGCTGCGGAGCGAGGACGCATTCGCGCCCCTGCTCTTCACGGCGACGCTGCCGCTGCTCCTGCTCTCGGGCGTGCTGCTTCCGCTCACACTGGCGCCCGGCTGGCTCCAGGACATCGCGCTGGCCAACCCCCTCTCGTACGCCGTCAACGCCTCCCGGGCGGTCTTCAACAACGACCTCGGCGACGTCAGCGTTGTCAAGGGGGTGCTCATCATGGCCGTGCTGGCGGCGATCGCGGTGGTCGCGGCCGCGCGCTCCTTCGGCCGCGCCGTGGCTTGAGAGGCCGGCCTGCGGGAGCCGGTCAGAGCACTTCCACGGGGTCGCCCGGGCGGGCGCCGAGAGTGTCGGCGGCGCGCGCCTGCCGCGCGCCCACCTCGACGTAGCCCATGCTGCCCAGGTAGCTGATCAGATCGCCCGGCGCCACCTCGCCGTAGGTGCCCACCACGGCGGTAACCGCGCGCCCGTTGATCCGCAACCCGCGCGGTGCGGAGCGGACGTTGGTGACGAGGTTGCCGAAGCCGTCCACCCAGACCACCGCCGGGCCCGCCGCCGGCAGGTGAACCAGCTCCCGCACCGGCTCGCCCATCTCCTCGATGGCCCGCCCCGCGGCCAGCGCGCCGGCCGCGGGTGCGAACACGTCCCGGCCCTCGAAGGTCGCCGAGGCCGTCACCGGGCGCGGCAGCACCACCGCCACGTCCGGCTCTCGGCCCTCCAGCACGAGGTCGAAGACCCCGTTGTCGGGGCCCACGTAGAAGGATCGCCCCACGGAAAGGGCAACGGCCCGCCGGGCGGTGCCGACACCGGGGTCGATGACCGCCAGGTGGATCGCCCCGGGCGAGAAGTGACGGGTCCCCGCCCAGACCATGAAGGTGGCGGCGCGGATGTCGAAGGGCGGGATGGTGTGGCTGACGTCGACCAGCGAGGCTTCCGGGCACTGGGCCAGCACCACCCCCTTCATGGCCGCCACATACGGGGAACCGGAACCGAAGTCGCTGCTGAGGGTGACCGGCGGGCGGCTCACCAGTAGCGCGTCTGGCGCCAGGGATCCGCCTCGTCGTGGTACCCCCGCTGCTCCCAGAACCCGAGCCGGTTGCGGGGCATGAACTCCAGTCCCCGCAGCCACTTGGCCGACTTCCAGAAGTACCTCTTGGGGACCAGGAGGCGGAGCGGCCAGCCGTGCTCGGGAGTGAGCTCCTCCCCATTTCGGGCCCAGCAGAGCATGACGTCGTCATCGTCCAGCACCTCGAGCGGCAGACTGGTCGTGTAGCCGTATTCGCAGTGGGCCATCACGTACCGCGCCTCGGGGTCGGGCCGGGCGCGCGTCAGGATCTCCTGGATGGGGACGCCGGTCCAGTGGTCGCCGAGCCGGCTCCAGGCGGTCACGCAGTGGATGTCGGAGGTCTGCTCGCGGGTGGGCAGGGCGCGCAACTCCCGATGATCGAGGGTCAGCTCGCCCCCCACCAGCCCGAAGACCTTGAGATCCCACTTCTCGAGGTCGGTCTTCGGAACCGGTCCGAAGTGAAGCACCGGCCACCGGTCGGGGGCGGTCAGAGTCTGCCCCGGCGGCACCCGGTCGCCGATCTTGGGATCGAGTGCCGGGCGAGGTCGCGGATCCTCCATCCGGGGCCAGTATAGGGTGACTCCGGAACGCGCCCGGTGCGTCAGCCGGCGAGGACCGTGAATGACCACCGCTCGTGAAAGGGCCGTCCGTCGAGGGAGCCCGCTGCGTCGGCGGTGTACCTCGCTCCAGGCGTGAGCGGGCGTTTCGCCAGCATCGCCCACTGGCCGGGCTGGAGGTCGGGGTTGGCCGGGCCGGGAGAATCGGTGAAGACCGGGAGCGAGTGACCGGCGGCATCCCTGAGCGAGGCGCTGGTCACCGACAGGGTGTCCGCGCCGCCGGCCTGGATGGTGATCGGGTACCCGATCGGATAGCGCGCCCCCGGCGCCGGGTCGGGCAGCTCGTTGCCGACGAACTGGGGCGGCACTCCCGACTGGCCGGAGCGGGGATAGACGATCGGCGCTCCAGGCGCCGGGGCACCGAGCCCCAACTCCATCACCTCCACGCTGAGCCCCCCCACGCTTGCGGTTCCGAAGCCCGCCCCGGTCGCCTCCCGGTCGAGCACCGGGAAGCGGTGGTAGACGGAATCGACCCAGGTTTCGACCGCGCTGGCGGGGCTCTCGACGTGATCGATCACCTCCGAGGACCGGGAGCCCCGATAGCCGAAGTGGCGCGACCGGTCGAGCCCGTTGACCCCAGTGAACCCGGGCAG
>JBOHUX010000017.1:0-22026 GCA_050734915.1 Candidatus Dormibacteraceae bacterium
CTGAGGGACCAGCCCCAGCTGGTCGTACTCGACCAGGTAGACGCCGAGGACGTTGAAGATCGGCTCCAGGAGGCTCACGTCGAGCGACTGCCCGGTGCCCGACCCGAGCGCGTCGCGGCGGTAGAGACAGATCATCGCGCCCACGGTCGCGTAGAGGGCGGCGATGGTGTCGGCGAGCGCGAAGGGGGGCAGGGTGGGCGGGCCCTCGGCCTCCCCGGTCACGTGGGCGAAGCCGCTCATCGATTCGGCCAAAGTCCCGAATCCGGGCCGCCCCCGGTAGGGGCCGAACTGCCCGAAGCCGGAGACGCGGACCAGCGTCAGACCGGGGCTGATCGCCCGCAGCCGGTCGTAGGTGAGGTTCCAGCGCTCGAGGGTTCCCGGCCGGAAGCTCTCGACCATGACGTCGGCCTGGGTGGCCCGGAGCAGGCGGAGGAAGAGCTCCTGACCGGACGCGCTGCTGAGATCGAGCGTGATCGACTTCTTGTTCCGGGAGAGCAGCTTGGAATGGAGCGAGGCGCCGTCCTTCTGGTGCCCGAAGTTGCGGACCTGGTCGCCGCCTCGGGGGTTCTCCACCTTGATCACCTCGGCCCCGAAGTCGCCCAGGATCATGGCGACAGTGGGCCCGGCGATGACCTGGCCGCAGTCGATGACGGTGAGGCCCTCGAGGGGCAGTGGGCTGGGCATGCTGATGGCTTCGCCAGGCGGCCTAGCCGTACGACTCCTGCTCCAGGACGGCGGGATCGTGGCCAGGCAGCACCGTCGCCCGCAACCGCTCGACCTCCTGGAACGAGCGATACCAGCGTGCGAGGTCGGGCGTCGGGCCCGACGGGCACATCTCGTGCAGGTTCTCGTAGAGGTCGTAATGATCTCCCGCGATCAGGTAGGGCCCCGCCTCGGTCTCCACCAGCACGCTCTGGTGACCGGGGCTGTGCCCGGGGGTGGGTATCAGCACGATCCCCGGCGCGACCTCCGTCCTCCCGGCGACGGCCACCATCCGGGGCAGGTCGGCCAGGAACGGCGGGCCGCTCGCGAACTCGTACAGGACTCGGTCGCAGGGCAGTGGATAGACCGCGTAGCGGATCTCCTCCTCCTGGAGCAGCACCCGCGCGCCGGGGAGGGCGGCGGTCCCGTGGCAGTGATCCCAGTGCAGGTGGGTGAGAACGACCGTGCGCACGTCGGCCGGGGCGACCCCCTTTCCGCGAAGTTGGGACGTGAGTGGCTCCCGGGGCGCCAGTACGACCGGGTGAAGTCGGGAGGTGACGGCCGCCGAGCCGGGGCCGGTGTCGATCACGATCGGGCCGTGCTCGCCGAGTAGCAGCCAGGAGATGCAGACGAGGTCTATCTTCTCTCCGGTCCCCCGCCGGAAGGTGATCGACTCCTTGGGGCGGTCCTGGAGCACCCCCAGGTTGAGCGGCACGATGGTCCAGCTCATCGGGCTCCCGCCGCCCGGCGTGGCCGCCGCCGGCGCTCGGCGTTCAGCGCCGCCATGTAGGGCAGGTATTCCTCCTCCAGGTTCAGACGCGGTCGCTCGAGGTAGGTCCGGGAGAGCCGGAGCCGGTGCGCTTCGATGTCGGCCAGCATCGCGGTGGCCTCGGGAAGCTCGGCCCGGCCCATCTCGAGGTCCGCCACCCACTGCGCCTGGCGCTCGAAGACCGGGTTGAGCGCGGAGTCGATGTTGAAGTAGCCGATGAAGTACAGGCCCTGGTGGCGAGGGGGCACCACCCGCTTGTAGAGCGGCAGGCGGGTGTCCTCGAAGTCGAGCAGGCCGGGTGCGAGGAACGGGAACCTGACCGTGTACCCTGTCGCCGCGATCAGGTCATCGAACTCCTCGACGGTCGCGTCGGCGAACGAGATCCGGCGGCCGTCGACGCTGACGATCCCGGGTTTGACCTCGATCCGGCGGTATTTCACGTGGGAAAGGAAGAACTGGTTGCTGGTCGGGTGGGTCTTCCTCTCCGGGATCTTGATGCCGTACTGGGCCATGGATCCGAAGACCAGCCAGACGATGATCCGGCTGGTGGTCTTGAACAGCCAGCTCGAAACCCGCGCCGGCACCAGCGGCCACTCGAACGTCCGTCGCAGGCGGGTGAGCGGGAAGCCGAAGGCCCACTTGGGCCAGATCAAGGTTCCAGTCCGGGCCGAGACCACCACCCGATCCGCCACCAGCGCGATGTCCGAGGCGATGTCGCAGGCGGAATTACCGATGCCGATCACGCAGACCCGGCGGCCCGAATAGGGGCCCGGCTCGCGGTATTCGGCGGCGTGGACGTACGTCCCGCCGAAGGCGCCCGGCAGGTCGGGCCGGCGGGGATCGTTGAGGTGGCCGGTGGCGACCAGCACCGCGTCGTAGCGCTCCGAATCGCCCGCCCCCGTGGTCACCATCCAGCCCCCGCCCGCCGGGGAGACGTCGGCGACCCGGGTCCGGAACCGGATCCGCTCCCGGACCCCGAAGTGGTCCGCGTAGCGATCCAGGTAGGCCCGCATCTCGGTGTGGTGAGGGTAGTCGGAGGTTCCGGCTTCGAACGGGAAGTCGCTCACCTTGGCGACGCCGATGTCGGTGTTGATGTGGAGGTTCCGGTAGGCGACGCTGGCGCCGCTGTCGTTGTCGTAGACCCACAGCCCGCCGACGTGGCTGCCCGCCTCGTACACGACGACGTCCCGGAAGCCGGCCTCGAGCAGGGCCTTCGCGGAGATGATCCCCGCCGCCCCGGCGCCCACGACGGCGAGGCGTCTGTCAGCCGCGTCCACTGGTCAAGTCCACTTCCAGTCCGGCCTCCAGTCGGCCCCGCGGTTGGGCCATCGCGCGTGGCCCGGGCAGGCTCCGGGCGACCTTTACAAGGTTCGAAGTATAGCGCATGATTGGGCTGGATTCCGCGGACCAGAATGAGATTCCAGTGTGCGGAATGTACCTGAGTCGCCGTCAAGTTCGGATCGAGGAGGTGGTCGGATTGAAGCCCAGGATCTTCGTCGTACAACCGCTGATGGACGAGGGCCTGGAGATGCTCCGGGAGGTGGGCGAGGTCGAGGTCTTCCAGTCCGAGCGCATGATCAGCCGGGCCGAACTGATCGCCGCGGTCAGGCGCGCCGACTACGTGGTGGCGCTCGGCGACACGCCCATCGACGCCGAGGTCATGGACGCCAATCCCGGGCTCAAGGGGATCTCCGCCATGGCGATGGGTCTCAACGTCATCGACGTCGCCGCCGCCACCGAGCGCGGAATCGTGGTCACCAACATCGAGCACGTGATCGCCAAGACCACCGCCGACCTGACCATGGCGCTCATCGTGGGATTGGCCTGGCGGCTGGTCGAGGCCGACCGCTTCACCCGCTGCGGCAAGTTCCGTCAGGAGCAGTCGATGTCCTTCCTCTGCCACTCGCTGCCCGGCAAGGTGCTGGGCATGATCGGGCTGGGCGCGATCGGCGAGCAGCTCGCCAGGCGCGCGTGGGCGTTCGAGATGCCGGTCCTCTACTCGAAGCGGACCCGGCTGCCGGAGCAGAGGGAGCGCGAGCTGGGCGTCGAGTGGGTGGCGGACAAGGAGGAGGTCCTCCGCCGCGGCGACTTCGTCGCCATCATGGCCAGCTACAACCCCAGCACCCACCTCTTGATCCGCGAGCGCGAGCTCGGCCTGATGAAGCCGAGCGCTTTCTTCATCAACACCGGCCGCGGCCGGATCGTGGACGAGGAGGCCCTGGTGGCGGCGCTCCAGTCGGGCCGGATCGCCGGCGCCGGGCTCGACGTCTACTGGTGCGAGCCGCCGGTCGGCGAGCCCCGGCCCCACCCGGCGCTGCTCAAGATGGACAACGTGATCCTCACCCCCCACATTGGCAGCGCGACCTGGGAGTCGCGCCGGGAGATGGCGACCCGGGTCGCCATGAACATGGTGGCGATCGTCAATGGCGAGCGGCCACCCAACCTCTACAATCCCGAAGTCTACGGCTGGCAACCCGACTAGATGAGTGATTCCTAATGGCGCCGAAGATCCGTCGATATTCGGAATTACTCATCTGGCCCTCACCCCTCCACGCCTACCCTCATGCCCAAGGAGCGATCCATGTCGACCGCCGTCCTCTACATCGTCAAGTCGACCATCGGCGCGGCCAGCGAGGCCGCCTTCAACCGCTGGTACAACGAGGTCCACGTGCCTCAGTTCTTGAGGCACCCGGGCGCGGTCGGCGCCCGCCGCCTCCGTGCCATCGCCGGCGAGGACACCTACCAGTACGCGACGCTCTACGAGTTCCGGGACGAGCGCGCCTTTCATGAGATGCAGGAATCGCAGCTGATGAAAGACCTCAAGGCGGACTTCGACCGGGCTTTCCCCGAGAGCCGGCGGACGACGGCGGCCTATGAGCAGGTCTGGCCCTAGCAGGCGGGATCATGGCCGGCGGCTCAGGACGGGATCAGAGAGAGGTCGTGGTGAGCGAGTGGGCTGAGCGGGCGGCACCCCCGGGGGGTGACCAGCACGGTGTCCTCGACCATCACCAGCCCGCCCTCGCGAACGTACCAGGGCTCCGGTGTCAGCACCATGCCCGGCTCCAGCGGCGTTTCGTCACCGAGGGCCAGGGCGGGCGGTTCGAGGAGATCCAGGCCAAGGCCGTGCCCGATCCAGATGCCCTCGCGAAGCGGGGGGTGGCGCAGGTTCTCCAGATCGCGGCTGAAGCGGGCGGCGACCAGCCGGGCCGGGATCCCGGGCTGGATCGAGGCCAGAACACGGTCCTGGAGGCCGCCGATGCTCTCCTGGTCGCGTCGTTGTTCCTCGCTCGCGGGTCCGAAGGTGGCCCGGCGGGTGACGTCCGCCCGGTATCCCCGGAAGGAGGTCACGAAGTCGACGTGGAAGAGGTCACCCGGCCGGTAGACGTGGGTCCGGGGCGTGGAGCCGAAGGAGACGATGGCGCGGGCGTCGGGATCCGAGCCGGCCTCGAGCGTGGCGCTGGCGCAGATCCGCTCGCACTCGGCCACCGAGAGGCCGGGGCGGACGCGCTCCAGCATCAGCCGGTGAGCGGTGGCGGCGATCCCGCCCGCCCGCTCGACGCACTCGATCTCCGCCGCCGATTTCACCATCCGGCAGGTTTCGAGCAGATTCGAGGCATCGGTGAAGGTGGCCGAAGGCAGGTCCCGCTCGAGGTCCGTGAGGGTCCCCTGGGGCAGTCCCATCCGCTGCCGGGCGCCCAGCTCGACGCCGATCCGGGCCCGTTCGAGGCCCAGCTCGCGGACGGTCATCGCCAGGCGGCCGGCGGAAAGCGCCATGCCCGGGTAGCCGCGTATGTCCTCGACCCAGGTCTCCTCCCGCGCGTCCGCGACCTCGCCCTCGTGGATGAGCAGGACCGGGTCGGCCTGCAGCGGGAGGATCATGACCATCGGCCGGAGCCCGAGCGCGAACTGGACGCTGCGGTGCCCGCAGAGATAGCGGTAGTTGCTCTCCCCGGCCACCAGCATGGCGCCCAGCGAGTGCTGCGGAAAGAGGGCGCGCGCGCGAGACCAGCGCCTCTCGAACTCGGTTCGATCGAAGTCCCGTGAGCTCACGGCGACTTCGAGGCGAACGCCGCCGCCCGGCTCGTGGCGAGAGGGTAGGGCCGGCGCCGTCGGTCGCGGCGCTCTTGGTCGGGCTGGCGAGGGGAGAGATCCAATCCCGGGAGATCGTCGAGGACTGCCTGGTGCGGATCGAGGCGGACCGGGACCTGAACGCGATCCTCTGGGCGGACGGCGATCGGGTGCGGGCGATGCTCGCCGCGCGCGCGTCGCCCTCGGGCCCGCTCGGCGGCATGCCCGTGGCCCTCAAGGACAACATCGACGTGGCGGGGGTGCCCACCACCGCCGGCTCGCTGGTCGACCGGGATCGGATCCCCGACGCCGACGCGCCGGTATGGGCCCGCCTCCGGGACCAGGCGGGTGCGGTTCTGATCGCCAAGACCCACCTCTGCGAATTCGCCTATCGGGCGCACCACCCCGCCCTGGGCTGGGTCCGCAACCCCCGCGACCGGGACCGGGCGACGGGCGGCTCCAGCTCGGGATCGGCGGCCGCGGTGGGGGCCGGGCTGGTGCCCGCCGCCCTCGGCACCGACACGGGTGGTTCGCTCCGGATCCCCGCCGCCTACTGCGGCGTGGTGGGCTTGAAAGGCACCTTCGGCGCCGTGTCCACCGCCGGGGTGGTCCCGCTCAGCCCGAGCATGGACCACGTCGGCGTGATGGCGCGGTCGGTCACCGATGCCGCCCTCGTTCTCCAGGAGATGGCGGCCGAGATGGCGCAGGGGATGGCTCAGAACGCCGCGGGCCGGGGTCGGCCCAGGCGGGTGGCGGGCGAACTCGAGATCCGGCCGCCCCTGCCCGCCGCCCTGCGGGTCGGGGTCGAGCAAGGATACTTCCTCTCCCGCGCTCAGCCCGCCGTGATCGCCGCCTGGACCCGGGCGGCGCTGGCCCTGGAGGCGGCCGGCTGCCGGATGGTTCCGGTCCGGCTGGCCGCCGCCGGGCGTTGGCGCGCGGCCCACCGCACCGTCCTTCTCCACGAGGCCTGGGAGTATCACGCCGGGCGGATCCTGGCCGGTGCGCCCTACGGGCCGGTGTTCAAGCTCGCCATCAGCCGAGGGGCCCGAATCCCCCGGCACCGCTACGAGGCCGCCCTCGCCACCCGGGCGCGGGCCGCGCGGGAGGTGGCGGCGGTCTTCCGCGACATCGACGTCTTCTTGACTCCGACATGCCCCACCGTCGCCCCGGCGCAGGAGGAGGGTCGGACGCGCCTCGACTACACCCGCTACACGACGCTCGCCTCCTTCGTCGGGGTGCCCGCGATCTCGATCCCGGCCGGAACCGGGTACCTCGGACTGCCGGTCGGTGTGCAGCTGATCAGCGGTGCGGGACAGGAGCGCAAGCTGATCGGTGCGGCCGCGCTGCTCGAGGGCCTGCTGGCGACGGCCTGAGCGGGGGCGCCCCGGCCGCGCCGGTCGGCGGCCGGCTCCCATCCCGTCAGCGGCCCACCGTGACCAGCCGCCCCTCCCGTGCGGAGCGGACGATAGCGTCCGTGATCTGGACACAGCGGAGCCCGTCGAGCCCGGAGGGGCTCGGTTCCCGGCCGCTCAGGACGGCGCCGCTGAAGGCCGCCACGATCCGCTCGTAGCAATCCCCGCTCGAGTAGCGCCGGCTGCGCTCGCCGGCGGCGGTGACCACCCTCATCTCGCCCTCGGCGAAGGGGCGGGTGATTCCGCGCCCGTCGATCCGCCCCTCGGAGCCGTGGATGACGATGTCGTTGAGCGGTCTGGGCGTCCCCTGGTTGCCGTTCGCGAATGCCATCGCCCCGTTCTCGAAGCGCATCAGGACCAACGGGATCCGCTCCAGCTCCTGGCGGCGCTCGACGTCGAGGAGCGCGGTGAGCTCGGTCACGTCCCCCCCGATCAGGAATCGGAGCAGGTCGTACATGTGCACGGCGACATTGTTGATGGCGCCGAGGATGCTCAGCTCGGGATCGGCTCGCCAGCTCGTCCAGCCGCCGGCCCCCGAGCTGGCGTCGACCTGGACGGTGAGCACCTCTCCGATCTCGCCGCCTTCGATGACCCGCCGCGCCTCATCGAAGCAGGTGTGATAGCGGGTCTGGAAATTGGTCCCCAGGCTGACTCCCGCCGCCTGGCAGGCGGCGAGCACGCTCTCGGCCTGGGCGGCGTCTGGTGCCAGGGGCTTGTCGCAGAGGACGTGCTTGCCCTCCCGTGCCGCTCTGATCGCCTGCTCGGGATGGAACAGGTTGGGAGTCGTGATGAGCACGACGTCCACCTCGGGGTTGGCGAGCATCTGGTCGTAATCGGTGCCGGCCGCGGCCGCCCCGTGCTTGGCTGCGAAGGCGTCCGCCTTCTCCTGGCTCCGGCTGACGACAGCGGCGAGCCGGCTCTCGGGGTCGGCGGTTATGGCCGGCGCCATCAGGGTGTCAGCCGAACGGCCGAGCCCGATGATGCCCCACCCGAGGGTCATCCCATCCTCCTCGGGCCGGAAGCGCAGACACCGGGACGGGGCCGGGCGGGATGGCGGCAGCAGGTCTTCACCAGTCGAGAGGTCCCCTCATTACAGCGGCTGCCAGCTGCGCAGGACCGTTGGTCCAGTCTCGGCAGGGAATCAGATCGTGTTGCGATTATGACAGAAGCCCATCCGCTGCCGAGTTCGATGTCCAGCGATCCGAGGGGGCCTGCGAGGAGCGGAGGAGGTTGACGGGGATGGAGTGGGACCTGCCCGGCTGATCGCACCGGAGCAGACGAGCGTGCGGTGGACATGGCCGACGCGCCGGAGGTGGCGGAGAAGGTCCTCCGCCATGCCGGCGGCCGGGCGGTGATGCCGGCCAAGGTGACCATGGATCTCGCCGGCTTCGGGCCCGACGGGCGGCATGCGCGGAGCCAATAGGATACGGAGGCATGAGCCGAGCCGAGCCGGCGGCCGGGGGGCGGCGCGCGCCGCTGGCCGGAATCCGCGTCTTCGACCTCACCCGCGTGCTCGCGGGTCCCTTCTGCACCATGGCCCTGGCCGACCTGGGGGCTGACGTGATCAAGGTCGAGGGGCCGAACACGCCCGACTACACGCGCAGCATCCCGCCCCTGACCGGCGGCATGAGTCACTACTTCCTGGCCGTCAACCGCAACAAGCGGGCGGTCTCCATCGATCTCAAGTCGGAACGGGGCCAGGCGCTCGCTCTCGACCTGGCGCTCAGGTGCGACGTGGTGGTGGAGAACTTCCGGCCCGGCGTCCTGGCCCGGCTCGGCCTCGGCTACGAGGCCCTCAGGGCCCGCCGGCCGGATATCATCGTCTGCTCGCTGAGCGGCTTCGGGCAGGATGGCCCGATGGCCGGGCGGCCTTCGGTGGACACCGTGGTCCAGGCTCTCAGCGGCGCCATGAGCGTCAACGGCGAGCCGGATCTCGAACCCCTCAAGCTCGGCCTTCCGATGGGTGACCTGGCGGGAGCGATGTGGGGGGCGATCGGGATCCTGGCCGCGCTCCACGACCGCGACGCCACCGGGGCCGGCACGCACCTGGACGTGAGCCTGCTGGACAGCATGATCTCCCACCTGGCCTATCTCGCTGAGCTCTACCTGACCACCGGCGAGAGCCCACCTAGGGTCGGGAGCAACCACCAGACGGTGCCCGCCTACGGCAGCTACGCCGTCGCCGACGGAACCCTGGTGCTGGCCGCGCAGATGGACTCCTTCTGGGCCAACTTCTGCACCGCCGCCGGGCGCTCGGAGCTGGCCGCGGACCCCCGGTTCCGGGCGGTCGCCGACCGCCAGCGCCACTACGCGGAGGTGGAGGAGATCGTCTCCGAGATCATGCTGACAAGGGATCGAGCGGACTGGATCCGGCTCCTGGAGGCGGCGGACGTTCCCCATGCGGCGATCCTCAGCGTCGGGGAGGCGCTGGATCAGCCCCATGTCCGAGGCCGCGGACTGATCCGGGAGGTGGACCAGCCCGGCGCCGGCCGCCTGCGGGTGGTGGGACCGGTGCTCAAGTTTCTGACCGATCCCGCGCCTGGCGAGCTGGGGCCGGCTCCGCTTTTCGGCCAGCACACCCGCGAGGTCCTCGCCTCGGTGCTCGGCCTCTCCGACAACGAGATCCAACGCCTGGTCGAGGAGGGAGCCGTCGGCGCCGCCAGCCCGACCTGACCGAGGCCGGACCCTGGCACGCCGCGGCGGGGGGGAGCGACAATGTCGGTCACGCAGGCCGGATCCGCGGCGAATGGACGCCAGGAGCATGCAGTGAAGCCGTACCGATCGTTCCTCTTCGTACCCGCCAACCGCCGTCGGATGCTGGACAAGGCGCCGACCACGATGGCGGACGCGCTGCTCCTCGATCTCGAGGACGCGGTCCCGGCCGGGGAGAAGGAGGCGGCCCGTCAGGCGGTCCGGGACTACATCCCGAGCCTGGCCGGGCGGCCGGTGTTCGTGCGCCCGAACGCCCCCTCGACCGGCTGGATTCGGGGCGATCTGGAGGCGGTGGTGGTGCCCGGGCTCCTCGGACTCTTCCTGCCCAAGGTCGACTCCCCGGACGAGGCCCGTCAGGTGGCGGCCTGGCTGGACGAGCTGGAGGCGGCCGCCGGCATTCCCCCCGGCACCGTGGAGGTGATCTGCATGCTGGAGACCGCCCGGGGGGTCCGGCTCGGCTACGAGATCGCCGGCGCCTCGCCGAGGGTGGCGTCACTGTGCTTCTCGAGCGGCGAAAACGGCGATCTCCAGACCGACCTCGGCTGCGATTGGTCGGTGGAGGGCACCGAGATGCTGTACGCCCGCTCCAAGCTGGTCCTCGATGCTCGCGCCGCCGGTGTCGAGTACCCGATCGACGGCGTCTTCGTCGACATCGACAACCGGGAGGGCCTGATCGCCGACACCACACTCTCCAAGCGGCTCGGTTACAAGGGCCGGGCGATCATCCATCCCAAGCACGTCGAGGACGTGAACCGCCTCTACACGCCGTCGCCGGGCGAGGTGCGGTATTACCGGGGGCTGCTGGAGGCGTTCGAGATCGCCAACGCCGGCGGCCGGGCGTCGGTCACCTACGAGGGCAAGATGATCGACTACGCGATGGCTGCCCGGGCGCGCCGGGTCGTCGCCCTGGCGGAGACGCTGGCCGCCTCGCCGGGCTGAGGACGAGCCGCGCTCAGATCATGTAGCGTCCGCCGTTGACGTCGAGCGTCGCCCCGGTGATGTAGGAGGCCGCCTCGGAGGCCAGGAACACGATCGGACCGGCCTGGTCCTGCGCCTCCGCCAGGCGTCCGAGCGGGACCAGTGACCTCAGCGCCTGCTTGCGCCCATCGTCGTAGAGGGCGTCGATGCGGGGCGTGAGGGTGACTCCCGGGGCCACCGCGTTGACGGTGATCCCGTGCCGCGCGACCTCCAGCGCGAGGTGCCGGGTGAACGCCAGCACGCCGCCCTTGGCGGCCGAGTAGGCGCCGGCCGTGATGTGGGTCGCGGTGCGGCCGGCTCCCGAGGCCACGTTGACGATGCGTCCGCCCCCGCGTTCGATCATGCCCGGAAGCACCGCCTTCGAGCAGAGATAGACGCTCTTGAGGTTGATGTTCATGATCAGATCCCACTCCGCCTCGTCCATCTCCCAGCTCGGGATCCGGCGCCGGAAGCCGCCCGCGCCGTTGACGAGCACGTCTATCCGGCCGAACCGCTCGAGGCAGGCGCTGGTCATGGCCTCGACCTCGACGCCCTTGGTGACGTCGGTGCGAACCGCCGCCGCCTTCGCTCCGAGGCCGGTGAGCTCTGCGGCGACGGCACCGGCGTCCGCGCTCAGGTCGGCGAGGAGAACGGCCGCGCCCAGCGAGGCGAAGGAGCGCGCGGCCGCCTCTCCGATCCCGGTCGCGGCCCCGGTGACGATCGCGACCTGGCCCGCGAAGGAGGGCCGGCCGGGGTCCTGGGGGGTCGGTTCTCCAGTCCTCATGGCGGGTCCAACCTTACAGTCGCGCGCCCCACCACCGGCCGGCCGCCACCAGGCGGGCGCTCAGAGAGGGACTCAGAGAGGGCGATCCGCAACCTTCGCCCGCGATGCCACTACGCCCCGCCGCTCCAGCTCCGCGATCGCCTCCGGGCGGTAGCCGGCCACCGCCCCCAGCACTTGGCGGGTGTGTTCGCCGAGCAGGGGCGGCGCGGACCGGCGTGGCTCCCCGTCGGACATCCGGACCGGGTTGGCGAGCATGCGGAGGCTGCCGAGCGGCGCGAAGGGAACCTCGATGACGCCGCCTCCACCGCTGTTCAGGGCCCGCTCGGCGAGGGCTCCGGCGAGGTCGTTGACGGGAGCGGCGGGAACCTGGCCCGCCCGGAAGATCCCCATCCATTCCGCGCTCGTGCGCCGGGTAATCCGTTCCGCCAGGATCGGGATCAACTCCTCGCGGTGGGCGACCCGGCCTGCGTTCTCGGCGAAGCGGGGGTCGGCGGCCAGCTCGGGGAGGCCGATCGCACGGCACAGGTTCTTCCAGAAGACCTCCTCCCGGGTCGCCACCACGATGTGGCCGTCGCTGGTCTCGAACGCCTGCCAGGGCACGTGATGGGCGTGCTGGGTGCCCCAGGCGTGAGGCTGCTCGCCGCCGTTCAGGTAGATCACGGCGTCGTAGGTGTGAAGGAAGGTCATGGCCTGGAACATCGAGACGTCTATCCTCTGGCCCTGGCCCGTGAACTGGCGGGCGACGAGGGCGGCCAGGATCCCGTGCAGAGCGAACATCGGTGTCGCCACGTCGGCCAGCGGGATGCCGATCCGGACCGGCGGCCCGTCCCGTTCGCCGGTGACGCTGAGCAAGCCGCTCAGGGCCTGGTGGATGAGGTCGAAGGAGGGCGCTGTGCGCTCCGCGTCGCCCTCGCCGAAGCCGGTGATCGAGCAGGACACCACGCCCGGGTTGATCCCGGCGAGCCGGTCGTGGCCGGCCCCGATCCGATCCAGCACTCCGGGCCGGAAGTTGTCGATGACCACGTCGGAATGCCTGACGAGGTCGTCGAGCACCGCCAGCCCGCCCTCCTTCTTGAGGTCGATGACCACGCTCTTCTTGCCCCGGTTGAAGGTCAGGAAGAGCGCGCTCTCCCCTCCGAGGGGGGCGATCTGGGGATTCCGACCCAGATCGCCGCGGGGCGCCTCGATCTTGATCACGTCCGCCCCCAGGTCGGCCAGGATCATGCCCGCGAAGGTGCCCGCGATGACCTGGCCCAGCTCGAGGACGCGGATCCGCTCCAGCGCGCTCACTCCGGGGGCGCCGGCCTCCGCTTCAGGAGCAGGACCTGGACCCCCTCCTGGACGCACACCTGACGTTGGTTCAGGATCCGGAACTGGCGACGGACGATGCCCCGGTCCGCCCGCGAGGTCTCGCGCCGCTCGAGGACCTTGATCCGGACCCGGATGGTGTCGCCGGCCCGGACCGGTCCTTCGAACCTGACCACCTCGAGCCCGGCGAGGGCGATCATGGTGCCGTCGTAGAGGTGAAGCTGGAAGAGCAGACCGGCCGCGATCGCGTAGACCAGGGGCCCGTGGGCGATCCGGGTTCCGAAGTCGGTCGTCCTGGCGTACTCCTCGTCCACGTGGAGGGGGTTGAAGTCGCCGGACAGGCCGGCGAACTGGGAGATCTCGGTCTCGCCGATGGTCCTGGCGGCGGTCTCCCACTCGCGGCCCGGCTCCCACTCTTCCCAGTAGAGCCCTCTCACAATCCCAGCTCGCGGGCGATCAGGTTGCGCTGGATCTCGGAGGTCCCGCCGCCGATGGTGCCCAGGCGGGCGTCGCGGTAGTGGCGCTGCATGGCGCTCTCCATGGTGTAGCCGTATCCGCCCATGACCTGGAGCCCGCGGTCGGCGACCTCCTTGTAGGACTCGGCGGCGAAGATCTTGAGGGTGGCGGCGGCGCGCGCGGTCGCCACGCCCTGGCTGAGCGCCCAGGCGTAGCGGCGGACCAGGAGCTGGGAGATGTCCACCCGCATCGCCATCTCCGCCAGCTGGTGGGAGACGGCCTGGAATTTGCCGATCGGCCGCCCGAACTGGTGCCGCCGGCGGGCCCACTCGATCGCCTCCTCGAGGGCGGCGGCGGCTCCCCCGGTGCGCGCCGCGGAGAGGCAGAGCCGCTCCCACCGGAGATACCTGCCCAGCAGAGGCCAGCCTCCGTTGAGGGGGCCGAGCATCGAGGCGGCGGGAGTGCGGACGCCGTCCAAGAAAACCGCCGTCGTCGCCACCGAGCGGTGCCCGAGCACCTCCAGCACCTGGTGGGTGAGCCCCTCCGCGTGAGTATCGAGCAGGAAGAGGCTGATGCCCTCGTGCTTGGGGAGGTCGGGGTCGGTCCGGGTGGCGATGAGGACGTGGTCGCTGACCGTCAGCCCCGAGCAGAACATCTTCCGGCCGTTGATCACGTAGGAGTCCTTGTCCCGGACCGCGGTCGTGGTGAGGGCGGCGGCGTCGGACCCCGAGTCCGGTTCGGTGAGCGCGAAGCAGGTGGAGAGCTCACCGCGCGCGACCCGGGGCAGGAAGAACCGCTTCTGAGTCTCGCTCCCGGAGTCCAGCACCGCCTGGCCGCCGTAGATGATGGCGCGGAAGACCCAGAGCCCGAGATCGACCATCGCGCGGCCGGCCTCCTCGAGCAGGATGGCGATGTCGAGCTGGTCGCCACCCTGACCGCCATGTTCCTCGGGAATCCCCAGCCCGAGCCAGCCGGCGGCGGCGAGAGCGTCGAAGGCCTCTCTCGGGGGTCGCCGCTCCTCGTCGCACCGGCGAGCATAGTCGGGCGGGCAGACGCGTCTCAGCATCTCGCGGAGCGTCCGTCGCTGCATCTCCTGCTGCTCGCTGAGCCTAAAGTCCACGATCCCTTCGCCTTCGTTCAGATGGTCCGCCGGGGGGGCCGGGGGCCCCTCACCGTGAGGCCGCCGGTGACCGCCCGCGTGCGGCAAGGCTCTCCAGCGCCTCCTCCGCTCCGGCCACGATGCCGGCGAAGATCTCACGGGCAGGCCGGATCTGGCTCAGCATGCCGCCGACCTGACCGGCCGAGTTGTTGACGAGGTCGAAGCGGCGCGCAACCCGGGCGGCCTCGACGAGGTCCTCCATGAGCAGGCTCTGAAGGGGCATCGCGAGGGGCTCCAGGCCCGACTCCTCCCAGCGCCGGATGACCTCGTTGCGGAAGTCGCGGCCGGTCTTGCCGGTGTAGGCGCGGGTGACCACGAAGTCCTCGGATCCCGCCCCCGCGATCTGGCGCTTGTGCTCCTCGTGGATGCGGCATTCCCGCGCCATCAGGAAGGCGGTTCCCACCCAGGCCCCCACGCACCCCAGCGCCAGGGCGGCCACCAGCCCGCGGCCGTCCCCGATGCCGCCGGCGGCGATCACGGGCAGGGGGTGCACGGCGTCGACGACCTGGGGCCAGAGGATGAGGCTGGTGACGGTGCCGGTGTGGCCCCCGGCCTCGGTGCCCTGCGCGATGACGTAGTCGACGCCGGCCAGCCGGTGCCGCTCGGCGTGGCGCAGGCTGCCGGCCAGCCCCATCACCGTGACCCCCGCCCGGTGTGCGGCCGGCACCATCCAGGCCGGGTCCCCGAGCCCGGCGGCGAAGACCGGCACCCGCTCCTCGAGGACGACCTCGACGCAGGCGCGGATGGCGTCGGGCGCGAGCACCTCGCTGGCCGGGGGAAGCACGGCGGGCAGGCCGTGCTCGGCGGCGAGGGCGTCCCGGAAGGCGACGTGACGGGGGTACTCGCGCTTGATCAAAGCCCTCATCGCCGACCAGTCGGAGGCGGCCCTGGCGTCCATCGAGGCGGGCAGCAAGAGGTCCACTCCGAAGGGTTTGGCGGTCAGCTCCCGGACCCTGCGGATCCGGCGTCCGACCTCCTCCGGGGGCATCCACGAACAGCCCATCACCCCCAGGCCGCCTGCCTCGGACACCGCGGCAACCAGCTCCGGGGGGGTCGCGCGGCCCTTGAGGCCCATCCCCGCCAGCACGATCGGGTACTCGATCCCAAGCTGATCGCAGAGTGGCGTCCGCAGGGTCGGATGCGGCATCGCCGTGGAATCTTAACTCCCGGACACTCGCGGACCGGTCGGCCGGCCCCTCAGCGCCCGGCGAAGAACTCGTCGATCAGCCGCCGGGAGATGGAGTAGGGGGGCGGCAGCTCCGGCAGGCTCCCGCGCGTGAACCAGCCGGCATCGTCGATCTCGACGCCGTCCACCGCCACCTCGCCGCCATCACGCTCGGCCCGGAAGCCGATCATCAGCTGGCCGGGGAACGGCCAGGGCTGGCTGGACGCGTAGTGGACCTCGGCAACGTCCACACCGACCTCCTCCCTGACCTCCCGGGCGACCGCCTGCTCGAGCGTCTCACCGGGCTCCACGAAGCCGGCCAGGAGGCTGTAGACGGCCCCGGCGGAGTTCTTCCGGTGGGCGAGGAGGATGGAGTCCCCGCGGTCGACGCGGACGATCACCGCCGGACTGACCCGGGGGTAGTGGCGGGTGCCGCACGATCCGCACGTCCGGCAGAGCTCCCGGGCGGACATCGTGGTGCCGGAGCCGCAGCGCCCGCAGTGGGCGTGGTCGAGGTACCACTGATTTATCTGCCAGGCCCTGCCCGCGGCCAGGCCCAGCGCCCCCTCGCCGGCGATCAGCTCCCGCAAAGCCAGTGTCGGCGCGCCGGCCTCGACGTCTGGGGCCGCCGCGGCGGCGAAGCAGTCGCGGCCCTCGAGCACTCCCACGTAGAGCGGCTCGTAGCGGAGCGAGATGCGCGAGCGGGCCAGCTCCTCGAGAGTCAGCGCACCCGGGTGGGCCGTGCTCTCGCCGGTCGGCAGCCGCTCGTCGTGGAAAGCGAAGATCAGCGAGCCGGGGCCCGGACGGCGCCCTGTGTCGATCTCGGGCCGGAAGTGGTCGTGCCCCGGCTGCGGCATCGCCCCTGCCGGCGTCCCGCATCCAACGGAGCTCAGGAACTCGCCGGCCTCCGGCTCCGCGGCGACTCACCGGCCAGGGGGAGCTCGATCGGCGCCGCGGCCTCCGCCGAGAGCTCGGCGGCGAGAGCCACCTCCATGGCCAGGCGGGCCCGCCCGGCGGTCACCACCGGAGCCAGGTCGTTGCTCGCGCAGTCGATGAAGTGATTCGTCTCGGCCTCCATCGGCCCTCGGTAGACGTGGCCGACCCGCTCACCCGGCATGCTCGACAGCGGACGGGTGAGGCCGCCCTCGACGGTGCTCAGCAGGAGGTCGCGATGGCTCTCGTCGACGAAGAGCGCCCCATTCGTCCCCACCACCTCGGCGATCACCGAGCTGAACCCGGGAGCCTCGAGGGGCAGGTTCCAGTTGGCGCCGATGGTGAAGACGCTGCCATCCTCCATGGTGACCACGACCCAGATGCAGTCGGGGAGCCCGTAGGCGTCCTTCATGATTCCGGCCACCGACTGGGCGTAGACGCGCACCGGACGCGCGGGCTCCAGCCACCAGAGAGCGAGATCGATGTCGTGGGTACCCTCCATCTGGGCCGGCCCCAGCTCGCCGCGGCTCGAGATCTTAGCCCCCAGGCTGCGCGTGATGTGGCGGCTGATCATGATCGTAACCGCCCGGCCCAGGCTCCCCTCCGTGAAGCGCTCCTTGACGTAGGCGAACTTGGGGACGAAGCGCTGCGTGTAACCGACGGTGAACCGCACCCCGGCCGCCCGGGCCAGGTCCAGTAGCTCGTCCGCCTCCGGCAGGGTCAGCGCCATCGGCTTCTCGAGAAGGACGTGCTTGCCGGCCCGCAGGCAGTCGCGAGCGATGGGATGGTGAGTGGTCTCCGGCGCCGTCGAAATGATGACGGCGTCGACGAGATCGAGCTCCAGGAGCTCCCGGTAGTCCTGCCGCGCCGAGCCGGCGCCGGTCGCCTTCCCCACCCGGGCCCGAGCTTCGGGGTCCACCTCGGCCAGGTGGAGCTCGGCCACCGACCCGTTCGCCGCCGCGGTCGCAGCCCGCGTGGCCCCGATCCAGCCGGTGCCGATCACCCCCAGCCGGAGCGACGGCGACGTGCGGCGCCGTGTCGCGATCGGCCGCTCCTCGAGCCGGAACTCAGCGGCGCCCTCTCCCGTGCCCAGGCCCGTGCTCAAGAAAGCCGGTTGGTGGGTGTTACCAGTGCCTTGAAGCGGAGGTGTCCGGCCTCGATGGCGCGACCGGTCAGAACGTCTCTGCGGGCATTCGAGTACTGGGTTGCCGCCGGGTCAGCGGAGATGGCGCCGAGCCGGTGGAACCCCACGCCGCGAGTATAGTGAGTGCCCGTATCGTCGGCAACCGACGCGTGGAGACGCCACACGAACGGTGGCCCGCGCGGACGTCCCACCCGGCAACGACCATCGTCGGCGCGGGATGCGGGGGTCGAGCGAGTTCCAGGGCCGGTCCAACCGGTCTCGACAGCGCGGACCGCTCCCCCGGACGCGTTCATTTCGGGAGGCGGAGTCAACGTGGCTGAGACCAAGACGGACAGCAAGACGGACAAGGAGTCCAGGCGCAGGGAGCTCGAGTCCCGCTACAACCCGAAGGCGATGGAGACCGGCCAGCGCCTCCAGGGTGAATTCTTCATGCGCCTCGTCGACGAGTTCGACCAGCTCGACCAGGACTGGACGCAGAGATGGCTGACCTGGATCTACGACGGGATGTACAACCGGCGAGTCATCGACGACAAGACCCGGGTCCTCATCATCATCGGGGAATGCTGCGTCAGCGACGAGCTGGTCCAGCTTCCCAACCACATCCGCAGCGCGATCCGGAACGGGGCCAGCATCGCCGAGGTTCAGGAGGTCATCCTCCAGTCCGCCATCTACGCCGGTATGCCGAAGATGATCAAGGCCATGCGCGTCTTCCGGAACCTGGCCAAGGACCTCTCGCTGCTGGAGCTGCACGATCCCGTCTTCCGCGGCGACGCCCGCGACTAGCAGGCGGCCCCTGCCAGGAGGGCTCACGTCATGAGCGCTGACGCAGCCACCGGGCTGAGCACTCGCACCGGCAACCGGGCCCTCGCGGAGATGATGCGCGGCTACGGTGTCAGCCACGCCTTCTTCGTCCCCACCTTCCTGCTGCCGGCGCTGGCCGAGATGGAGGACCTGGGGGTGCGGACGATCTCCACCCACGGCGAGAAGTCGGCCGCCTACATGGCCGACGGCTATGCCCGCGTGTCGCGCCGGCCGGGTGTGTGCCTTGCCCAGACGGTCGGCGGCGCCAACCTCGCCGCCGGACTCAAGGATGCCCGGATGGCGGGATCGCCTGTGATCGCGCTGACCGGCGGTCCCTACCCTGAGAGCCGGTACCGGCACGTCTACCAGGAGATCTGCGACGCGGCCATGTTCGAGCCGGTCACCAAGTGGCAGGCATCGGTGGAGGTCCTGGAGCGGCTTCCGGAGCTGCTCCGGCAGGCGTTCCGGGTGGCGACCTCGGGTACTCCCGGCCCCGTCTACCTGGAGGTGCGCTCACACCTCGGCCAGCTGCTCGAGGGCGAGGCCGTGCTCGACACCCTGGTCGAACCTCGCTTCGGGGAGGTTCCCGCCTTCCGGCCGGAGCCGGATCCGGCCTCACTGGCAGAGGCCCTGAAGGCGCTCCACGGCGCGTCACGCCCGGTCATCGTGGCCGGCGGCGGGGCCGTCTGGTCGGGGGCGGAGCCGGAGTTGGTGGCGCTGGCGGAGCAGCTCCAGATCCCGATCGCGACCTCCCTCAGCGCCAAAGCGGTGATCGCCGAGAGCCATCCGCTCAACGTCGGCGTGGCCGGCTTCTACTCCCGCCGCTGTGCCAACCAGGTGGTCGCGGAGGCCGATCTGGTCTTCTTCGTGGGCAGCCACACCGGCAGCATGGTCACCAACAACTGGTCGATACCTTCTCCCGGCACCCCGGTCGTCCAGCTCGACATCGATCCCGCCGAGCTCGGCCGCCACTACCCCGGCCAGCTCAGCCTGCACGGGGATGCCCGGGCCACGCTGAAGCGGATGCTCGAGCATGCCCGGGCGCGCGCCAACCCGTCCTGGACCAGCCGTGTCCAGGAGCTGGTAGCCCGCTGGCGGGAGGAGGTCCGGGATCAGGTGACCTCGGACGCGACGCCGATCCGGCCCGAACGGCTCTGCGCCGACCTCGCCGAGGCGCTGCCGGACGACGCCGCCCTGCTCGTCGACACTCTGCAGGCCTCGATCTGGGCGGGCAGCATGACCGCGCTGAGGGGACCGAGCCAGCGCTTCGCGCGCTGCGCGGGGTCGCTCGGCTGGGGACTGCCGGCCGGCCTCGGCGCCAAATGCGCGCTCGGCGAGCGGCCGGTGATGGCTCTGGTCGGCGACGGCGGGCTCTACTACCACCTCGCGGAGCTGGAGACGGCGGCCCGCTACGGGATCAACGCAGTGATCGTGGTCAACAACAACGGCGCCTACGCGGGCGAGAAGCCCTTCTGGGACGCGGCGTACGGGGTCGAGCAGTCGCCGGCCGGGTACGCGAGTTGGACCTTTGGGGACATCGACTTCGCCAAGATCGCGGGCGAGCTTGGCTGCGTCGGGGTGCGGGTCGAGCGGGCGGCCGACATTGCTCCCGCCGTCACGCGTGGCCTGGCCGCCGGCCGGCCGGTGCTGATCGACGTCGTCACCGATCCCGCCGCCATCCACCCTCGAGGCTGGGCGCCGTAGCCGACTCCCGCCTGGGCGCCGTACCCGCGCCCCGGACCCGGTTCGGCGGCGGCCGGCGGGTTTCCCCAAAATGGGGCCCATGAGGGCGATCGTCGCGTTGCGCCGGGGCGGCCCCGAGGTCATGGAGCTGCGCGAGCAGCCCGACCCCGTCCCGGCGCCGGGGCAGGTCCTGATCAGAGTCGCCAGCGCGGGGGTGAACTTCGCCGACGTGCACTCCATCGGGGGTCACTACGCCGCCGCCCCCGAGCCCCCCTTCATCCCCGGCCTGGAGGTGGCGGGTACCGACCCCCAGGGGCGGCCGGTGACGGCGCTGGTGACCTCGGGAGGCTACGCCGAGCTGGTGGCGGCCGACGCCGCGCTGGTCTTCCCGGCCGCCGGAGACGATCTGAGCCGGGCCGGCGGCGACCTGCTGGTCACCCTCACCAGCTACTTCGCGCTGGCGGAGGCGGCGCGGCTCCGGCCTGGCGAGTCGGTGCTGGTCACCGCCGCCGCGGGCGGCCTCGGCTCGACCTGCATCCAGGTCGCCAGGGCCCTCGGTGCCGGGCGGGTGATCGGGATGGCGTCCACGCCCGAGAAGCGGCGCCTGGCGCTCGAGCAGGGGGCCGACGAGGCGATCGGCTACCAGGACCCCATCCCGGCCGTCGATGTCGCGGTGGAGAGCGTGGGCGGCGAGGTCTTCGACCGCTGCCTGGCGGCGGTCCGGCCGCTGGGCAGGATCATCCCCCTCGGCGCCTCGTCTGGCGAGCCACCCTCGGTCGCGGACTGGGATGGCCTCCGCCGCCGCAACGTGATCGTGGCGCCGATCAGCTTCGGTATGTACCGGCGCAACCATCCCGAGCTGGTCGCCGCGCAGGCGGGTCCCGCCATCGAGATGCTGCGCTCGGGACGGGTGAGACCGCCCGTCTCCCGGGGCCTGCCCCTGGTGGAGGCCGAGCTGGCGCACCGCCTGCTCACCTCCCGCCAGACGACCGGCAAGCTCCTGCTCGTCCCCGACCCCGAGCAGACGACCCCCATCCGATGACCCGGGGACGGCGCGCGGCCGTCGTGGGCGGGTCGATCGGCGGGCTGACGGTGGCCCTGCTGCTGCGTGAGCTTGGCTGGGAGGTCGAGGTTTTCGAACGTTCCGGGGCCGCCCTGCAGAGTCGCGGCGCCGGCATCGTCGTGCATCCCATGGCGGTGCGCTACGTGGTCGAGCGTGGGGTTTCCGACCTCGATCGGGTGACGGTCGCCGCCGACCGCCTGCGCTACGTGGACGCGGACGGCGCGGTCGTTTTCGAGGAGTGGAGCCCCTACCGCTTCACCGGCTGGAACACCCTCTACCGGACTCTGCGTGGCCGCCTTCCGTCGCGTGGCTACCGGCTTGGCTCCGCGATGGTCGCCTTCGAGGAACTCGGCGACCACGTCGAAGTCAGGTTCGCGGACGGGGGCCGGGAGAGATGCGACCTGCTCGTCTGCGCGGACGGCCCCGCCTCGACCGGCCGCTCCCAGCTCCTCCCCGAGGTGGTGCCCCTCTACTCGGGCTACGTCGGCTGGCGGGGGACCGTGACGGACGCGGCGCTGACCCATTCCACGCTCGAACAGCTCCGGGGCTCGATCGTCTACCACCTCATGCCCGGCAGCCACATCCTCATCTACCCGATCCCGGCCGTCGACGGCTCGATGGCGCCGGGCCACCGGCTGATGAACTTCGTCTGGTACCGGAACGTGGCCCCCGGGGCCGACCTGGAGGCGCTGATGACGGACCGGGAGGGCTCCCGTCGCGAGCTCTCGGTTCCGCCCGGCGCCGTCGGCGAGGTCCATCTCGCGGAGCTGCGCGACGCGGCCCGCCGCCTCCCCCCCGCGCTGGGCGAGATCGTGAGCAAGGCGGACGAACCCTTCATCCAGCCGGTGATGGACGTCGAGGTGACCCGGATGGCCTTCGGCCGGGCCTGCTTGCTCGGGGACGCCGCCTT
>JBOHUX010000018.1:0-21683 GCA_050734915.1 Candidatus Dormibacteraceae bacterium
CTCTCCTCCTGCGGCACCACGAACAGCGTCCTCGGCTGGCCGGGGAGCATCACGATCGGGAATCCGAAGCCGGAGGGCAGCCCGTTCTCGATCCGCTCCCACCTGTCGCCGGCGTCGTGCGTCCGGTAGACACCGGTGTGGTTCTGCTGGTAGAGCGTGTTCGGGTCGGTCGGGTCCTGCACGACCTTGTGCACGCAGCAGACGGTGTCCGGGGCGTGCTCCTGGCTGATGGGGTCGAAGATGGTGCCGATCCCCCGGTTCTTGGTCGTCCAGCTGTGGCCGCCGTCGTCGCTCCTGAAGACGCCGACGGCGGAGATGCCGATGAAGACCCGCTTGGGGTCCGCCGCGTCAGGGATGATCGTGTGCAGGCAGAGGCCGCCCGCGCCCGGCGCCCAGTCGGGCCGCGAGGGGTGCCCTTCGAGGCCCTGGTTCCACTCCCAGGTCTCGCCGCCGTCGGCGGACTCGAAGAGGGCGGCGTGGGCGACCCCGGCCAGCAGGCGCCCGTCGCCAGGGCCGGCGGTGATGCTCCAGACCTGCTTCAGCTCCCGCTCGGACCCCTCCGGGAAGCGCGGGCTGCGCTCGATCGGCGTCCAGGTCCGGCCGCCGTCCCCGCTCCGCTCCAGGTGGGGCGCGAAGAACGCGTTCGAGAGGCCCGCGTAGAGCTCACCGGCGGGGGCGGCGTAGAGCGCGTAGACCTGCCAGCCCTTGTGCGCCGGGTCCGGATCGACCAGGCTCCAGCTGCGCCTGTCCTCGCTGTCGAGCGCGAAGAGTCCCTTCTCGGTTCCGACCAGCAGTCTTGTTGTCACGGCCGCGATGGTAGCGGAAACCGAGGCCCCGGGGCAGGGCGAATATGGCCCCCGGCGGCGCCCGGTCGCCGCCACCTCACGCGGCCCTCGATTGGCGAGCCGGTCGAGAAGGGACCGAGGCGGGGAAGGCGCCTCGGTCCGGGAGAGTGGGGGTCGAACTTCAGCTCACGCTGACACCTCGACCTGAATCCCGGCTGAATCACTTGCCCCCCTCCTTTCCCTCACCGCCGCCTCCCCGACGGGGAGGCGGGCATCTGGTCCGATCCGACGGCCGGGGCGTGCTCACGGTGCTCCCGCCGGGCCCGCGATAGCCCTACCTGATCTGTGGCCCGGACGGGGTCGCGGCCTGACCCGGGGTCAGCTGGCGGGCGCCGCGAGTCAATTGCGGGGCCGCCTCTTCGCGGTCGGTGACGCCGTGGATGTAACGTCGCCCGCGCAGCAGCGAGGCGGCCGCCGCGACCAGGGAGATCATGGCCCCGAAGTAGAAGGCGAGGTGCAGCCCCGACATGAAGGCGGAGCTGATGAGGTGGGGGAAGAACCGGTTGCCGAGGAGCGTCGCCCGGGTCGCGGCGGGGAGGTGGACGAGCATCTGGTGGGGCAGCAGGCTCGCCATCGGGTTGTAGCCGAGGAAGGCCGCGAAGAGGGCGGCGGTCGGGGGCAGGTGCGAGAGGCGGGCCGCGGCCGCGGCGGGGAGGCCGTTCGAGGTCAACCCGTGATAGAGGGCGGCGGGCAGCGCCGAGGAGAGCCCGACCACCACCAGCGTGAAGAACAGGCCCATGCTGACGAGTGTCCCCGAGTTCATGAACGTAGACCGCATCCCGGAGCCGCTTCCTCGGTGCCGGGCCGGCAGCGAGTTCATGATCGAGGCCGTGTTGGGCGAGCTGAACAGGCCCATCCCGAGGCCCATGACCAGGATGATCGCCGCGAAGGCGGTGTAGTTGAAGTCGGCGGGCAGCAGCGTGAGAAGTAGGAAGGCGGCGGCGCTGACCGCCATGCCGGCGGTCGAGAGCCCGCGGGCGCCGAGACGGTCGGACATCCAGCCTGAGAGCGGGCCCATGATCATGAACCCGGCCAGCATCGGGATCAGGTAGATGCCCGCCCACAGCGGCGTCTCCGCGAAGCTGTAGCCGTGCAGGGGCAGCCAGATGCCCTGCAGCCAGATGATCAGCATCAGCTGGAGGCCGCCGCGTCCCATCGCGGCCAGGAATCCGGCCAGGTTGCCGGCCGCGAAGGATCGGTTCTTGAAGAGGTCGAGCTGGAACATGGGATCGGCGATCCGGGTCTCGGCCAGCACGAACCCGAGCAGGAGGGCGGCGCCGGCGCCGAGGGCGCCCAGCACCATCGGGTTGCTCCAGCCCATCGGCGAGCCCCCGTAGGGGAGAAGGCCGTAGGTGATCCCGACCAGAAGCAACGTGAGCCCGATGCCGAAGGTGGCGTTGCCCACCCAATCGATGCGCTGACCGCGGGTGATGGTCGCCGTCTCGCGCAGGGCCAGGTAGGCCCACACCGTGCCGAGGACGCCGACCGGCACGCTGACCAGGAAGACGAGCCGGTAGTTGATAGCGGAGAGGACCCCGCCCAGGATCAGGCCGAGCAGGGAGCCGGCGATGGCGGAAACCATGTTGAGCCCCAGCGCGAGGCCGCGCTGGTCAGGTTGGAAGGCGTCGGTGAGGATGGCGGCTGAGTTCGCGAAGAGGAACGCTCCCCCGATGCCCTGGACGACCCGGTAGCCGATCAGCTGGATGGCGGCGAGGTTGCCGTCGCCGGGGGTCAGCGCGAGCAGGATCGAGCCCAGCGTGAAGATGGCGAAGCCGAGGTTGTACATGCGCACGCGGCCGAGCATGTCCGAGATGCGCCCGAACGTCACCAGGAGGGTGGCCGTGACCACCATGTAGCCCATGATCAGCCAGAGGAAGACGCTGGTCTCTCCCGGCACGAGGGGATTGATATGAATGCCACGGAAGATCGCGGGCAGCGAGATCAGGATGATCGACGAGTTGATGGTGGCGAGCAGCATCCCCAGCGTGGTGTTGGAGAGGGCGATCCAGCGGTACCGAGGTCCCGGCGGCCGCGCGGCGGTCAGCGGCCGGCGGGCGGGGTCAGCCATTCCCTAACGTTAACGTGAACTCTGGGCTCCGTTATTCCGGACCGCTTCGAGCCGTTCATCTGGAGGAGGAGAGATGGACTTCGACCATTCGCCCAAGGTGAAGGCCCTCCTGGGAAGGCTGGCCGCCTTCATGGCGGAGTTCATCCATTCCAACGAGGGCCGTCACCGGGACCTGGCCGGGGAAGGGCCGCGCTGGCTTCCGGATCCGATCGTCGAGGAGCTCAAGCCGAAGGCGCGTGCGGCCGGGCTCTGGAATCTCTTCCTGCCCGGATCCGAGCGGGGGGCCGGGCTCACCAACCTCGAGTACGCGCCCCTCTGCGAGCTGATGGGCCGGGTGAGCTGGGCGGCGGAGGTCTTCAATTGCTCGGCACCGGACACCGGGAACATGGAGATCCTCGATCGCTTCGGGACCGAGGAGCAGAAAAGGCTCTGGCTCGAGCCGCTGATGGCGGGGGAGATACGCTCCGGATTCGCGATGACGGAGCCCGACGTCGCCTCCTCGGACGCGACCAACATCCGGGGCCGGATCGTCCGCGAGGGAGACGAGTACCTGATCGACGGCCGCAAGTGGTGGACCTCGGGGGCGATGGACCCCAGATGCAGCGTCTTCATCTTCATGGGCCAGACCGACCCCGAGAACCCGGACCGCCACCGCCGGCAATCCATGATCCTCGTCCCGCGCTCCTCGCCCGGGGTCACAGTCCTCCGCTGGCTGCCGGTGTTCGGCTTCGACGACGCCCCCCACGGGCATGGCGAGGTTTCCTTCGAGGGCGTCCGCGTGCCGGCGGCGAATCTGCTGCTCGGTGAGGGGCGCGGTTTCGAGATCGCGCAGGCGCGGCTCGGTCCGGGCCGGATCCATCACTGCATGCGCCTGATCGGGCTGGCGGAGCGGGCGCTCGAGCTGATGTGCACGCGCGTCCAGGGGCGGGTCGCATTCGGGCGCCCGCTCGCCGAGCAGTCGGTATGGCTGGAGCGGATCGCCGAGGCGCGGATCCTGATCGACCAGTCGCGCCTGCTGACCCTGGAGGCGGCGTACCGGATGGACGTCGCCG
Source organism: Candidatus Dormibacteraceae bacterium (assembly GCA_050734915.1). Lineage (GTDB taxonomy): Bacteria > Chloroflexota > Dormibacteria > Dormibacterales > Dormibacteraceae > JBOHUX01. The sequence continues at coordinate 3,966 of JBOHUX010000018.1, forward strand.
GCAACCGGGCCGCCCGGGCTCAGATCGCGATGATCAAGGTGGCCGCCCCCAACATGCTCTGCCAGGTCCTCGACTGGGCGATCCAGGCCCACGGCGCGGCGGGGGTCTCGAACGACTTCCCGCTCGCCGAGGCTTACGCGTACGCGCGCTCGGTCAGGATCGTGGACGGCCCCGACGAGGTCCACCGGAACCAGATCGCCCGGCTGGAGCTGCGCAAGCACGAGCCCGCCCCGGCGGGTCGATGAGCGGATGATGGGCGCGGACGAGGAGTCCCTCGGGAGGGACCTCGCCGCCCGGATCGGGGAACCGGTGAGGGAGGTCCGAGCCATCCCGACCGGTCACTCGGGGTTCACCTACCGGGTCGAGCTGGAGGGCCGGCGGGCCGTCCTCCGGCTGCCGCCGCCGGGCGCCCGGATCGCCGGCCCCGCCGATATCCCCCGACAGGGCAGGATCATGGCCGCGCTTCACGCGCAGGGGCTTCCCGTGCCCCCCGTACTCGCCTCGTCGGCGGAGCCCGTGGTCGGCGGCCGTCCCTTCGTTCTCATGGGGGAGCTCGCCGGGGACGGCATCGAAGAGGCGATGAGCGCCGGCGGCGATGTCATCCGGCTCGCGGGCTCGGCGGTCGAGGTCCTCCGCCGGCTGCAGGCGGTCCCCGCCGCGAGCACGGGCATCGCCGGGGAATCCCCGATGTCGAACACGGCCGAGCTGGGCCGCTGGGCGTGGTTGATGGCGCGCGCGCCGGCTGAGCTGACGGGCAGCGCCCCCCGGCTCGCCCGGCGTCTGGAGGAGACCTCGCCGGCGCCCCGGCCGCCCGTCATGGTCCACGGCGACTATCACTTCGGGAACATGCTCTTCGGCGCCGGGTGCGTCGTCGGCGTCCTGGACTGGGAGATCGCCCAGCTCGGCCAGCCGCTGCTCGACCTTTGCTGCCTGGGCGTCGTGCACGAGCCCGGGCATCTGGAGTCGGAGGCGGGCACCGCGGGCGGCTGGGGCGTCCCCCACGAGCGACTGCTCGCGATGTTCGGCGCCGATGCGGACGAGATTCGCTGGCCCCTGGCACTGACGTACTACAAGTACGCCGCCATCTTCGGCTACAACCTCATGCTCCACCGCCGCGGCAAGCGACCGGACGCCACCTACGAGCTGAGGGTGGACACCATCGTTTCCTTCATCGAGCGGGGCATCGGGGTCCTCGGGTAGCCGCGAGTGCCGGGGACCCGCGCGGGCGTGGGTCCCCGGACTTTCACGAGACTATCGGGTGACGCGAACCAGCTTCGCGCGGGGGCCCTTGGGGCTCGGCTCGACCTCGAAGGTCACGCTCTCGCCACCGCGCAGCGAGTCGAAGTTGTCGACCCCGTCGCTGTGGAAGAAGTACTCCTTGCCGTCCTCGGCCGCGATGAAGCCGAACCCACGATCGGAAACCAGCTTCTTGATTGTTCCAGCTGCCACTGACAAAGCTCCTCGACTCGAACTCCTGTTGCAACTTGCGACGGCCTGTTCGAGCAAAGGTCATCCACCGCCAGCCGCCGCCCGATTGGACGGCACCTGGAGGATACCCGGGGGTCCCGGCCGGCAAACGCGCCGAGGGCGCCTCACCGCGTGCCGGCGAGGACTCAGGCGGCGCTCACGGCAAGAGTGGGGAGCGCCTCGCTGAGGACCTGGTCGATCGACTCCACGAGCACGATCTCCATCTCCTCCCGGAGCTCGGCGGGGATGTCGTCGAGGTCGGCCTCGTTGCGCGCCGGCAGCAGGATGCGGCGGATCCCCGCCCGGTGGGCGGCCAGGACCTTCTCCTTGACCCCGCCGATCGGTAGCACCTTGCCCCGGAGGGTGATCTCGCCGGTCATCGCGGTGTCGTCGCGGACGACCTGGCCCGTCAGGATCGAGGCGATCGCCGTGAGGGCGGTCACGCCCGCCGACGGCCCCTCCTTGGGCTGGGCCCCGGCCGGAACGTGCACGTGGACGTCGTGGCTCTCGAACAGCTTGGCGTCGATGCCGAGCTCGCTCGACCGCGATTTGAGATAGCTCATCGCCGCCGCCGCCGACTCCTTCATCACATCGCCGAGCTGACCGGTCAGCTTGAGCTCGCCCTTGCCGGGCGTGAGTGCCGCCTCGACGAAGACGATGTCCCCCCCGACCGGGCTCCAGACCAGTCCGGTGGCGACCCCCGCCCGGTCGATCCTCTCCGCCGTCTCGTCGAAGAAGCGGCGCTTCCCGAGCGCCTCGCGGACCCCGGCGGGATCGATGTGGGGCCGGGCGCCGTCTGCCCCGGCGTCGCCGGACACGACCGTCGAGGCCACCCGCCTCATGACCCCCGCAATCTCCCGCTCCAGGTTCCGCACCCCGGCCTCGCGCGTGTATTCGCGGATCACGGTCCGGATGGCGTCCCCGTCGAACTCCACCTCGGGCCCTCGGAGTCCGTGCGCGTCCATCTGCTTGGGGATCAGGAAGCGGTCGGCGATGTGGACCTTCTCCTCCTCGGTGTAGCCGGAGAGATGGAGCACCTCCATCCGGTCCCGCAGCGCCGGGGGAATGGTCTCGAGCGTGTTGGCGGTGGTGATGAACATGACCTTGGAGAGGTCGAAGGGAACGTCCAGGTAGTTGTCGCGGAAGTCTCGGTTCTGCTCCGGGTCGAGGACCTCCAAGAGCGCCGAGGAGGGGTCCCCGCGCCAGTCGGCGCCGATCTTGTCCACCTCGTCCAGGATGAAGACGGGGTCGTTCGACTCGGCCCGTCGGATCGCCTGGATGATGCGGCCGGGCATGGCGCCGATGTAGGTCCGGCGGTGGCCGCGGATCTCCGCCTCGTCGTGGACCCCGCCCAGCGAGGCGCGGGCGAACTTGCGGCCCATGGCGCGGGCGATGGACTGTCCGAGCGAGGTCTTGCCCACCCCGGGCGGTCCCACGAAGCAGAGGATCGGCTCGCGTCCGTGCTCGCTCGAACCGCGCTCTTGCTTGAGCCGGCGCACCGCCAGGTGCTCGACGATCCGCTGCTTGACCTTTTCCAGGTCGTAGTGGTCGGCGTCGAGGATCTCACGGGCCTTCTCGACGTCCACCTCGCCGCCGGTGGACGTGTTCCAGGGCAGGGAGACGATCAGCTCCAGGTAGGAGCGGATCACCGACGACTCGGGTGACGCCGAGGGGATGCGCTCCAGTCGCGCCAGCTCCCGATCCGCCTCGCGCTTGGCCTCCGCTGGCAGGCCGGTCTTCTCGATCCGGTCCCGCAGTTCGGCTGCGTCGGCCTGGTCCTGGTCGAGCTCGCCCAACTCGCGCTGGATCGCCTTCAGCTGCTCGCGCAGGAAGTATTCGCGCTGCGCCTTGCCCATCTGCTCCTCGGCCTTGCTCTGGATCTTGCGGCCGAGCTCCAGCACCTCCAGCTCGTGCGACATGTGGCCGAGCAGCCGTCCCAGCTTCTCCCGCGCCGTCGGCAGCTCCAGGAGCTCCTGTCGGTTCTCGGTCGAGAGCTTGATGTGGTTGGCGATGAAGTACGCCAGCCGCAGCGGCTCCTCGATGTTGAGCGCCGCCGCCAGCAGCTCGCCGGGCAGGTAGGGGGCGATGGCGACCAGCTGCTGGAACGAGGCGGTGGCGCTCCGGGTCACCGCCTCCATCTCCAGGGATTCCGAGGCGTCGGCCAGCTCGGGATCGAACTCGATCTCGGCCCGCAGGTAGGGCTCGTCGCCGAGGGGCTCGATCAGCCGGATGCGCCGGAGCCCCTGGACCGCGAGCTGCACGGTGCCGTCGGGGAGCCGCAGCATGTGCTGGATCCGGACCAGCGTGCCGACCTTGTGGACGTCGTCCCAGCCCGCCTCCTCGACCTCCTCGTCGAGCTGGGCGCTGACGGCGAAGATGCGTTCACCGCCGGGCAGATCATCGATCAGCTTGAGCGAGCGGGAGCGCCCGACCGCGAGGGGGATGAGGACGTCCGGGAAGACGACCGTGTTCTTGAGGGGCAGCACCGGCATCCGGCGGTGGTCGCCCGTCTCGGGTACCGCCTTGGCCTCGGAGCTCGCGGGCGCACGCGGCGTCTCATTGTCCACGAGACTCATTTGCCCCCCGCGAGTTCACCGTAAACCAGCCGCGCCCTCCATCGGCCGGCCCCTATCCGGCGATCATGACGCTGCCCAAAAGCTCGGTGAAGAGCGAGGGGTCGGGGTTGGCGAGCCCCGGCGCCGACTGCCGCAGGAGGAACAGGAAGGCGCGCATTCCGCCCGCGGCCGGCGGCGGGGCGCCGGCGACCGGGCTCGGCGAGGGCGGGTTCCAGTGGAAGCGGACAGCCATCTCGAAGCCGCCGCCGTCGAGGCTGTAGATGCGCATGTAGGTCGTCTGGCCGTAGACGGTGAGCGGGCCCTGGGTCCGCAGCTCGTGCCCCGGCTGGGAGGGGATCGTCAGGAGGTGGCTGAGGCTGTCGCCGACCTGCACCGTGAGCACGTCCTGCTCGTGGGCACCCCCGGGGCTCGCGAAGAGCGTCTCTCCCGGCTGGTTGGGCGGCTGGGTGATGGTCCAGCCGGTCGGGAAGAGGAGCTGGTATCCGTTGACGCTGTCGATGTGCTGGGAGACTGGAACCGCGATGACGAGGTCCGGCCGGTCGAGGACCCAGCCCTGGGAGGTGCCGTCCGCGTCCTTGACGTGAAGCCACGTTCCGCCCCCCACCGCCTGGCTCTCCGACACCGCGAGCCTGGCATCCTGCGGCAGCAGCGCCACCACGGCGGCGGTCAGACTGGGATGCGAGCGAAGGTTGAGGCCGAGCGGGGTCAGCACCCAGACCGTGCCGGGGAGGCGGGCCGCCGCGGAGGGGGTCGGCCTCGGGCTGGGCGTCGAGCTGGACGCCGGGCTTGCCGCGTGACCCGGGGGCGCCGTCCCGTCTCCCAGTGGCGAGCACGCGGCGAGCGTCGAGATCAGCCCGGCGGCCACGGCCACCCGCCGGGCCGACCTTATAATCGGTCCACCTCGTGGGGAGCTCTGCAAAGAATCGCCCACTGACGGCGGTCATCCTAGCCGCTGGCCAGGGCACGCGCATGCGCTCCCGCATTCCCAAGGTCCTCCACCCGCTCGCCGGCCGGCCCATGCTCGACCATGTCATCGATGCCTGCCGGGAGGCCGGGTGCGAGCGGCCCGTGGTCGTCGTCGGATCCCGGCCGGACGGGATCGCCGCCCACGTCGAGGCGGTGGGCTGTGAGGTGGTCGTCCAGGCCCAGCAGAGGGGCTCCGGACACGCCCTCGCGCAGGTGCCGGAGGCCATGCTCGCAGACCGGGACGTGCTCGTCCTCAACGCGGACGCGCCGCTGATCAGGCCGGAGACCATCCGCCGGCTGCTCGAGCAGCATCGCGCCGGCGGCGCCGCCGCCACACTGCTCAGCGTCGAGGATCCCGGGCGGCGGGACGGCCGCATCGTCCGGCTTCCGGACGGCACCCTGGAGCGGATCGTGGAAGACGCCGACGCCGATGAGGAGGCGCGCCGGATCATCGAGTTCAACGTCGGCGTCTACTGCTTCCGGGGCACAGAGCTGGTGCCCGCGCTGCGGCGCCTGCGTCCCGACAACCGGCCGGGGGAGCTGTACCTCACCGCGGCGGTCGGACTCCTGAGTCCGGTCGAGGTGATCCGGCTCTCGGATCCGACGGAGGCGATCGGGGTCAACGACCGGCTCCAGCTCGCCCGCGCCGAGCACGCGCTTCGAGACCGGCTCCTCCGCCGGCTGATGCTGGCGGGGGTGACCGTGGTCGATCCCGCCTCCACCTTCGTGGACGTCGGTGTCACGGTCGGGCAGGACACGGTGCTGGAGCCCTTCACGCTGCTGCGTGGTGAGACGTCGATCGGGGGCGGGTGCCGGATCGGGCCCGGGGTGGATCTCGCCGACTGCGAGGTGGGCCACGGATGCCGCATCGAGCACTCCTGGCTGCGGGGCTGCCGGATCGGAGCCGGCTCGGACTGTGGCCCCTACGCCAAGCTCCGCCCTGGGACCGAGATCGCCGCCGGCGTGCACGTGGGCAGCTTCACGGAGATCGTTCGATCGCAGATTGGCGGCGGCTCGGCCGTGCCCCACTTCTCCTACCTCGGCGATGCGGTGGTGGGCGAGCGGGTCAACATCGCGGCCGGTACGATCACGGCCAACTACGATGGGGAGACCAGGACCAAGAGCCGGACCGAGATCGGGGACGATGCGTTCATCGGTGTGGACACCATGCTACGGGCGCCCGTCCGCGTCGGGCGGGGCGCCCGCACCGGCGCCGGGTCGGTGGTGACGAAGGACGTGCCCGACGGCGCGGTGGTGGTCGGGGTCCCGGCCCGGATCGTGCGGAGGCGGGCGGTGACCGGCGAAGAGCGGGAGAAGGGGAGTGGGCAATGATCGGTAGGGTGCAGACCGCGGTCGAGTTCGCCAGCGAGGAGAGCTCGCCCTGGGGCGAGCTGAAGCTGATCTCGGGGACCGCCCACCCGGCCCTCGCCGAGTTGATCTCGCGGGAGCTGGGCATCGCTCTCACCGATCCGCGCGTGCACCGGTTCATCGACGGCGAGATCGACGTCAAGATCCAGGACTCGATGCGCGGGCACGACGTCTTCGTCATCCAGCCCACCTGCCATCCCGTCAACGAGAACCTGATCGAGCTCTTCGTCCTCCTGGACGCCCTCCGCCGCGCCTCGGCGGGCCGGGTGACGGCCGTGATCCCCTACTACGGGTACGCCCGGAAGGAGAAGAAGACCCAGCCCCGGGAGCCGATCAGCGCCAAGCTGATTGCCAACTTCATCACCCTGGCGGGAGCCGACCGGCTGCTCCTGCTGGACCTTCACACGGAGGCCATCGAGGGCTTCTTCGACGTCCCCACCGACCACCTGACGGCCAACCGCATCCTCGCCCAGCACCTCGCCGCGCGGGATCTGTCCGCCCTCACCGTGGTGGCCCCGGATGCCGGTGGTGCCAAGCGGGCCGAGGCGGTGGCCAAGCTGCTCCAGACGCCGATCGCGTTCGGCTACAAGCGCCGCCCCCAGGAGGAGGAGGCGGAGGTGATCGACGTCGCCGGCGACGTCGGCGGGCGCGACTGCCTGGTGGTCGAGGACATGATCACGACCGGCAACACCATCGTCGGGCTGGCCCGGACGCTCCGGGAGATGGGCTCGCGCAGCGTGCTGGTGGCCGCCACTCACGCCGTCTTCGCCGACGCGGCGGTGCAGAGGCTGCGCGCGGCTCCCATCGACGAGATCATCATCACCAACTCGGTCCCGCTCCCGCTCGACAAGCAGGGCCCGCCCCTCACCGTGCTCTCGGTCGCCCCGCTGCTGGCGGAGGCGATCATCCGCGTTCACCAGAACCGGAGCGTCTCCGAGCTGTTTCGCTGAGCGGCCCGCCTCTTTCCCCGCTGATAGCCTGGAGCCTCAAATGACGCCTGAGGCGTGGGCGGAGGCCGTGGTGCTGGGAGCCTGCGTCCTGGTCGCCGCCGCCGCCTCCGCCACCGAGACGGCGATGACCTCGGTCGGCCGGCTTCGAGTGCGCCATCTGGCCGAGGAGGGGAGCCGGTCCGCGCGCGTCCTCCACCGCCTCGAGCAGGACCCCAACCGCTTCCTCTCGACGGTCCTGGTCACCAACACCCTGGCCCTGATCCTCGCCTCCACCTCAGCGACCCTGCTCGGCGTCCAGTACCTGCCCCGCCGGTGGGGCGTCTGGGGAGACTTCCTGGTCTCCTTCTGCCTCGCCGTCTTCCTGCTCGTCTTCGCCGAGGTGACCCCCAAGACGCTGGCGATCCGCAACGCCGAGCGCATTGCGCTCGTGGCGGCCGGCCCCCTCGACCGGCTGGCGGGCTTCCTCAAGCCCGGGCTCTGGGCGATCACGCTCATGTCCCGCGCGGTTTCCGGCGGCCGGGCGCGGGCGCCCTATGTCACCGAGCAGGAGCTGATGACCATCCTCCACGTTTCGGAGGAGCAGGGGGTCATCGAGGAGGAGGAGCGGGAGATGATCCACGGCATCATCTCGATCGGCGACAAGCTGGTGCGGGAGGTGATGGTGCCGCGTACCGACGTCACGGCCATCGACCGCGCCGCCAGCCTGGAGGAGATCACCAACGTGATCCGGACAAAGGGCCACACGCGCATCCCCGTCTACGAGGGCAACCTCGACCACATCGTGGGCACGGTCCACGCCAAGGACGTGCTGCTCCTCTTCGGGCGCGGCCGCGAGTTCAACATCGACGAGGTGCTGCGGACGGCCCGCTTCACGCCCGAGCAGAAGAAGGTGGACGAGCTGCTGCACGAGATGCAGGAGCAGAAGGTCCACATGATGATCGTGGTCGACGAGTACGGCGGCACCGCCGGCGTGGTCACCCTCGAGGACGTGCTGGAGGAGATCGTGGGCGAGATCCGCGACGAGTACGACATCGCCGAGGCGGAGCCGCTCACCCTGGTCAGCGACCACGAGGTCCTCATCGACGCCCGATTCCCGATGGAGGAGCTGAACGAGCGGCTCGACCTCAAGATCGCGGAGAGCGAGGAGTACGACTCCGTGGGCGGCTACATCATCTCCGTCCTCGGCGAGATCCCGCAGGCGGGGACCAGCGTCAAGGCGGAGCGCCTGGAATGGCGGGTCGAGGATGTGGATGGCCAGCGGATCGTGAGCGTGCGCCTCACGTCCGAGCAGGCCTGGCCCCGGGACGCGCTCGAGGAGGCGGGGCTGCCGGTGCCCGAGGGCCCCCCGACCGACGCCTGGGTGTAGGCTGGCTGCCTTTCCCGCGCCTCGCGGTGAAGCGGTCAGGGACGGCTGGAGCGACGCTCAGTCAGTTCAGATGCGCGCGATTGATCGTTCCTGCCCATCCCTCCGTCGAGACCAGACGACCGTGCTCCGCAGGGTCGGCCGATACCTACCGGCGACGGTCGCGACAGCCTGGCCTCGCCGAGCCCTATCGTGTCTCTGGATCAGAATCGGAAGCGTCGGGAATCAGCGGCACTTGGCTGACCATCAGCACCGACGGACGTCCATCCACCAGGCCTCGATCTCCATCCGGCCCTCCAATCGGCTCAGCCGGCTGCCGTAGCCCGGCCGCTGGCGGCGGGCCGCCACGTCGATGACCAGCCGCCGCGTGCTCCGCGTGTCCAACTCCGGCCCACAATAGCGGCGGTGCCGCATCCATGACCACCTATCGGGAAGAGGCGGTCGTGCTCCGCAAGGTCGACTACGGCGAGGCCGACCGCATCTACACGCTGCTGACGAGGCATCACGGCAAGCTGGGCGCGATCGCCAAGGGGGTCCGCAGGACCTCGAGCCGGATGGGCCCCTCGCTGGAGATCTTCGGCCAGGTGGACGTCCTGCTGGCGCAGGGCCACAACCTGGACGTGGTGGCGCAGGCCGAGCGCCGGGGGTGCCCGCGAATGGGCGCGGAGGTCGAGCGTACCTCCTACGCGGGCCTGGTCGCGGAGCTGGTCGAGCGCGCGACCGAGGAGCGGACGCCGGTCGAGCCCATCTACGAGCTCACCTGTGCCGCTCTCGACGAGCTGGCCCGCGAGGCCGATCCCCGCCGCGCCTCCGCCTACTTCCTAGCCGCGTTCTTGGAACTGTTCGGCTACGCGCCCCAGCTCGCCACCTGCGTCGGCTGCGACGCGGGGCTCCGGCCCGAGCCGGCCGCCTTTCGGGCGGCGATGGGAGGCTTCCTCTGCCCGCGGTGCGCCGAGGGGGGTTCAGACCCCTCCCAGCCGCTGGTCTCGCCCGGAGCGATCAAGGTCCTGCGCCTGATCGCGGCCGGCGATCTCGCCACCTACCGTAGGCTTCTGCTGGAACGGGCGCGCCTGGACGAGATCGAGCAGGTGCTCTGGGCGCAGCTCGAGCACCATCTCGACCGCCGGCTCAAGTCCCTTCAGTTCATCAAGCAGATGCGAGGCAGCCACCGATGACCTTGGACCGGGATCAGCTCATGGAGAAGGTGGTCGCGCTGTGCAAGCGGCGCGGCTTCGTGTACCCCTCGAGCGAGATCTATGGCGGCATCAACGCGCTCTACGACTACGGGCCCTATGGGGTCGCCCTCAAGAGGGCAATCCGGGAGCTCTGGTGGGGACACGTCGTCGATCGCCGGGACGACGTCGTCGGCCTGGAGACGACGATCATCATGCACCCCCAGGTCTGGGTGTCCTCCGGCCACGTGTCCGGCTTCAGCGATCCCCTGGTCGAGTGCCGGGGCACCTGCCGGAAGCGCTGGCGCGCCGATCACCTGAGCGGCGAGGCCTGCCCGGAGTGCGGCGGTCCCCTGGGCGAGCCGCGGCAGTTCAACCTCATGTTCAAGACCTTCATCGGCCCCGCCGAGGACAGCTCCGCCCAGGTCTACCTGCGACCCGAGACCGCGCAGGGCATGTTCGTCCAGTTCAAGAACGTCATCAACTCGACGCGGGTCAGGATCCCGTTCGGTATCGCTCAGAACGGGAGGTCCTTCCGGAACGAGATCTCGCCCGGCAACTTCGTCTTCCGCCTGCGCGAGTTCGAGCAGATGGAGATGGAGTTCTTCGTCGCGCCCGGGGAGGACGAGCCCTGGTTCGAGCACTGGAAGGCCGAGCGGATGCGCTGGTACACGGAGGTGGCCGGCATCGGCGCCGCCCGCCTGCGCTTCCGTGACCACGGCGCGACCGAGAGGGCCCACTACGCCAAGGCGAGCACCGACATCGAGTACGAGTTCCCCTTCGGCTGGTCGGAGCTGGAGGGCATCGCCAACCGCACCGACTTCGATCTCCGTGCCCACCAGGAGGGCTCCGGGCAGGATCTCACCTACCTGGACCCGGAAACCAACCGGCGCTACCTGCCCTGGGTCATCGAGCCCGCGGTCAGCGTCGATCGCATCCTCATCACCGCCCTCCTCGACGCCTACGACGAGGAGGAGGTGAACGGCGAGACCCGGGTCCTGCTGCGGCTGCACCGGAACCTGGCACCGGTCCAGGTCGCGGTCATGCCCCTGTCCAAGAAGGAGCCCCTGATCGACCTCGCTCGCGAGGTCGAGGGCGGGCTCCGCCAGGCGGGCTTCCGGGTCGAGTACGACCAGACCGGCGGCAACATCGGGCGCCGCTACCGACGCCAGGACGAGATCGGGACCCCCTATTGCGTCACCGTCGACTTCGACTCCCTGGCCGACCGCGCCGTCACCATCAGGGACCGGGACTCGATGGGCCAGGAGCGCGTGGCTGTGGGGGCGCTCGCCGGCCGCCTGGAGGCCAATTTCCGGTAGGAGCAAACTGGTGTCATGGACGGCGGCGAACCAGGCTCTGTGACGGCGCGGACGGTGGAGGCGTCGGAAGCCGGCCGGCCGGAGGCGGCCCGCAAGTGGGTGTACCTCTTCAGGGAGGGGTCCCAGGACATGAAGGATCTCCTCGGCGGGAAGGGGGCCGGCGCCGCCGAGATGACCCGGGCAGGGCTCCCGGTGCCGCCCGGCTTCACGATCACCACCGAGGCCTGCCGCGCCTACCTGGCCGGCGGCAACCGGTTCCCGGACGGGCTCTGGGAGCAGGCGACGGCGGCTCTGGCCGAGGTCGAGGGCCAGGCCGAAAAGAAGCTCGGGGACGCCGCCAACCCGCTCCTGGTCAGCGTCCGCTCGGGGGCCAAGTTCTCGATGCCGGGGATGATGGACACCGTCCTCAACTTGGGTCTCAACTCGCAGACGTTGGCGGGGCTGGCGGCCCAGACCGGTGACGAGCGATTCGCCCTCGACGCCCACCGCCGCTTCATCCAGATGTTCGGACGGATCGTCCGCGGCATCGACGGCGAGCTCTTCGAGGAGGCGTTGACCGCGGCCAAGGGCAGGGCCGGCGTCCGGACCGATCCCGAGCTGAGCCCGGAGCAGCTGCGGGGCCTGGTGGAGGAGTTCAAGCGCATCTACTCGGAGCACACCGGAGAGGACTTCCCGGAGGCTCCGCTGGACCAGCTCCGAGCGGCCATCGAGGCCGTCTTCTCGTCCTGGAACACCCCCCGCGCGACCGCGTACCGGCGCCTCGAGCGGATCCCCGACGACCTCGGCACCGCCGTCAACGTGCAGACGATGGTCTTCGGGAACATGGGCGAGGACTCCGGCACGGGCGTCGCGTTCACCCGCAACCCGATCACGGGCGTCCGGGAGCTCTACGGCGACTACCTCGCCAACGCCCAGGGCGAGGACGTGGTGGCCGGCGTCCGCGACACCGAGCCGATCGCCGGGCTTGCCGCCCACATGCCGGAGGTCTTCGGCAGGTTCGTGGACCACGCCGCCAAGCTCGAGGGGCACTACCGCGACGTCCAGGACCTGGAGTTCACGATCGAGCGGGGGCGCCTCTACATGCTCCAGACCAGGAACGCGAAGCGGACCGGCGAGGCCGCGGTCAAGATCGCCGTGGACATGGTCGCCGAGGGGCTGATCGCGAAGGACGAGGCGGTCGCCCGCGTCGATCCCCGCCAGCTGGAGCAGCTCCTCCATCCCCGCGTCGACCCGGCGGCCAAGGCCGAATCATTCGGCAGCGGCGTGCCCGCGTCACCCGGCGCCGCCACCGGCCAGGCGGTGTTCGACGCCGACACCGCGGAGCGCTGGGGCGGGGAGGGGAAGGCCGTGATCCTGGTCCGCGTCGAGACCAACCCCAACGACGTTCACGGGATGATCCAGGCCAAGGGCATCCTGACCTCGACCGGGGGCACCGCCAGCCATGCGGCGCTGGTCGCACGGGGCATGGGCCGGCCCTGCATCGTGGGCGCCAACGAGATCCACGTGGACCTCAAGGCGCGGCGGATGGAGTGCGGCGGCGCCGTGGTCGAGGAGGGAGGCGAGATCACCATCGACGGCACCACCGGCAGCGTCTACCTGGGCCGGGTGCCGACCATCGAGCCGAAGCCGAGCGCCGACGAGTCCACCCTGCTGGGCTGGGCGGACTCCCTCCGCCGGCTCCAGGTCTGGGCCAACGCCGACTATCCGCGCGACGCCGTCAAAGCCCGCGAGAACGGCGCCCAGGGGATCGGGCTCTGCCGCACCGAGCACATGTTCATGGAGGAGGAGCGTCTGCCGATCGTGCAGGCCATGATCATGTCCCGGACGACCGAGGAACGCGAGGCTCAGCTCGACAGGCTGCTGCCCGTCCAGCGCCAGGACTTCCACGGCATCCTGGAGGCGATGGCGGGCCTGCCGGTCGTGATCCGGCTCATCGACCCGCCCCTGCACGAGTTCCTTCCCAACCTCGAGGACCTGATCGTCCAGATCACCGAACTGCGGGCGACCGGACAGGACGCCGGCAGGCTGGCCGAGCTGGAGAAGGTTCGTGGCCGGGTCGAGGAGCTCCGCGAGGCGAACCCCATGCTGGGCCTCCGCGGCTGCCGGCTGTCGATCCTCTTCCCGGAGATCACCCGGATGCAGGTGAGGGCGATCATGGAGGCGGCCTGCGATCTGCGCCGGAAGGGAGTCGATGCCCGGCCGGAGATCATGATCCCGCTGATCGGAACGCGCCGCGAGCTTCAGGCCGTCCGCGAGCAACTGGTGCCGGTCGCCCGGCGGGTCCAGGAGGAGAAGGGCGTCGAGGTGCCCTATAAGTTCGGGACCATGATCGAGCTGCCGCGGGCCGCGCTGACCGCCGGCGAGATCGCCGAGGAAGCCGAGTTCTTCTCCTTCGGCACCAACGACCTCACCCAGACCACATTCGGCTACTCGCGTGACGACGCCGAGGGGAAGTTCATCGTCCGCTACCTGGAGCAGAAGATCCTGCCTCGCAACCCGTTCGAGACCATCGACGCCGACGGGGTCGGCCGCCTGATGGGGATCGCGGTCACCGAGGGGCGGGCCACCCGGCCCGACCTCGAGGTCGGCATCTGCGGCGAGCACGGCGGCGACCCGGATTCGATCCACCTCTGCGAGCGGCTGGGCCTCGATTACGTCTCCTGCAGCCCCTATCGCGTCCCCGTGGCGAGGCTCGCCGCCGCCCAGGCGAGGCTGGAGGAGGCGTTCGGCACCGCCTAGGCGGGCGGCCCGCACCCCTGTTGGAAGCCGGCCGATCGGAATAGCCTAGGCTCCCGTCGATGCCCGTCAACTCCGAGGACGCGGTCGCCCGTATCAAGGCCCGGCTCGATCTCGTCGACGTCGTCTCCGAGCAGGTCAAGCTGCGCCGGCAGGGCCGGGAGCTGGTCGGCCTGTGCCCCTTTCACCAGGAGGACTCACCCAGCTTCTCGGTCAATCCGCAGACGCAGTTCTGGTACTGCTTCGGATGTCAGAAGGGCGGCGATCTGTTCGAATTCGTGGAGCAGATCGAGAAGACCGACTTCCCGGGCGCGCTCCAGATCCTCGCCGACCGGACCGGCGTGGAGCTGGGCAAGGACCGCCTGGGAGCCGACCGCCAGCGGCTGGAGCTGAAGCGCCGGATTCTCAAGGTCAACGAGCTGGCCGCCCGCTACTACGAGTACGTGCTCCACGCCACGGAGGCGGGCCGGATCGGGCTGGAGCTGCTTCAGAGGCGGGAGGTGGGAGAGGAGACGGCGAGGCGTTTCCAACTCGGCTACGCGCCCGGCGGCGCCAGCCTGACCAGCTACCTGACGAAGCGGGAGGTCCCCATCGGGGACGCCGTCGCGGCCGGGCTGGTCCGGTCGCGAGCCGGAGAGCGCCAGGACTTCTTCAGCCGCCGCCTGGTGATCCCGATCCGCGACGAGCGCGGGCAGCCGCTCGCCTTCACCGGCCGCACCGTGGACGAGGACGTGAAGGCCAAGTATGTCAACACCCAGGAGACCCCCGTCTACGTCAAGGGCCGGGTCCTCTTCGCGCTCGACCTCGCCCGCAAGGCGATCGAGGAGCGGGGGCACGCGGTCCTCATGGAGGGCCAGTTCGACGTCATCGCCGGGCACCAGTTTGGGATCGAGAACGCGGTCGCCAGCTCTGGCACGGCGCTCACCGAGGAGCAGGTGAAGCTGCTCAAGCGCTTCACGGAGGAGGTGGTGCTCGCCTTCGACGACGACCAGGCCGGCCGCGGCGCGGCGTTCCGGGCCATCGAGACCGCGTCCGGGCTCGGCCTCCGTACCCGCGTCGTCAGGGGCACCGGTGCCAAGGATCCCGACGAGTTCCTGCGTTCGGCCGGCGCCGACGCCCCGGCCAGGTGGGCGGAGCTTACCCGGCGAGCGCCCCAGGGGTGGGAGTTCTGGCTGCGGGAGTCGATCGCCGGCCTCAACCCCAGCAACCCTCGCGAGGTCGAGGTGGCGCTGGGGCGGATGCGCGGCGTGCTGGCGAGGATCGGCGATGCCGCCCTCCAGGAGGTCTACCGCCGGCGGGCCGCGGAATGGCTGGACATCGAGCCCCGCTTTCTGGCCAGCCGGCCGAGCGCCGGCGGCGGCAAGGGGGCGGGCAAAGGCTCCATACCCTCGCCCGGGCCCCTCCCCGGTGGTTTGGGGCCGCGTCCGGCCGGGAAGAGAATGACGGCCGGGTTGTTGTATCTGCTGCAGGTGCTCGCCGTCCGCCCGGAGCTCGCCGCCAAGGTTCGCGCCCAGCTGGATCCGGCGGAGCTCGGCGAGGTTGAACGGCCCACTTACCTCAGAATGTTGGAGGCCATCGACCGGGGCGGGCTCGAGGCCCTGAGCAGCGAGCTGACGACATTCGACGAAACGGAGCAGGATCTGATCCGGCGGGCGTGGGCCAGCCCCCCCCCGTCGGTGGCCGATGAGGTCGTCGACAGCGTCGTTCGGAAGCTCAAGCGGGGAGCTCTCGAGGTCAGGCTCAAACAGTTGAGGGGTGAAATTCTCGAGGCCGAGCGCCAGGGAGATGCGCGTGGCGCCCAGGATCTTCATGCCGCCCACTCCCGCGTGAGCCAGGATCTCGAGGCGATGAAGTTGAAACCACGGGACGGATTTCGATGACGAGCCCCCGTGTGGCCGCGCTGGACAGGGGCGAAGGGAGATAGTTTGGCAAAGACGCAGGAACGGCTAGAGCGCAAGCTCGAAGACGAGCTGACGCAGCAGGCCGAAGCCCTGATCGTCAAGGGCAAGGAGCAGGGTTACCTCACCCCCGACGACGTCCTCCAGGCTTTCCCCGACATGGAGGTGGAGCCGGACCAGATCTTCCGGATCTTGGCCGCCTTCAAGGAAATGGGGGTCGATGTCACCGACGGCGAGAAGGACTTCGAAGAGGTCGAGCAGATCGACGACGACCTCCTCATGGACATCGAGATGATGGACTCGGTCTCCCTCGACGACCCCGTGCGCATGTACCTCAAGGAGATCGGGCGGGTGAACCTCCTCACCGCCCAGGACGAGGTGACGCTGGCGAAGGCGATCGAGGCCGGGGAGTGGGAGGCGAAGCAGCGACTCACCGAGGCCAACCTGCGCCTGGTGGTCTCGATCGCCAAGAAATACATCGGTCGGGGCATGTCGTTCCTGGACCTGATCCAGGAGGGGAACATGGGCCTCATCCGCGCGGTGGAGAAGTTCGACTACCACAAGGGCTACAAGTTCTCGACCTACGCCACCTGGTGGATCCGCCAGGCGATCACGCGCGCCATCGCCGACCAGGCCCGCACCATCCGCATCCCCGTTCACATGGTGGAGACGATCAACAAGCTGGTCCGCATCTCCCGCCGGCTGCTCCAGGAGCTCGGCCGGGAGCCGAGCGACGACGAGATCGGCGAGGAGATGGGCATCACGCCCGAGAAGGTTCGGGAGATCGTCAAGGTCTCCCAGGACCCCGTCTCGCTGGAGACCCCGATCGGCGAGGAGGAGGACTCCCACCTGGGCGACTTCGTCGAGGACAAGGAGGCGATCGCGCCCTCCGACGCGGCCAGCCTGACCATGCTCCACAACGAGGTCGAGGACATCCTCGACACCCTCACCCCTCGCGAGCGTCGCGTCCTCCAACTCCGCTTCGGCCTCATCGACGGCCACCAGCGGACGCTGGAGGAGGTGGGGAAGCGCTTCGGAGTCACCCGTGAGCGCATCCGACAGATCGAAGCCAAGGCCCTCCGCAAGCTCCGCCACCCGAGCCGGTCCAAGAAGCTCCGCGACTACCTGGAGTAGACGGATGCCGGTCGTCACGATCGGGAGGGAGTACGGTGCCGGGGGGGAGACGGTCGGCCACATGGTCGCCGCGCGGCTGGGTACCGAGTTCGCCGATCGCTCGCTGATGGAGAGGGTGGCGACCCGGCTCAACCTCACCAGCCAGGATGTCGAGACGCATGACGAGCAGCCGGGCACCCTCCTCGACCGTCTGCTCACCGCCCTCGGCTCCACCCATCTGGACCTCGCCGTCCCGCTCGAGGTGGCGGCCTGGGTGCCTCCCCACGCGGACCCCGCCTTCGATCCGCGCAAGGCCGTGCTCAACGTCACCCAGCAGGTGATCCTGGAGGCCGCGCGTATCGGCAACGTGGTCGTCGTCGGCCGGGCGGCGGCCTTCCTTCTGCGCGACCATCGCGACGCCACCCACGTCTTCCTCCGCGCCCCGGCGCCGGCGCGGGTGCGGTCGGTAATGAGCGTGCTGGGCGTCGGCGAGGGGGAGGCGGCCCGGCGCGTCAGGGAGACCGACGCCAATCGCGCCGCCTACGTGCGGCAGATCTACGGGCACGACTGGATCCATCCCAGCCACTACGACCTCGTCATCGACACCGACCGGCTCGGTTACGCGGTGGCCGCGGCCGCGATCGTGGCGGTCGCCACGGCGCGTTCCCTAAGCCCGATTCCACCGACCGACTATCGGTAGCGGCTGAGTGGCGGTGAGAGACGGCAAGGTCTCCGCTGAGAGCTCCGTCGAAGCCGCTGCTCGGGGTTTGTGAGCCGGCGAAGGCGGGCG
>JBOHUX010000019.1:0-21551 GCA_050734915.1 Candidatus Dormibacteraceae bacterium
GTGGCCAGGATCGTGGTCGACGAGGCGCACTGCATCTCCACCTGGGGCCACGACTTCCGCCCCGACTACCGCCTGCTCGACAAGGCGATCGCGGCCTGCGGACGGCCGCCGGTGGCCGGCTTCACGGCCACCGCGACCCCTCAGGTCCGGGCCGACATCGTCAGGTGCCTGGACCTTCGGGACCCGTTCGTCTCGGTGACGGGGTTCAACCGGCCCAACCTCTTCCTCTCGGCGATCCGGTGCCGGAACGAGGCCGAGAAGCGGGAGGTCCTCAAGGCGCGTCTCGACCCCGGCCAGGGCCGCGCCATCATCTACTGCGGCACGGTGGCCACGTCCGAGGAGGTCGCCCAGGCGGTCGGTGGCTGGGGCTTCGCGGCGGCCGCGTACCACGCCAAGCTGGGCGACGACGCCCGGCGCAAGGTCCAGGAGGCCTTCGGCCGCGGCGATCTGAAGGTGGTCGTCGCCACCGTCGCCTTCGGCATGGGCGTCGACTTCCCGGACATCCGGCAGGTGATCCACTATCATCTGGCGCCCAGCCTCGAGGCCTACTACCAGGAGGCGGGCCGGGCGGGGCGGGATGGCGAGCCCGCCGCCTGCCTGCTGCTCTGGCAGGCGAAGGATCGCGACCTCCACTCCTTTCTCATCGAGCGCTCGTTCGAGGAGCGCTCGGACCTTCTGGGGAGCGCCGGGGACGGCCTGGCCGAGAGGGAGGAACGGCGCCGGCACGCCTACGCCAAGCTGCAGCTGGCGATCTCCTATGCCCGCTGGCGGGGCTGCCGGCACGCTCGCATCGCGGACTACTTCGGCGAGACGGGGAGCCCGCGCAGCTGCCCCGCGTGCGACAACTGCCGGGCCGGGTCGCCGCCGGCGGAGGCGGTCGAGGCGGCCGTGGTCAGGGAGACACTGGGGGCGGTCCGCCGCCTCAGTGGACGGCTGGGTGCGGCCAACCTGGCGGCGATCCTCGGCGGCCGCGAGACCAGATGGCTGCGCGACCGGCCGTGGGCCTCCGGGCTGCCGCAGTTCGGCGCGCTGGCGACCTGGAGCCAGGACCGCCTTCGAAGCCTGATCACCGAGCTGGTGCAGTCGGGCCTCGCCGCCCCCGCCGCGGGGGAATACCCGGTCCTGGCCCTGACCCAGCTCGGCGCCGAGGTGCTGGCCGGGCGTCGGGAGGTCGAGGTGAGCCTGCCGGCGGCCGAGACCCTCCGCCCCGCCGCCGGGGCCGGCCCGAGCCGGCCCCCGCCCCGCGACCCCCGGCTCTACGAGCGCCTCCGGGCCTGGCGTGGCGAGACGGCCCGGGCGCGGAACGTGCCCGCCTACGTAGTGTTCAGCGACCGGACCCTGGAGGAGGTGAGCGCCCGCCGGCCGGCGAGCACCGAGGAGCTGCTGGCGGTGCCGGGCGTGGGCCCCGCCAAGCTCAACTTGTACGGGGAGGAGCTGCTCGCCCTGGTTCGTGCCTGAGTGGCGGAGGGCCCCGGACCCCCGTTCAGTGGTAGCCGATGGCCTCGTAGATGGGGCCGGTGTCGGGGGAGTTGTTGAACGAGACGTTCATGGCGTCCGCGGCCCAGGGGTCGTTGATCCAGTAGTCGTTGGCGCCGTTGCGCGCCTTGAGGGTGACGAAGTGGGTGCCGCCGCCGATGTCCATGCCCACGATCACCACCCCGCCGGTGTCGAGGTAGGAGTTGATCCAGGCCGCGCTCGGCCCCCACTGCTGGGTGGCCGGATGGCCGGGCACGTCGAGCGCCCCGTTGTAGAGGTACCCGTCGGGCGAGAAGTCCGCGGTGTTGGCGGCGATGGTGGCGGGGGTGACGGCGCCGAATCCGAAGTGGGTCATGACCATCGCCACGTCGGTCATCAGGCAGCCGACCTCCCAGACCTGGTAGGAGCTGGAGCCCATGTAGTCGTTGCCCCAGCGCGCGTCGCGCTGGTTGTAGTAGCGGCCCCAGCCATCGCTCAGGTACTCCGGGGCCACCAGGTCGCCGCCCGGCCCCGTCCGCGCCTGGGCGAAGGCGAGCAGGCTCCGGATCTCCGCCTGGTCGGTCTGGATCTGCCGGCTGAGGCCGTTGGCGGTCGAGATCAGGTTCGTTCGCGCCTGCCCGAGCTGAGCCTGGAGGCTCCAGAGCTGGTTGCTGGCCGCCGTCTGGACCGCGTACTCGTGCCGGAGGACGTCCTGCTGACGGTGGATGGTGTCCACCACGGACGCCTGCTGCCGGCGCTGGGAGTCGAGCTGCTGGCGCAGCGCCGCGATCTGCTCTTTCTCCCGCTTCAACTGCTGCGCGATCGCGTGGTCGCCGTGGACGAGCTGGCTCATGCTCATCATGCGATCCAGGAGGTCGGTGAAGCTGTTCGAGCCGAGCAGGATCGAGAGCTGGTTGCTGGGCGCCATCTTGTCCAGGACGCGCACGTCGCGGTTGAAGACCGCCTGCCGGCGGGCGAGCTCTTTCTCGGTGCTGTGGAGCTGGTCGGTGACCTGAGCCTCATGCTTGACGAGTTCGTCCAGCCGGGCCTGGTTCGCGCTCAGTTGCCGGTTGACCGTGGTCAGGTTGGTGTTGATCTGGGCCAGCACGGCCTGGAGCTGCCCGATCTTGGTCTGGTTGGTGGCGATCTCGCTCTGGATGGTCGCGCTCCGGGCGGCGATGCGGTCGAGCTGGGCCTGGTCGGACGCGATCTGGCTCTGCAGGTCCCCGATCGGATCGGCCTTCACGCCGGAGGGGAGGAGCATGGCCACGAACAGGCTCGCGAGGACCGCGGAGGGGATCCGCAATCGGCGAAACGACGTCTGGCGGGACGTTGCTGGGATGCTCTGCAAGTTCGTTGTCTCGACGTCACGGCCGTGCCGCATCGCAATTGATAACGCCAAAGCCGCCCCTACGTCAAATCGAATCGCCGCCGCCGAACTTGCGCCAGGCCGCATCGGGGCGCCGGGAGCACCGCGGCGGCAGGCCGAATCCTGAGGATGTGAGGCAGGGAGCCCGGCTCCTCTAGATGGGGGTCAGGCCGGCCGGGGCGGGCTCCTGGCGGGCGCGGCGCCGACGGGTGTACCACCAGGCGAGGATCGCGAGCGGGAGCCCGACCACGAAGACGCCGATGGAGGTCCACTGAGCCTGCTTGAGGCCGAGCCAGAGCATGGGCTCGGTCGCGCGCAAAAAGAAGATGCCGAACTGGCTGATCGGATAGAGGGCGAGATAGGTGAGCCCGAGGGCTCCGGCGGGGACGCCCCGGCGCCGCAGCAGCAGCAGGATGGCCAGGATGAGCAGGGTGCACAGGGCCTCGTAGGCGGCGGCCGGCTGGTAGGCGACGCCCAGCAGAGGAGCGAGGGTGTGGGGATTGGTATAGCGCGTCGCCCAGGGCAGGTTGGAGACGGGGCCCAGGATGTCCCCGTTGATGAGGTTCCCGATCCTGCCGATCGGCTGCCCCACGCCCGCGAAGATGGCCCCCGCGTCGAACAGGACCCAGTAGTCGAGCTTGCGCCGCCAGCTCAGGAACAAGAGGGTGCCGAGGCTGAAGAAGATGGCCCCGAAGAAGGCCATGCCGCCCTGCCAGGCGGCCAGGATGTACTGGGGGTGGGTCAGGTAGTAGAGGGCTCCCGACTGGACGTCGAAGTAGAGCCGGGCGCCGATGAGGCCGAACACGATCGTCCAAAAGGCGAGGCTGGCGGCCTGGTCGCGGTCGATGCCGCGCCGCGCGACGTGCCGCTCCGCGAAGCCGAGCGCGACCAGGAACGCGACGGCGTATCCGACCCCGTACCAGTGCAGGGGGATCGGTCCGACGTGGAAGACCGGATCGATGGGGATGGTGATGACGGCGTAGAACACCTAACGGAGGGTACCCCGGCCGCGGGGGCGAGCGTCGCCGGGGAACGGTCCGAGCGCCGTCCGGCCCCTCAGTCGCCGATCGCGCGCCGGCGCGGCACGGTGACCCGCGCGGGGGCAGCCTCTCCCACGGCGATCGCTCCCGGCCGCGTGGACGCCAGCCAGGCAACAACCGGGTAGGTGACGGCCAGGCTGACGACTACGAGCAGGGCGTAGCGGAGCGGGGCGAACAGGTTGGGGGTCATCAGCCCCAGATAGGTGACGACCAGCACGTGGAGTACGTAGATCCCCAGTGAGTGCCGGCTGAGCCCGCGGATCGCCGGCCAGACGAGGCCCAGCTTGGGGCGCAGGCGGCGCCCCGCCCAGAGCACGCTGGCGACGATGGCGACCGTCATCGGCAGCATCGACGGCCACAGATAGGCGTAGGTGCTCTGGCTGAACCCGCGGTGGGGGACCAGGTTGCTCACCTCCAGCATGGCCGCGATCGCGACCGCCGCCGCCAGCAGCGCCAGCCACCAGTAGCGCGACAGGTGCCTGAGACGCTCGTATTCGGAGCCGATCAGGCAGCCGAGGCTGAAGTAGCCGATCCAGAAGGGAGCCTCGAGGTCCGCCTCGTAGACGAGCGGCCAGGCGAGATGCCCGTGGAAGGTGAGCGCGAGCAGGTAGGTGTGGAGCCAGCCCAGGATCAGCTGGAGGGCCAGCGCGGCGACCGTGAAGGCGGCCAATCCCGCCCGGCCCCGGGGGATGAGCAGCATCACCAGGTAGAGCTGGGCGATGAGGAGCAGGAAGTACAGGTGGCCGGGGCCCAGCGCCGCCCACTTGAGGATGCCGAGCGGGTCGGACGGCGTCTTGCCGAAGCCGGCTCCGACGAGGAAGAAGACGGGCGCCCAGACGGCCCAGGGGACGAGGACCCGCAGCCAGCGCTTGCGAAGGAAGGCCCCCGGCTGGCGGGGGCGGCCACCGTAGGTCCGATAGAGGACGAGCCCGCTCATGAGCACGAAGGCGGGGACGCAGAAGCGGGCGACGGCCACCAGCGCCTGGATCTGGCCGGTCAGGGGTGGGCTGCCGCCCCCCACGATCCAGCTCCCGCAGTGGATGAGGACGACGGCCAGCAGCGCGAACGCCCGGAGGAGGTCCAGCTCGTCGATCCACTCTCGCGCATGATGCGATTCATGAGCCTTGGATACCACTTAATACTGATAGTCTCATGTTTGACGCGGCGCCTGCAGGGGCCACGGCGGCGGGCGCCGGGCGGATCGATGCTTCCGGAGGGAAAAGGCGGCCGGCCTCGTGCCTCAGCCCTTGCCGTAGATGAAGCCGATCAGGGGCACCTGACCGCGGCGGATGGTCCGGTAGTCCACCTTCGCCCACCCCACCTCGTTCATCTCGGAGACGGTCCAGGAGCCGTCGGGATGGATGGACTCCACGTAGGCGACGTGGCCGTAGGAGCTCTCGTCGGTGACCATCACGGCGCCCACCACGGGCGTCTGGCCCTCCGCGTAGCCGTAGGCGCGGGCGTTCGGCCACCATTCGAGGGCGTTGCCGTACCAGGGGATGTACCGCTTGTTGGCCACCCACCAGGTGCAGTAGCCGTAGTCGAAGTGGTTCCGCCCCGAACCGGTGCCCGAGTAGCGGACCGCCGATCCCTGCGCGGCCTGCTGGGCCAGCGACGCCGCCGTCGCACGGAGCTCGGCGTCACGGGCGGCGCCCAGCATGGCGCGGGCGTTGGCGGCCACGGCCAGGGCCTGGCGGCGAGCCGCCTCGATCTTGCCCAGCTGCACCCTCGCCTGGTCGTGGGCGACCTGGTCCTGGTGTCCAAGCTGCACGGCCTGGTCCACGAGCTTGGTCTGCTTGCTGGCCAGCAGCTGCACCTGCGCCAGCTCGCCCATGAACTCGGAGATGCTGGGCGAGCTGATCAGCATGACGAGCGGGCTCTGGGACTGCTCGTAGTCGAAGCGGGCCATCGCCTTCAGCTGCGCTCGGACCTTGTCCTCCTGCCTGCGGTCGGCGGCCAGCTTGCGGTTCAGCTTGTCCAGCTCGCCCTGTGCCTTCTCGACCTGGTTGTTCAGCGCGGCGAGGCGGGCGCTGTCCTCACTGAGCTGCCGGGTGAGCTCCACGACCCGCTGGGCGGCGCCCCCGTAACCGACGCCGCCGGCGATCGCGCCCGCCGGCGTGGCCTGAAGGGGAAGGGTCGCCAGGACCGGGAAGAGGGCGGCCAGCAGGCCCAGGAATATGTTGCGAATCTTCTTCATAGCGGCAATCCCAGCGGAAACTTGCGAGCACGGACTCAGATGTCAAGGCCGGCCGGGGCGGCTCCAAGACCGCCGCAGCGCGCTGTTCCGGTCGTACGACGGTCCCGCCAGCCCGGGCTTCGAGTTGGACGACCGTGGCGCCCTTCCCCCGAAGAGCGGTGGCAGGATAGCGCATAGGGGGGGCGCGATGTCCAGTGGGGTGGTGAAGAAGAAACAAGGAAGCTCCCGCCCCGCCTGCGGGGATGCCCGGGCGGGGATGGCGGCCAGGAGCGTAGCGAAGGGCTAGAGGCGGGGTCCCGCGATCCCGTCCACGCCGATCGGACAGGCGACGCCGGTGCCGCCGAGCCCGCAATACCCGTCGGGGTTGCGGAACAGGTACTGCTGGTGGTACTCCTCGGCGAAGTAGAACTCGCCCGCCGGCACGACCTCGGTGGTGACGGCGCCGTGGCCGGCCGCGCGTAGCGAGGCCTGGAAGAGCCCCCGCGACCTCTCCGCCGCGCGCATCTGCTCGTCCGAGCGGGTGAATATCGCCGAGCGGTACTGGGTGCCCACGTCGTTGCCCTGGCGCATGCCCTGGGTGGGGTCGTGCGACTCCCAGAAGACGCGCAGCAGCTCCGGGTAGGCGACCCGCGCGGGGTCGAACACCACGCGAACGGCCTCCGCGTGCCCCGTGCCTCCCGAGCACACCTCCTCGTAGGTCGGGTTGGGGGTGAGACCGCCCTCGTACCCGACGGCCGTCGTGAGCATGCCCGGCAACCGCCAGAAGCAGCGCTCGGCGCCCCAGAAGCATCCCAGCGCGAACTCGGCGACCTCGGTCCCGCCCGGGTAGGGAGGTGCCAGCGGAGCGCCCAGCACCAGGTGCCGGCCGGGGTCCAGGATCGGCTCCGGCCGGCCTAAGAGCGCCTGGTCCGGGGTCGGCAGCTGCAGCCTTAGGGGCGAGAACCAGCCCATCAGGAGATCCTCCCCGCCACCGTCAGCGGCTCTTTCGAGAACACTCTTCATTGCTACCCGATCGACGTCCGTCCCATTCCAGGTTCAGCTTCGAAACAGGACCGGCGGCCGAGGTGGCAGGCGGGGCCGTCCGCGTGCACGACCAGAAGGACGGCATCGCCGTCACAATCGCGCTCGATCCTCTCCACGTGGAGCACGTTGCCGGAGCTCTCCCCCTTCCTCCAGAGCCGGCTCCGGCTCCGGCTCCAGAAGTGCGCCTCGCCGGTCGCGAGGGTGAGCCGGTAGGCCTCCCGATCCATGTGCGCCACCATCAGCACGGCTCGGTCCTCCACCGACTGCGCCACCGCCACCAGGAGGCCATCCTCACCGAACCGCAGGTGATCCGCGCCGGGCGCCCTCACAGGCGAGCCGGGACCCCCGCGGCCACCAGCTGGCGCTTGGTCTCCGCGATCGTGATGTCGCCGCTGTGGAAGATGGAGGCCGCCAAGGCCGCGTCCGCGGCGCCCCGCGTCAGCACATCGGCGAGGTCCCGGGGATGTCCCGCGCCTCCCGACGCGATGACGGGAATGCCGACCGTGGTCGCCACCCGGCGCGTCAGCTCGACCTCGTACCCGCTCCGGCCGCCGTCGGCGTCGATGCTGGTGAGCAGGATCTCTCCGGCCCCCCTTCGTTCTGCCTCGAGCGCCCAGTCGATCGCCTCCCGGCCGGTCGCGCGGCGGCCGCCGTGGGTGAAGACCTCCCAGCTTCCCGGTTCCCGCCTCCGGGCGTCGATGGCGATCACCACGCACTGGGATCCGAACGCCTCGGCGCAGCGGGTTATGAGGCCCGGGTCGAGCACGGCCGCGGTCTGGATGCAGACCTTGTCGGCGCCCGCCCGAAGCAGCGCCCAGGCGTCGCGCTCGCCGCGCACGCCGCCCCCGACCGCCAGGGGGACGAAGACCTGGCGGGCGGTCCGCTCGATGACGTCGATGATCGGGCCGCGATCCGCGGCGGACGCCTCGATGTCGAGGAACACCAGCTCATCGGCGCCCTGCTCCGAGTACCGGCCGGCCAACTCGACGGGATCGCCGGCGTCCCTGACGCCCTCGAAGCGGACGCCCTTGACCACCCGCCCATCACGAACGTCGAGGCAGGCGATCACGCGCTTCAGCAGCATCGAGCCGCCCTCGCGGCGGCGAACCGGGCGAACCTCTCCAGGACGCCGAGCCCGACCGGACCGCTTCGCTCGGGATGGAACTGCACCCCCACCAGGCGGCCTTGAGCGATCACGCTCACGAAGCGGGCACCGTGGGTGGTCGTGCCGGCCACCACGCCCCTCTCGCGGGGCCTGACAGCATACGAGTGCGAGAAGTAGGCGGCCCTGCCCTCCAGCCCCTCCAGTACGGGATGGAGGCGCACGCGCTCGATCGTGTTCCAGCCGACGTGGGGAATCTTGCCGGGGCCCTCCATCCGCTCGACGCGGCCGGGCACGATGCCGAGACAGCGGGAGTGGTCCTCGGCGCTGGCCTCGAAGAGGAGCTGGAGCCCGAGGCAGATGCCGAGGTAGGCGGCGCCGCGCTCGAGGGCGTCCCGGATGGCAACATCCAGCCCCCGCCTCCTCAACTCCGCCATCGCCGGTCCGGCCGCCCCGACGCCCGGGAAGATGATCGCGCCGGCGGCCTCCAGCCCGGCCCCGTCACCGGCGATCCGGCTCGCCAGGCCGAGCCACGCAAGGGCGTTCCGCACGCTTCCCAGGTTGCCGGCGCCGTAATCCACGATCGCGATCACAGGACGCCCTTGGTGCTGGGCACCGCGCCGGCCAGGGCCGGATCGGGAGCGCAGGCGCGCCGGAGGGCGAGGGCGAGCGCCTTGAAGGCGGCCTCGACCATGTGGTGGTCGTCGCGGCCGGTGGCGCTGAGGTGCAGCGTGACGCCACCGCGGAGGGCGAACGTCTCCAGGAAGTGTGGGATCAGGCTCGCCGGCAGGGTACCCAGCGCCCGCCCCGCCAGCGGCAGCGTGACGGTGGCGTGGCCACGGCCGGCGAGGTCGACGGCGGCCGAGGCGAGGCTCTCGTCGAGCGGCGCCGCGGCGTCCCCGAAGCGATGGATGCCCGCCCTTTCGCCGAGAGCGGCCGCAAAGGCTTCGCCGAGCACGATCGCCACGTCCTCGGTGGTGTGGTGCGCGTCCACCTCCAGGTCCCCTCGTGCGGCGACGGCGAGGTCGAAGCGGCCATGGACCGTCAGCGCCCGAAGCATGTGGTCCAGGAATGGAAGCCCGGTCGCGATCTCGGCCGCGCCCCTCCCGTCGAGCCGCAGATCGACCTCGACGCTGGTCTCCGCGGTCCGCCGGCTGACGCTCGCGCGCCGTTCAGCCGCCATCCCGGCCCCTCCAGGCGGCCAGCCCCTGGAGCAGGCGATCGTCATCCGCGCGGGTGCGCACGGTGATCCTGATCCAGCCGGCGAGAGCCGAGCCGGGCGCGAAGGTGCGCACCACCAGGCCCGAGCGGAGCAGCGCGGGCGCCGCGCCGCCCGCCCGGACGAGGAGGAAGTTCGCCTCCGAGCCCCTCGCCTCGATGCCCAGCGCACGCACCTCCGCCAGCAGCCGGGTCCGCTCGCGCAGGATGCCCGCCACCCGGCCCCTCATCTGGCCGGCGTCCCGGAGCGCGGCCACCGCCAGTGCGGCCGCGGCCACGCCGACGCTGCCGGGCGGTCTCACCATCCGCAGCGCCGCCGCGATCCCCGGTCCGGAGACCGCGCAGCCGACGCGCGCCCCCGCGAGGCCGAAGGCCTTGCTCATGGTGCGGACCACGGCCAGGTTGGGGAGCGCCCCGATCATCCCCGCCGCCGTCGTCCCCGAGTACTCGAAGTAGGCCTCGTCCACCACCACCACCGCGGCGGTGGCGCGTGCCAGCTCCTCGATGTAGTCGAGGCCGACCAGCTCGCCGGTGGGATTGTTGGGGTTGCAGAGCCAGACCAGCCGGGCGCGCCGCGCCGCACTCAGGAAGCGCGACCGGTCGAGGTCCATCGCGACCGCCGGGATCCCCTCCAACCGGGCGCCCGCGATCTCGCTGACGACCTCGAACATCGAGTACGCCGGCCGCGAGGTGATCACCGCGTCGCCGGGGCCGACGAACGCCCGGGCCAGGAGGTCGAGGACCTCGTCGGCACCCGCCCCGACCGTGATCGCTTCAGGCGGGACGCCGATGTAGCCCGCGAAGGCGCCGGTGAGGTCCCGGTAGCCCGCGTCCGGATACTCGTTGAGGACGGGCGGGGGGCCGGCCGGGGCGGGGGGCGTCCAGGGAGACGTGTTGGTGTCGAACCGGATCACCCGCGCTTCGCGGATGCCGGCCACCGCGGCCACCTCGGCGGTGGCCGGCTCCCATTCGTAGGGACGCATGCGCGAGAGCGCCTCCCGGACCCGGGGCCGCCGGGGCGGCGCGAGGGGACCCGAAGCCGGTGGCGGAACCCGGTCCCCCTCGCAGCGCACGCGGACTGACTCCGCGTGGGCAAAAAGCCCCTCCGCCTCCGCGATCGTGCCCACGATCCCCCGCAACCGCCGCAGCCCCTCCACGTCCACAGACTGCACCTGGACCGTGCGGCCGAAGTCGGCGAGCCCGAGCGCGCTGAAGGCGCGGCCGGCGCCGCCGGTCGGGAGCACGTGGTTGGCCCCCGTCGCGTAATCGCCCGCCGCCGCCGGCGCGTGCAGCCCCAGGAAGAGGGATCCGGCCCGGCTGACGAGCGGCAGCCACCGCTCCGGCTCGGCACAGGCCAGGATCAGGTGCTCGGGGGCGAGTCCGTCCGCGAACCGCACGGCGGCCTCCAGCCCGGCCACGAGGTGGATCTCCGCCCGCGTGCCAAGCTCTTCCGCGAGGGCGGCGCCGACCTCGGCGGCCAGGCGGGGCTCGTGCGTGACCAGCATCGCGCGCGCGTCCTCCGCATGCTCCACCTGGGCTCTCATGTCGGCCGCCACCCAGGCGGCGGGACAGCTCGCGTCGGCGACCACGACCACCTCCGAGGGTCCGGCCGGCATGTCGACGGCGACCTCCCCGAAGACGAGCAGCTTGGCCGCCGTCACGTACCGGCTGCCGGGCCCGAAGAGCTTGTCCACCCGGCGCACCGACTCCGTCCCGAAGGCCATGGCGCCCACCGCCTGCACGCCGCCGATGGAGTGGACCTCGGTCACCCCCCCCAGCGCGGCGGCGGCGAGGACGGCGGGCGCGATGCGGCCGTCGGGGCCGGGCGGCGAGCAGAGCACGATCTCCCGGCAGCCGGCGATCCCGGCCGGGAGGGCGAGCATGAGGACGGTGGAGGGATACCTCGCCCGCCCCCCGGGGACGTAGAGGCCGACCCGCTCCAGCGGCCGCCACATCCGCCAGACGCGCACGCCAGGCGCGACCTCGACCGCCTCCTCCCGGAAGCTCTGGGCGAGATGCACGGACCGGATGTTGGCCGCCGCCTCCTCCAGCGCGTGCCTGAGCGCCGGATCGAGCGCATCCAGCGCCCTGCGGAGCTCGACGGCGTCCACGCGCGTCCGCTCCAACCTCACCCCGTCGAAGCGCTCGGTCAGCTCTCGGACGGCGGCGTCGCCGCGCTCTCTCACCTCCGCCAGGAGCTCAGCCGCCCGCGCCCGTGCCTCGTCCCCGGTCGGCCGCTCCCCGGCCGCGCGAGAGGTGCCGGGGCCCCCGGCGGACGCCGTCCAGGGACCGCTCAAGGGATCAGGTTCTCGATCTGCATGACCAAGATCGACGAGGCTCCCGCCGACTTGAGCGGGCTCAGCAGCTCCCAGACCAGGTCCGACTCCACCACCGCGTGGACCGCGATCTGACCCGGGGTCGAGAGCTCCATCACGGTCGGGGCGCCGAGGCCGGGGATGATCTCCCGGATCCTCTCCAGCGCCGCCGCCGGCGCGTTCATCATCAGGTACTTGCGGCGCCCGGCCGCGATCACGCTGTTGAGCGCCATCTCGATCTGCTCGCGGCCCCGCGACTGCTCCTGGGTGAGGTGCCAGCCGCTGATGAGGGCCGCCTCGAAGTCCGCCACCGTGGCGATCGTGCGCAGGCCGTTGATGGCCAGCGTGCTGCCGGTCGAGACGAGGTCGACGATCGCGTCGGCGACCCCGATCAGGGGCGCCACCTCGACCGCGCCCTTGATCTCGATCAATCGCACAGAGGCGCCGAGCCCCTCGAAAAAGCGCCCGGTCGCCTGGGGGTGGGAGGTGGCGACGGCATGGCCGGCCAGCTCGGCGGGGCTCGTGATCGAAGCCTCCTGGGGAACCGCCACCCTAAGTGAGCAGCGCCCGAACCCGAGCGGCAGCCGAACCTCCACGTCGGCCCCGCTCTCGAGGAGCAGGTTGGTGCCGGTGATGCCGAGGTCGGCGATGCCGTCCTGCGCGTATTCCGGGATGTCCTCGGCGCGCACGAAGAGCAGGTCCAGGGCGTGGCTGTCACAGCGCGCGAAGAGGCGGCGATCGGCGGCCTCGAACCGGAACCCGGCCTCCCGGAGAAGCGCCAGGGAGGGCTCGGCGAGGCGGCCCTTGTTGGGCACGGCGAGCCGCATCCTTGCCGGCTCGCCTCCCCGAGCGGCCAGGTGGGGGCCGGTCATCGCCGGCGGGCCCGATCGAGGGCCAGCCGGTAGCCGCCGCGGCCGTATCGAAGCCAGGAGTTGACGCGGGTCACGGTCGCCGTGCTGGCCCCGGTGCGGCGGGCGATCTCTGAATAGTGAACGCCCTCGTCGAGCAGGTTGACGACCTCCCAGCGGGCGGTCAGCGCCTTCAGCTCCTGGGGCGTGCAGAGATCGCGGAAGAACCGTTCCGCCTCCTCGACCGTGGCCAGGGCCAGGATCGCCTCCAGAAGCCCGCGGGCAGCGGGGGTGACCCAGGCCTGCTGGTCGGCGGGCACCGGCGCCTCCTCTCGGTTCACTGTATTAGCATGCTAGCACGATGCCCAAGGTCGAGCGGCCGTGGAACTGATCCCCGCCATCGACCTCATCGAGGGCCGGGTCGTCCGGCTCTTCCAGGGCGACCTCACCCGGGTGACCGTCTATCCGGCGGAGCCGGTCGCCCTGGCCCTCTCGCTGGTGGCGGGGGGGGCGACCCGGCTGCACGTCATCGACCTCGAGGGAGCGTTCGCGGGGGGCTGGCGGAACCTGGACGCCATCCGCGCCATCGCGGCTGCCGTCACGGTCCCCATCCAGGCCGGCGGGGGCGCCCGCGACCTGGTCCGAATCCGGGCCGCCCTCGCGGCGGGCGTCGACCGGGTGATCGTCGGCACGGCCGCGGTCGAGTCGGTCGAGAAGGTGAAGGGCTGGGCGGCGGAGCTGGGCCCGAGCCTGGTGGTGAGCCTCGACAGCCGGGGCGGCGAGGTCCTCAGCCAGGGCTGGAGGGCGGCCGGACACGGATCCCTCCTGCCGCTGGCGACGGAGCTCAGAGCGGCCGGCGTGCAGCGCCTGGTTCACACCGACATCCGGCGGGACGGAACCCTGAGAGGGGCGGACCTGGCCGGACTCCGTGAGCTGCGCCCCCTCGGGCTGCCCGTGCTGGTGGCGGGCGGGGTGACGACCTACCGCGACCTGGAGGTCCTCCGGGAGGAGGGCGCGGAGGGCGCGATCGTAGGCCGCGCGCTACTGGAGGGAAGGCTGGCTCTGGAGCGGGGCCTGGCCGTGGCGGCCGGCGCCGCGGCGGTCTGAGCGAACGCTGTCAGGGCGCGGCGAGGAGCTTCTGCAGGATCCCGCCCACGGCGTCGAGGTCCCGCGCGACGTGGTCAGGAACCGCGGCACCCGCGCCGGGCGGGGTGGAGCCGGCCAGCCAGATCGCCGCGAGGCCGGCTCCGCGAGCGCCCGCCACATCCCTCGCTAGCGAGTCGCCGACCATGATCGCCTCGGATGGGGGTACGGCGAGCGTCGACAGGATGCTTCCGAACACCTCGGCGTCGGGCTTGCCGATGCCCAGCTCACCGGAGACGAGGATGGCGTCGAAGTACCCGCTGAGCCCGGTCGCCGCCAGCTTGCCGTGCTGAAGGTCGGCGGGTCCGTTGGTCACCATGCCCAGCTTGACCGCGGGCCCGGCGCGGAGGCGGGTGAGCAGCGGCACCGCCTCGGGGAGGAGGCGAAACCGCGAGCGACGCCGGGCGGCGTAGTCGTCGCCGAGCCGGGTGGCGAGGCCCTCCTCGTGGAGGCCGAGGGCCTCCAGGGCACCCTCCCAGGCCCGCCGCCGAAAGCCGGGCAGCCAGGCGGCGAGCCGGCGCGCCTCGGGCCCGGGCCCCGGCCTCACCGACACCAGGCCCTCCCACCAGGTGATGCCCAGAGCCTCGCAGAAGCCCCAGCTGGGCCCCTCGCGCCAGAGCCGCCGGGCCTCTCGGTCCACGGCCGAGGCCAGGAGTCGCGCCGCCGCCGCGGGTCCACCCGCCGCGGAGCAGGTGAGGACCAGCGCCTCCTCGGCCCAGGCCCGGTCGATGAGGAGCGTCTCGTCGAGGTCGAAGAGGATCGCGCCCAGCATGCCGGGACGATTCTCGCCCAGCGATGCCCAGGAATAGGGTTGTCCGGATGGGACCGGGCCGCTCCGGCTGGCTGACGCGACGCTCGCTGCGGGCGATCGGGCTGATGGCGGCGGGGCTGGCGCTGGTCGCGGCCGCCTCGTTCCAGTACTGGAATCCCGGCCGCCCCGGTGCCTCCCCGGGAACACCGACCCCCTCGACGGCGTCGCCGGCGCAGTCTCTGCTCCTCGACATGGCCTGGACCTCACCGGAAACGGGATGGCTCGCCGTCGGCGCGCCGTCCACGATGACGCTCCTCCGCACCACCGACGGCGGCCGCCATTGGCGACGGCAGCTGGCGGGCGGCTTCTTCATGCAGATGCAGTTCCTGGACGCTCGGCAGGGGTACGTCCTCAGAGCGTCGCCGCGACCCCAGCTTCTGGAGACGGCGGACGGTGGCCAGAGCTGGAACGCGCGCCTGCTACCGGATCACGTCTCCAGCTCGGCCCGCGTCCACTTCCTCGACGCGGCCGACGGATGGCTGACCAGCTATCTGCCTCCCTACACGAACGCCGGGACCGGCTCCGGGATCGTCCTCTACCGGACGCGAGACGGCGCCCGCAGCTGGCGGCAGGTCCTCTCGGCGGCGGCGGGGGCGAGCCATGGCCTGGGCGCCGAGGATCTCAAGGGGCCGATCAGCTTCGCGGACCCGCTGCGCGGCGCCATGGGCTCGGTGGCGGGCCCGGGCGGCCCGGGCGCCTACGTCACCGGGGACGGGGGTGCCGTCTGGCGGCCGGTGGCACTCCCTCCGCCCCCGGGCGGCTGGCCACCCGGCGAGTCCTTGACCGAGCCCGTGCTCGAGATGGGCGCGGGAGGCGAGGGACTGCTGATCGTCAGCAACATCAGCGCCATGGAGACCGTCGGCTGGGCCTACCGGACCCTGGACGAGGGTCGCTCGTGGCGGTTGACAGGTCCCCTGCCGGCCGCGGCCGGACCGACGTACGATCCCGCTGGACACGAGGCCACGCTCTCCACGATGACGGCACAGATCGCCTGGTACGGCTTCGGCACGCGCACCTGGGTCAGCACCGACGCCGGAGCCAGCTGGGCCGGGGGGACGAGCCTGCCCGGCGGCTGGTGGATCGCACAGCTGGCTCCTCTCAGCGCCTCCACCGCGTGGTGCGGGGCGGTCCGCGCCACCTCCAACGCCCTCGAATTGGGCCTCTTCCGCACCATGAACGGGGGCTCTGAGTGGGCCCGGATCCCGGCTCCGATGGGCGGCTGATGGCACCCCGGGGACCCGCCCGCGCGGCCGCGTGCGCTCTCAGGCGTCCCGCTTGACCATGAGCACTCCGGCGATCACGAGGGCCGCCGCGGCATAGGCGCAGAAGACGGCGAATCCCATCCAGGGCGATAGCGTGTTGGCCTGCTGGTGGACCGCCATCAGGGCCTGGCCGGCGCTGCCGGGCAGGTAGGGCGAGATCGCCTGCTGCCAGTCCTGGGGCAGCGCATGGGTGATGGCGGGCAGCACCAGGACCAAACCGAACAGCGTGGCGATGGCGGCGGCGGTGCTGCGCAGGATGCCGGCGAGTCCGAGCCCGATCAACCCGAGAACCGCCAGGTAGAGCCCGCCTCCGATCACCGCCCGGAGCACGCCCGGATCGCTGATCGAAGCCTGAAGCGAGTGGATGGAGAGGATGCTCTGGCCCACGAAGAAGGCGCCGAAGGAGGAGGCCAGGCCGATGATGAGCGCGACAAGACCGAACACGAACGCCTTGGCGGCGAGCACCAGCGCCCGCTGGGGCACGGCGGCGAAGGTGGTCCGCACCATCCCCGAGGCGTACTCGGAACTGACCACCAGCACGCCGAGGACGCCGATCGCGAGTTGGGCCAGGAAGATGCCGGCGAGACTGTTGGAGGTGGGGTCGAAGCCAGCCTCCAAGCGCGGGCGGAGATGCCCGTAGCGGCTGATGAAGACGCCGGTGATGGCGGCGCCGATGCCGATCGTGAGGAAAACCGTGGCCGCCAGGCTCCAGAGGGTGGACCTGACGGAACGGAACTTGGTCCACTCGGAGCGGACCACCCCCAGGGCGGTCAGGCCCAGGTGGGAGGGACGTGCCTCTGGGCGGCCGGCGGATGCAAAGACAGCCATCGCTCAGTCTCCTTTGCCCGCCAGGCGGGCGCCGTCGCCGGACGCGGCGACCATTTGGGGGTGAGGGCGGCCCTCGGAGTGACCAGCCTGGTAATCGACGCTGTCCTCGGTCATCTCCATGAACGCCTCTTCCAGGGATGCCGCCTGCGCCGACAGCTCATGGAGAGCGATGCCGTGCCGAGCGGCCAGGTCGCCCACGGCCGCCATCTCGAGGCCGCTCACCGCCAGGGCCCCGTCTGGCTCGTGGATGACGGTCGCGTCGGCGTGGACGAGCAGCTCGGCCAGGCGCTTGAGCTCGGGGCCCCGGACCCGGACATGGTTCTGCGAGCTGCGGGAGATGAAGTCGCTCACGCTCGCCTCGGCGATCAGGCGGCCGCGGCCGATCACGACCAGGTGGTCGGCGGTGAGAGCCATCTCGCTCATCAGATGGCTGGAGACGAACACCGTCCGGCCCTCGGCGGCCAGCGATCTGAGCAGGTTGCGTATCCATCGGATCCCCTCCGGGTCGAGGCCGTTGACCGGCTCGTCGAAGAGCAGGATGCCCGGGTCGCCGAGCAGGGCCCCGGCGATCCCCAACCTCTGGCTCATTCCGAGCGAGAAGCCGCCGACCCGTTTGCCCGCCACCGACGTGAGCCCGACCAGCTCCAGGACCTCATCCACGCGTCCCTTGGGAATGCCGTTGCTCTGGGCCAGTGCGAGAAGGTGGTTGTAGGCGCTGCGCCCGCCGTGGATCGCCTGGGCATCGAGCAGCGCTCCGATGTCGAACAGCGGCGTCCAGTGGGAGCCGTATGGCCTGCCGTTGATGAGAACCGCGCCCTGGTCGGGGCTGTCCAGCCCCAGGATCATCCGCATAGTGGTGGACTTGCCGGCCCCGTTCGGGCCCAGGAATCCGGTCACCCGCCCCGGCTGGACCTCGAAGGAGAGATTGTCGACGGCGAGTGTCGAACCGTAGTGCTTGGTCAGGCCGCGGGCCTCTATCATCGCTTGCCTCTCTCGATCTCGGATTTCCTGGTCATCGTTCTCATGGCCGTCTCGCTCCTCATTTCGGATCCCTTTCGTCCCCATCGGTCGCCGCTGTCCGGCCTTGCTGCCGGGGACGGCTCGACGCTAGGCCGTCGACGGCGGGGTTGGGAAGTCCCAAAGGTCACCAATCGGGGGTGTAAAAGGTCACTGTCGAGTTCGCGATGAGGAAAAGTGGTGATGGATGTCATCGGGGGGCTGGACTAAGCTCGGCCTCGTGACAGCCGCGCCTCTGCGGGTCAAGATCCTGGGACTGGCGTCCCTCGCTCCCCTTCTGGTGGCAGGCGTCGGCGCTGTCATCGTCTTCTGGCTTCGCCATCGCTTCCCCGGCATGGAGCGGCCGACCTGGGCGGCCGCCGCGCTCGCGATGGGCGCGACCTACGCCGCCTTCTGGCTCCTGGCCGGCAGGGCCCGCTGGGGGGAGGCGACCGCCGCCCTGACCGTGATCCTGGCCGGGATCGCGGTTGTCCTTGCGGGCGCCCCTACCGGCGCCATCCTGCTCTGGTCCTACCCCGCGCTCATCCTCGGGTTTGCGCTCCCGCTCCGGAGCGCCATCTGGCTTCTGGCCGGCCTGGAGGCGGTCGCGATCGCCCTCATCGTCATCCTGGCCGGGGAGAGTCCGCAGCGCGTCCTGGGCACCGCCGTCACGCTTGCCGTGGTGACAGCGCTGGCCGGCCTGCTCTCGTCCACCTTGGGCGAGCTGGTCCGCCGCAACGAGGAGCTGGAGGCGGCGCGGGAGGAGCTGGCGGCGCTGGCGATCGAGGACGAGCGGGCCCGGTTCGGTCGCGACCTCCATGACCTCCTCGGGCACACCCTGTCGTTGATGGTGGTGAAGGTCCGCCTCGCCTCACGCCTTCTGCCCGTGGGAGCGGACGGCAGCTCGACGGAGCTGAGCGACATCGAGCAACTGGCCCGGCGAGCGTTGGAGGAGGTTCGGGAGGTGGCCGGTGGCTACCGGCAGCCGACGCTCGCCGCGGAGCTGGCGGGGGCCCGCGTCGCCCTCGAGGCGGGCGGGATTCGGTTCTCCATCGAGGGCGGCGGCGGCCTCTTTCCGCCGGAGGTGGAGGCGACGTTCGCCTGGGCCGTGCGTGAGGGTGTCACCAATGTCCTCCGCCACAGCGGCGCCGGCAGCTGCTCGATCAGGCTGGGCCGGCACCCGCACTCCCTCTCGATCGCGATCTCCGACGATGGCCGGGGCAGCGAGGCTCCTCCCGGAACGGGGTTGAGAGGGTTGGCCGAGCGCGTGCGGGCGGTGGGAGGCAGGCTCGAGCACGGGCCGGCTCCGACCGGCGGCTTTCGACTGCGGGCCAGCATTCCCGTGCCCCCCACAGCGAGGGTGCCCAGGGCGCCCGTGGAGGCCCTCTCTCGTTGATCCGAGTCGTGCTGGCCGAGGATCAGGGGATGTTTCGGAGCGCGGTCAGGCGACTCCTGGAGCTGGAGGGCGACATCGAGGTGGTCGGCGAGGGATCGACGGGCGTCGAGCTTCTCGCCACGGTCGAGGCGGAGCGGCCGGATGTCGCCGTGGTCGATATCGAGATGCCGGACATGGACGGGCTCACCGCCGCGGAGCGGATCCGCGACCAGGTCCCGGAATGCAAGGTCTTGATCGTGACCACTTTCGGGCGCCCCGGCTTCTTCCAGCGGGCGATGGCCGGCGGCGCCGCCGGCTTCGTGCTCAAGGATGCTCCGGCCGAGGCGCTCGCCGATGCCATCCGGCGCTGCGCGGCTGGGGACCGCATCATCGACCCCGGACTGGCGGCTGCCGCGATGCGAATCGGCGCCAGCCCTCTGTCCGCCCGCGAGCGGGAGGTCCTGGTGGCGACCACCAGCGGAGCCGGCGTCGCGGAGATCTCCAAGACTCTGCACCTGTCGCAAGGAACAGTCCGCAACAAGGTCTCCAGCGCCATCGCGAAGCTGGGCGCCCGCAACCGCGCCGACGCGGTCCGGATCGCCGGCCACAACGGCTGGCTCTAGATCGACTCGCGGCGGATGATCACCCCCCTGCCGGCTGACTGCTCCTGGCGGACCGGATCACGCCGCGCATTCTGGCGCGGGTGACCGTCATTCTCGGCCGGGCCGCCCTCATGCGGCGTCCAGACAGGAGCCTCGCTGCCGGCCCGGTCCTGCCTCTTACGAAATCATGAAGACCCCCTGAGCCCTCTCTTGGATTTGCGGTCCAGTATCGAGCCCATGGATGACAGCGAAGAGCCGGGTCGGCCACAGACCGCTGGCATCCCACCGCCGGCCGCCCCAAGTGGAGCTGGGGCAGGCCGGCCCAGGCGGGGGCGGAGCCTGCTCGCGGCGATGGCGGTGGCCGGCCTGCTGCTCCTCACCGGCGGGGTCGGGATCGGGCTGGGGCTGGCGAGGAGCGGCCTGGCCGGGCTGCCCTTCGCGTTCGGGCAGGCTTCGATCCAGATGGTGCCCCAGTCGAGATCCGCGCTCCACCGGCCGGCCCAGGGACTCGGTGTGCGGGCGATCGCGAAGAGGGTCGATCCCGCCGTGGTGGACATCGACACGGTGCTGGAGTCCGGCCGGGGGACGGGCCGCGCCGCCGGCACCGGCATGGTGCTGACCCCGTCCGGCCTGGTGGTCACCAACAACCATGTCGTCCAGGGCGCGACCAGCATCCGGGTGACCGTCGCCGGACGCGGCAGCCACCCGGCGACCGTGGTCGGCGTCGATGTGGCCGCCGATGTCGCGCTCCTTCAGGTCCAGGGCGTGTCCGGGCTGCCCACCGTCACCCTGGCGGACTCCTCGAGCCTCACCGTCTCCGAGCCGGTGGTGGCGATCGGCAACGCACTCGGCCAGGGCGGCGCCCCGACCGTGACCGAGGGCACCATCACCGCGCTCGACCGATCGGTGACCGCCAGCGATGGGGCCGGCCGCGCGGAGCAACTCAGCGGGATGATCCAGACCGATGCCTCCATCAGCCCGGGCGACTCGGGAGGCCCGCTCGTGAACGGCGCCGGCCAGGTGGTGGGGATGATCACGGCCGCCTCGGCGCAAGGATTCCGGCAGCCCAGCTCCACGGTTGGCTTCGCGATCCCGGCCAGCACGGCCGCGAGCGTGGTCGATCAGATCCGGAGCGGCCATGCCAGCTCCTCGATCATCCTGGGGCAGCCCGCCTTCCTGGGCGTCGGCGTCGAGAACCTGGATCCCGCGATCGCCGCCCAGCTGGGCCTGAACGCCACCACCGGGGCGCTGGTGGTCCGCGTGGTGCCGGGCTCGCCGGCGGACCGGGCGGGGATGTCGCGCTACGCGGTGATCACCTCGGTCGATGGCGCCCAGGTCGCCTCCGCCGGCCGCCTCGGGCCGGCCATCCTGCGGCACAAGCCGGGACAGCAGGTGCGCATCGGCTGGACCGACCAGGCCGGCGTCCACACCTCCACTGTGACGCTCGCGACCGGACCGGCCGTCTGAGGTAGCGGGCGACCATGACCCCACCCCCCATGACAGGAGAGACCCCAGAAGACCTCACTGCCCCTGGCTCATGCATATTGGAATGCGTCCCTCACGGTGTGGCCACTTCCGTCTGGGTTCGCGATGGTCACGTCAACAACCCCTGTTCCTGCGGGAATCACGCTGGCGGCCGAAGTGCCATCTGCACTTACTTGAGCGTTCGACACCTCCTCCTGACCAATCCGAAGGGTCATGCCTGGTAGAAAGCCTTGTCCTGTGATGACTATCGGATCGCCCGCGTTGACCGGTCCCCATTTAGTGATCCACCCTCAATGAGGGTTCCGTGTTGACGAGCGCGGCCGCGAAGACGGCGGGCGGCATGTAGCCGAGTGAACTGTGCGGCCGGAGGCGATTGTAAACGTCACACCAGTCGTCGTAGAGGACGCGAGCCTCGAAGACCGAGTCGAAGATCTCGCGGGCAAAGAGCTCGTCGCGGGCTTTGCCGTTGAAGCTCTCCACGA
>JBOHUX010000020.1:0-21505 GCA_050734915.1 Candidatus Dormibacteraceae bacterium
GGCCTGCCGGGACACCAGCGCGGGCCTGCCGCGGCCGCCGCCGGCGGCCTGCCCCCGGAGCCCGAGGGAAGCTCAGAAGTCGACCGGACACCAGGGGACCTGCCGGGAGGCGAACATCGCGTCGGCGCGGTCCAGCGCGCCCGGCCGCAGCTCCTCCACCCGGCCCGCGACCGCGAGGGCGCGAAAGCTCGTCCCGCCCAGGTACGCGGCGCCGAGGGCGGCGGCGTCGATCCCCAGCTCGGGCCCGGCCTTCGAGGACGCGCAGCGGGCGTCCCCGTCTGCGACCTGGAGCTCGAACACGCCCTGGTTCCAGGTGCAGAAGGGGTCCACCACCGACAGAACGAGGCCGCCGTCGGCGCCGTATCGCCGCGCCGCCAGGGCCCCGGCGATGTCGATCAGACGGAGCCACACCCCGGTATGGATCTCGGTCCTGAGCGCCTCCGCGTCGGCGAGCAGGAGGCGGATCGGCTCCTCGACCGGACGCCGGTCGGCGGTGATGGTCGAGACCAGATCGACACCGAAGCAGAACGCCCACAGGGATTGATACGCCTCGGTGGTGGTTGCGACCAGTTGCTCGACCCGGAGGCGTCCGTCGGGCGCGGTGCCCGCCCAGTCGGGCTTGACCCGGTAGCTCACGTAGCCGTCCACGGACGTGCCGCCGTGGAGCACGTGCCGGAGCTCGGACCAACCCTCGCGGTGCCACTCCGGATCGCCCAGGAAGTGGTCCAGCCAGCCGCCGCCCATCCCCACCATTCCCGGCCTCGTGGCCCTGGCCCGGTCCCATACGGCGGCGATGGCGTCGCGCGCCTCGCTCGCGGAAACCAGGTCCAACCGCTCGCCCCCGGCCGCCCTCCGCGAGAAGGCGGTGCGGAAGCGGTCGATCTCGAGCCGCGCCTCCCAGACCGCGGGTCCGTATCCGAAGCGGCCGTAGATCGAAGCCTCGGACGCGTAGAGGATGGCGAGCGGCTCGTCGCGCTGGTGCACGTCCTCGAGCTGGCGGCGCATGAGTCCGGTGAGCACCCCTCGGCGCCGGTGCGTGGGCCGGACGGACACCATGCTGACCGCCGCGACGGGAACCGCCGCCCCGCCCGGCACCGTGAGGGCGAAGGAGAACGCAGCCGCGCTGCCGATCGCGCGACCGCCCTCGGTGGCGATCAGGGCGCGCTCCGGCTCGAAGATCGGCCGGTCGTACTCGACGTGCTTGTCCTCGACCGGGCCCCAGCCGAAGGCGGCCGCGTCCAGCTCGAGCAGGGCCCGGAGGTCGTCCTCGCTCGCCACGCGGATCTCGGGGATCACCGGCGCCCGGTCCAGTGACCATCGGGGTCGAATCGCCTGATCAGGGCCAGCTCCTCCGCGGTCGGAGGCGGCGTGCGCCCCACCCGCGGCGCCGGACCGAGCCGCCAGCCCGTCTCGCCCTCGACCTCCGCCATCGTGACGCCGGGATGGAGGCTGGCCAGCTCCGCCTCCCCGCCACGCTCCGGAAAGCGGAAGACCGCGAGGGTGGTCACGATCGCCGCGGGCCCCCCGCCCAGGAGGCCGTTGCGCGCCCTCCAGCCGGGCGTTCCGTCGCCGTGCCCGGGGGACGTCACGTAGGAGACGCGATCCACCAGCCGGCGCCTGGCGTGGGTCATCAGCGTGACCCAGCGCCGGGAGAGGATCGCGATGTCGGCACCGCCCCCGCTCCCGGGCAGCTTCGCGTCGGGGCGGCGGGGATCGCCGATGTAGCTGGTGTTGAGGTTCCCGAAGCGGTCCACCTCGGCGCCTCCGATGAACCCCAGATCGACCAGCCCCTGGGCCATCAGCGCCATCACGTTCGACATTCTCGTCGCCCACAGCGCTCGCACCACGTTGGGCGGATCGCCCATCGTGCCCAGGAACGCGGTCGCCGGCTGATCGCGCATGAGGCCGACCTCGTACAGGGCGCGCGCGGCGGGCGCGTGGGCGCCGCGCGCCACGGCGTAGGCGAGCATGGGCAGCCGCATCCCCACGAAGACCAGTTCTGTGTCGCGGATCTCCCGGGCGGCGACCGCCACCATCATCTCCTCCGGCGTGTAGTCACTCATCGCCGTAGTCGGCGGGGGCCGAGAGGAGATGCCGCGTCACTCGCAACTCGTCCGTGGAGACGAGGGCCAGGTAGGCGGCTCGGTCCGGCACCTCGTGCACCCACTCCCGCAGCCACCCCTCAGAGCCCTCGGGGGTGCGCGAGCGGCGGTGGTAGTCCGCGTAGTGCGCGTGGTCCCGACGCCAGTGGCCCTGGACCGGCGAGGGGTGGGCGCCGCCGGGCTCGTGGACGACGGCGACCACCTTCGTCTCCGGGAGCAGGATCCGGTTGGGATCGGAGAGCGTCACGTCGGCATCGACCAGCTCCTCGCAGGAGAGGATGACCCGCTCGGCGGCCAGGCCGGCCTCCTCGGACACGCCCAGCGGACCCCAGGCGTGGGCGCGGCCCTCGGCGTCCGCGCGCTGCACGTGGAGGATGGCAACGTCGGGCCGGACCGCCTCGACCCGGACCAGGCCGTCGATGAGGTGCAGCCCCGGATTGGTGGCGAGGATGTCGCTGCCGACCAGGCTCCGGGTGGGTACGAAGGGCACGTTCCAGGCGGCGGCCCAGAGCGCCATCGAGATCGAGAAGTTGGAATGGTCCCACACCTCGAGCGGCGGCCGTCCCTGTTCGGTGGCACGCCGGTAGTTGTGGCCCAGGCCCTCGGAGACGTTGCCCACCCAGGCGGCGACCACCCGGGTGACGCACCCCCCGCCGATCAACTGGTCGAACAGGCAGTCCGAGATCGGTCCCACCAGCGTCAGCCCCCGCCGCCCCCGGCGGATCATCTCGTGGCCGGCCGCAAAGGGGATGAGCGGCTCCAGCGCGGTCCCCATGGCGACCGTGGCACCGTCGGGCACGTGGGCCTCGATGGCCTCCGCCATCGTCACCACCTTGCTCACGCCCGGTCAGCCGGAGATGGATGCCTGATAGCCGCGGTGGTTGCGCTCGATCTCGGCGATCGAGTCACCACCGAACTTCTCCAGGAATGCCTCGGCCAGAGTCAAGGCGACCATGGCCTCGCCGATCACGCCCGCCGCCGGCACCACGCAGACATCGCTCCGTTCGTAGTGCGCGTCCACCCTCTCCTTGCTGGCCAGATCGACCGAGGGCAGCGGCTTGAGCATCGTCGAGATCGGCTTCAGCGCCACCCGGAGGTCGATCGGCTCGCCGTTGGTGACCCCCCCGGTCAGCCCGCCCGCGCGATTGGTCAGGTGCCGGAACCGGCCGCCCTCGAACTCGATCTGGTCGTGGAACTCGGAGCCGGGTCGCGCGGAGCCCTCGAATCCGGCACCGAACTCCACGCCCTTGACGGCGTTGATGCTGAGGATGGCCTGGGCGAGGCGGCCGTCCAGCTTGCGGTCCCAGTGGACGTAGCTGCCGAGTCCGACCGGGAGGCCGCCGGCGACGACGCGAAAGGTCCCCCCCAGCGTGTCCCCCCGCTCTCGAGCGGCGTCGATCGCCTCCACCATCCGCCGCGACATGTCCGCGTCGGGACAGCGGACGGGCGAGGCCTCGATCGCCTGCTCGGTGAGCGCGTCGGGATCGGCCCCCTCGTAGCCAAGGTCCAACTCCCCGATCGACTGCGTGAAGCTCAGCACCCGAGCCCCGAAGCGGGCGAGGAGGCGGCGGGCGACCGCGCCCGCGGCGACACGAGAGGCGGTC
Organism: Candidatus Dormibacteraceae bacterium; assembly: GCA_050734915.1. Classification (GTDB taxonomy): domain Bacteria; phylum Chloroflexota; class Dormibacteria; order Dormibacterales; family Dormibacteraceae; genus JBOHUX01. Next base: position 3,707 of record JBOHUX010000020.1, read on the forward strand.
TCCCGGGCGCTCGCCCGCTCGAGCACGTTGCGCACGTCGGCATGGCCGTACTTGAGGGCCCCGGCGAGATCGGCGTGGCCGGGCCGAAGGCGCGTCACCGGCTGGGGCTCGAACCCCACCCGGTCGGGGGTCATCTGGGCCGTCCAGTTGGCGTGGTCGCGATTCTCGATCACGATCGCGACCGGGCTCCCGATGGTGACGCCCCCCCGCACCCCGCCCACGATGCGGCCCTCGTCGGTCTCGATCCGCTGCCGGTCGCCGCGGCCGTGGCCGCCCTGACGCCGGCGCAGGTCCCGGCGGATGTCCTCGGCCGCCAGCTCGAGCCCGGCCGGCAGGCCCTCGATGATCACCGTCAGCTGCTCGCCGTGCGACTCACCCGCCGTCAGCCACCGAAACATGCCCGGATCATAGCCAGGAGACCGTCCCGGAAATGGGACAGCCTGCTAGGTGAGCTCCCCGAGCAGGCGCGCCGCCGCCTCCAGCCGACCGCCCTCGAACCGTCCCGCGAAACCCGCCACCCAGATCACGGCGCCGGGGACGGCCACCGCCGCCGCGTTGACGCCCTCCAGGTAGCCGCCTCGATCCAGGGCCGGGCCCTGGCCGGAGAGAGCGCCGGCGAGCGCCCCCGCCACCGGCAGGAGGCTGCCGACCGGGGCGGAGACGACCATGGGACCGGAGCCCGCCACCTCGTCCAGGATCGCCACCCGGCCCGCCCGCGGCTGGCCCAGGAAGGAGGTCTCGCCCGCCTCGCGCGCCAGCCGCTCGAGCACAGGGTGCCAGCGCCGGCGCAGCTCACCGGAAGCCGCCAGCCGTTCGATGGCCGGGCCCAGGCGGTAGCGCTTGTGGATCTCCTCTACCGCTCCCGCCTCCACCAGGGTGCGGAGCAGGCCGTGGGTCGTGCTCTTGGCCAGCCGAAGACGCCGGGCGACCTCCGACGCCCCCACCGGGGCCGGCGTTCGCGAGAGGAGATCGAGGACCCTGAAGGCCCGCTGCACGGCGGGGACCATCGTTCAGTATTGTGAACCAGTTGCCGGCATCATGAGCTTAGCCTATGATCGGAGGAGTTCCACATGCTGAACGAGCTCCAGCGGCCGGTCGACCGCCAGGTGATCTCCTTGAACCTGAACGGCGAGGAGATCCACGTGCTGGCCCCGGTCCACAAGACCCTCCTCGAGGTGCTGCGGGAGGACCTCCATCTGACCGGGACCAAGCACGGCTGCGAGCTCGGCGAATGCGGCACCTGCACGGTGCTCGTGGACGGCGAGCCGCATCTCAGCTGCCTGGTGCTCCCGGTCCAGATCGGTGGCCGCCGCGTCACCACCATCGAGGGCATGGCCGACGGCAAGCGGCTCGACCCCCTCCAGCAGGCGTTCGCGGAGCTGGGCGCCGCGCAGTGCGGCTACTGCACGCCCGGCATCCTCCTCGCGGCGCGATCGCTGCTGGACTCGAATCCGCGGCCCGGGCGGGACGAGATCAAGGCGGCGCTGGCCGGTAACCTCTGCCGCTGCACGGGCTACGTCAAGATCCTCGAGGCGGTCGAGTTGGCCGCCCGGCGCGGGCGATGAGCGAGGGACGGCGCCCGCGGGAGCTGCGCCAGGTCGGCCGGCCCCTGGTCAAGGTCGACGCGGTCGCCAAGGTGACCGGGATCACGGCCTTCGCCGACGACGTGGGCCTCCCTCGCACGCTTCACTGCAAGATACTTCGCAGTCCCCACCCCCACGCGCGCATCGTCAGCGTGGACGCGTCCCGCGCCCGCCGGGTGGCCGGCGTGAGCGCCGTCATCACGGGAGAGGACCTGCCGATCAAATTCGGGATCCTTCCGGTCACCCAGGACGAGCGGGCGCTGGAGCACGAGAAGGTCCGCTACGTGGGCGACCCCATCGCGGCGGTGGCGGCGGTGGAGGAGGAGATCGCGCACGCCGCCTGCGCGGCGATCGAGGTCGAGTACGAGGTCCTGCAGCCGGTGACCTCGATCGAGCAAGCGCTCAGAGAGCCCGGGGACGAGCCCATCCAGGCGTACGGGGGTCCCGCCAACATCCACAAGCTGGTCGCGCTCGAGTTCGGTGACGTGGAGGGCGGCTTCGCGCTCGCCGATCATGTTCGGGAGGACGTCTTCTTCTACCAGGGCAGCACCCACCTGCCGATGGAGCAGCACTCGGCCACCGCCCAGTTCGTGGACGGCAGGCTCACGCTCTGGTCATCTACCCAGACGCCGCACTACGTGCATCGCGCTCTCGCCAAGGTCCTCGAGCTGCCCATGTCACGGATCCGGGTCATCGCCACGCCGCAGGGCGGCGGCTTCGGCGGCAAGAGCGACCCCTTCGCGCACGAGATGATCGTTTCCAAGCTGGCGATGACGACCGGGCGCCCGGTCAGGTGCACGCTCACACGGGAGGAGGTCTTCTACGCGCACCGGGGGCGGCACCCGGTCCTGATGTGGGTCCGGACCGGGGTGACACGGGCGGGGCGGATCACGGCCATGCACTTCCGCAGCGCGCTCGACGGCGGCGCCTACGGCTCCTACGGTGTCGCCTCGACCTTCTACACTGGCGCCCTCCAGCCGGTCACCTACGCGCTTCCCGCCTACCGGTTCGAGGGCTGCCGGGTCTTCACCAACAAGGCGCCCTGCGGTCCCAAGCGCGGCCACGGCACGCCCCAGCCACGCTTCGCGATCGAGCTCCAGATGGAGAAGATCGCCGAGGACCTGGGGCTCGATCCCGTGGACGTCAGGCGGCTCAACTTCGTCAAACCCTTCACAAGGACCGTCAACTGGCTGCGGGTGACCTCCTGTGGCCTCGACGAATGCGTGCATCGGGTGCTGCGTGAGTCCGGCTACCGGGAGCGGGTGCGCCGCCCCGGCCACGGCATGGGCTTCGCCATCTCCTCCTATCTCTCCGGCGCGGGAACCGCCATCTACTGGAACGACATGCCCCACTCCGAGTGCCAGATCAAGGTGGACCGCGGTGGCGCCACCGTCTACTGCGGCGCCATCGACATCGGGCAGGGCTCCGACTCGGTGCTCGTCTGCATCGCCGCCGAGGAGCTGGGCATCGAGCCCGGTGACATCCGCCTCGTCACCGCGGATACCGACCTCACCCCGATCGACCTCGGCTCCTACTCCTCGCGGGTCACGTTCATGGCCGGCAACGCGACGCTGGAGGCCGCCCGGCGGATGCGCGGGCTCCTCGTCCAGGCGGTGGCGGCGAAGATGGGCGTCGCCGACCCGGAGGCGATCGAGGTCGGCAAAGGCCGGGTCGGCGACTTCAGCTTCGAGGAGGCCAGCGTCCTCGCGGAGGAGCGCTTCGGGACCCTCACCACCTCGGGCAGCTACCGACCGCCACCCATCGCCGGTCCCTACAAGGGCTCCGGCGTGGGACCGAGCCCGGCCTACAGCTACACGGCGGCCGTGGTCGACCTCGACGCGGACCCCCGGACCGGTCTCATCACCGTCAACGAGGTCTGGGTCGCCCACGACATCGGCCGTTCGATCAACCCGCTGCTGGTGGTCGGCCAGTGCGAGGGCAGCGTCTACATGGGCCTGGGCGAGGCGCTGATGGAAGAGCAGGCCTACCGCAACGGGCTTCACAAGTGGCCCTCGATGCTGGAGTACAAGTCTCCCACCTTCCTGGAGACGCCCGAGATCCACACCATGCTCATCGAGACGATCGACCCCGAGGGCCCGTACGGGGCCAAGGAGGCGGGCCAGGGCCCGCTGCTTCCAATCCCGCCCGCGGTCGTCTCAGCGGTCCACGACGCGCTCGGGATCTGGGTCGATGAGGTCCCGGTCACCCCCGAGAAGGTTCTCAAGGCGCTGGCGGCGCGGGACGGGGGCCGGTCTCCCCGCTTCGGCCCCAAGGCCTTCCCGGACATCCCCTTTCCCGACCTGATCAGGGTCGAGCCCCCGGGCCACGAGCATGCTGCGACTGCCGAGATTTAGGTACCTGCGGCCGTCCACCGCCCGGGAGGCTGCCGCGCTTGCGGCCGAGCACGGCCCCCAGGCCATGTTCGTCGCGGGAGGCACCGACCTCTTCCCCAAGATGAAGCGGCGCCAGTTCGAACCGGAGATACTGATCGGCCTCGACGGCCTCGCCGGGCTGCGGGAGATCCGCGGCGACCCCGCGTCCGGGTTCGAGCTGGGCGCGCTCACCACCCTCGCCCGGGCGGCCGGGAATCCGCGCCTGGCGGCCGCCTGTGCCGGCTATCCGGAGGCGGCCGGGCTGGTCTCCTCGCCCCCCCTGCGCCAGGCCGGCACCGTGGGCGGCAACCTCTGCGTCGACACCCGCTGCAACTACTACGACATGACTCTCGAGTGGCGGCAGGCGGTCGGCTTCTGCATGAAGAAGGACGGGGAGATCTGCCTCGTCGCGCCTGGAAGCCCGCGGTGCTGGGCGATCAGCTCCTCGGACACGGCGCCGATGGCGATCGCCGCCGGCGCCTCGGTCCGCCTGGCGGGCCCTGACGGCGAGCGCGAGATACCGGCCGCCGCGCTGTACCGTGACGACGGGATCGACTACCTCGCCAAGCAGCCCCACGAGGTGGTCACCCATGTCCTCCTTCCCTCGGCTGCGGGCGTGGGCACCGCCTACGTCAAGCTTCGCCGGCGCGGCTCGATCGACTTCCCGATCGCCGGCGCCGCCGTCGCGGTGGGCCTCGACGGCGACACCGTGCGGACCTGCCGGATCGCCCTGACGGCGGTCGCCTCGCACCCGGTCGAGGCGGCCCGCGCGGCCAGCTTCCTGGTCGGCCGGCGGCTGAGGCCCGAGACCGTCGCCGAGGCCGCCGAGCTCGCGGCCGGGCCCGCGAAGCCGCTCGACAATGCGGACCTCACCCACTTCTGGCGCAAGAGGATGGTCCGCGTCGTGGTCGAGCAGGCGATCACGAAGGCCGCCGGCCGGGCGGCCGGGTGAATCCCGCCCGGACCTGGGTTCAGGCCCCGACCGGGCTCGAGACCCCGGCGGCGGCGAGGGCGCGCCGCGCCCGCTGGCGCACCGCCCCCCAGTCCCGGCGGGAAAGCGCGTCGGGCGGGAAGACCGCGGTCGTGAGCCCGACCGCGCGGACCCCGAGGCCCAGGTAGGCCTCGACATCCTCGACCTCGACACCACCCGACACCCAGAGGGGGATTCCCGGCATCGGGCCGCCGAGCTGGCGTAGGTAGGCCGGCCCGCCGGCGGGTGCGACGGGGAACACCTTGACGATGTCCGCCCCGAGCAGCCGCGCCTGGTGGATCTCGGTCGGGGTCAGCGCGCCCATGACGCAGACGATCCCGTGCTCGCGGCACGCGTCCGCGACCTCGGGCAGGATGACCGGGGTGACCACGAAGCGGGCGCCCGCCTCCTTGGCCTGGCGCACCGCCTCCGGCTCCCAGACGGTGCCGACCCCGATCGGCACCCCGCCTCCGGTGCTGGCGAGCAGCCCGCGGACGATGTCGAAGCAGGAGGGGACGCTCGTCGTCACCTCGACGGTTCCGATGCCGGCCTCGATCGCGGCCAGGCAGGCCCGGAAGGCGACCTCCGGATTGTCCGTCCTGATGACCCCACAAAGGCGAGTCGGGAACAGCCCCTCGACCGCTGGCACGGACGCCATTATCACCCGCCTCACTCCGAGATGAGCAGAACTCGCGCGGGCGCGCCGTCGGACCCCTTGAGCTTGGCCGGCAGGCAGTAGAGGAGGTAGGCGCCGGGCTCGACCCGGCTCAGGTCCAGCCCCTCCACGATCGCCGTCCGCGCCTCCAGGAGGGCGTGGTGGACGGGGTGCTCGGGGGCCGCGTGGTAGCTCTCCACGGAGAGGTAGTCAACGCCCACCAGCAGGACCCCCATCTCGACCAGGCGGCGGGCGAGATCCGGGCCGATGGCCACGAACTCGGTGTCGAATTCCCGATCCCCGTTCGCCCAGTGCCGGGAGTTCCGGGTCTTGAAGAGGATCCGCCTGGTGCCGGGCTCGAACGCGTTGCGGGGCAGGTCCTGGGGCCGGAGGTCATGGCCGGGAGGGTCGGCCTCGACGACCAGGCAGGGGCCGACCAGCGCATCCAGCGACATCGTCTCCACGCCGCCGCCGCCCTCCACGAAGTGGACGGGGGCGTCCACATGGGTCCCGGTGTGGGCGCCGAAGTCGAGCCTGGACACGTTGGCCGGGGCTCCCTTGGCGATCGAGCTGGCAAGCTCGCGGTGGTAGGTGGGGTCGCCCGGCCAGGTGGGGATGTCGCTCGAGAGGGGCAGGGTGACGTCGTGGATGCGCATTCCCCCACTCTAAGAGGTCCGCTTCGCAGGTTCGGCGACCGCCGGCGGTGGTGATGGTGCGGCTCCGCTCGCCCTGATGGGAATCGTCTGCGCGCATCGTGCGCCCATCAAGTGGCCTCCTCAGGGCCACAGAGGAGCTCGGGCGATGGGCTTGACATGGAGGGGGCCGGTTCGGGAAGCTAGTACAGACGTATGACAAGGATGCCAGGGGTGGAGGTGCCGTCCGCCGGACACCAGGCGGTGACGACTCGCGAGCAGATCGTCCGCGCCGCGGCCGACTCTCTGCTCGCGGAGGGATACGCGGCCACCTCGATGCGCGCCATCGCGGCGCGGGCCGGGATGGCGGTCGGCAACGTGCAGTACCACTTCCCGGCCAAGTCGGACCTTCTCGTGGAAGCCTGGCGCGATCTCACCGACCGTTCGGTAGAGGAGCTCCGCGAGGCCCTGGCCCAGATCGGCGATCCCGCCGACCTCTTCCAGGTCGGCCCCGACGCGATCTGGGCGGCGCTGCGGCAGCTGGCCGACATCCAGCTCGCCGCCTTCGACCTGCTCGTCCAGGCCCCCCGCCGCGAACGGCTCAAGGCCTACCTGCCGGAGCTATTCGATCGCTATCGGCTCGTTGTCGAGGAGCAGCTCGACCGCTTCGAGAAGAGCGGGCGGTTGCGCCTGACGGTGGAGCGGGAGGTCCTCGTGCCGCTGGTCCTCAACACCGTGCTCGGCTTCGGGCTCTACTACGTGGTCACGGGCGACGACGAATCGTGCCTGCGGGCGCTGGGCGCTTTCCAGCAGCTCGCGCCGGCCCTGGTCGAAAGGGGGGGCGAGGACTCGGCGCCGGGGCGATGAGCAGCAGGCTGGACCGGCTCGCGCCCGCCGGCCTCGAGAACCTGGAGACGCTCTGGGACGGGGAGCTGGATTCCACCTTCGCCGCCTATGCGGAGGCGACGACCGTTTCCCGGGAGCCGGTGGCGCTGGCGGCGGCGCTGGTGGAGACCGCGATCAGGATCCAGCGGCTGGGTTCCGGAATGGTGGCTTCAGCGCCGCTCCTGCTCGGCGACCTCTGCCTGGCCCGTGCCTCGCGGCTGCTCGCCGATGTCGGCGAGAGCGCCCTCCAGATCGCCTTTGCTCGCATCGTGCAGGACCTCGCATCCGCCGCCGCCGAGGGGAGGCCGATGCCGCACGTCCGCCCCCGGCTCATGGAGGCGGTGGCTGGGAGATGCTGAGCGAGCGCCATCTCGACGCGTCGGGAGCGGATGAGGACGGGCAGGGCGGGGACCGCCGCCTGGTGGAGGAGGAGCTCGGCCGCCAGCTCGCGGCCGACCCGGAGGCGGTCCGGGTCCCCATGGCCCGGCTGGTCGGGGCGGGCGGGAAGCGCCTGCGGCCCATGCTGGTCATGCTCGGCTCGCGGCTCGGCCCGCGTCACGATGCCGGCCGCGCGGCGGCGCTGGCGGCGGCGCTCGAGCTCATCCACACCGCCAGCCTCGTCCACGACGATTACGTGGACGAGAGCCCCCGGCGGCGAGGGCTGCCCACGGTGGCGGCCACCGAGGGCGTGGCCCGGGCGGTCGCCGTCGGTGACTACTACTTCGCCAAGGCGACGTGGATCATCGCCGAGCTGGGCGTCCCCGGCGTCACCTCGACGGTGGCGGCCGCGATGGAGGCGATCTGCCGTTCCCAGATCGACGACTTCGCGCTGCGCGGTCGCTTCCCCGGCGACCGGGACTCCTACCTGCGGGTGATCCGGGGCAAGACGGCCGCCCTCTTCTCCGCGTCCTGCGTCTCCGGCGCCCTTCTCTCCGGCACGCCCGCCCCCATTGTCGAGTCGCTCGCGCGCTACGGCGAGGAGATCGGGACGGCGTTCCAGATGGCCGACGACCTCGTCGACTTCAGTGAGGGCTCGGGCAAGCCGCTCGGCCAGGACATCCGCCAGCGGGTCGTCTCGCTGCCCCTCATCTACGCTGTCGAGGACCCCGAGGCGGGCCCTCAGGTCACCTCGCTGCTGGGCGGCGAGCTCGACGACGGCCGGATCGAACGGGTGGTGCGGCTGGTCCAGCAGACCAGCGCGCTCGACAGCGTCCGCGCCGACGCCCGGCGCACCGCCGGCTCGGCGGTCGACGCCCTGCGCGCCGTGCCGCCGGGCCCGGTCCGGGACCTGCTCGTCGAGCTCGCGAGCGCATCGGCCGACCGCAGCACCTGAGCCGCCGCCGTCCACCGGTCAGCGGGTGCCCGACAGCAGCCCCACGGTGCCGAGCGTGAGGGATTGGAAGCGGACCTCCCGCCATCCCGCCGCCGCCGCCATGTCGATCAGCTGAGCGGGCGTCCGGTAGCGATCGACGGTGTCGCTCAGATACCGGTAGGCCTGGCCGTCGCCGCTGACCAGGCCGCCGACGGCCGGCAGCACGTTCCTCAGATAGAGGCGGTAGGCCGACCCGATCGGGCCCGGGCCCGGCTTCACGAACTCGAGGACGACCGCCCGGCCTCCGGGCCGGATCACCCGCAGCATCTCCGCCAGGCCGCGGGCCGGATTGGACAGGTTGCGAAGGCCGAACGCGATCGTCACGGCGTCGAACGACCCCTCCCGGAAGGGAAGCTCGAGGGCGTCACCCCGGACCAGCCGGCGGACCGGCACCCGCCGGGCGACCTCCATCATCCCGCCGCTGAAGTCGAGACCGACCACGAGGCCGGCCGGTCCCGCGCGGCGGTCGAGCTCCTCGGTCAGCCTTCCGGAACCGCAGGCGACGTCGAGAGCCCGGCCGCCGGCGCCGAGCCCGGCCAGCGCCGCCGCCCGCCGCCGCCAGCGCCGGTCGCTGCCGCCGGAGAGGACGGTGTTGAGGAGGTCGTACCGGCCCGAGATGCGGTCGAACATCGAGCGCACCGCCGCCGGATCGCGCTCGCCGGTCTCCGGGCCGCCGGCGGTCAGAGGAGCTGCCAAAGTGAGCTGACGCCCTGCCCGACGCCGATGCACATGGTGGCGAGCCCGTACTCGACCCCGCGGCGGCGCATCTCGTGCACGAGCGTGACGATGAGGCGCGCGCCGCTGCATCCGAGCGGGTGGCCGAGAGCGATGGCGCCGCCGTTGACGTTGACGCGCGCGGGGTCCAGGCCAAGCAGCCGCACGCAGGCGACCGACTGGGACGCGAAGGCCTCGTTGAGCTCGACGAGGCCGATCTCACCGGCCCCGATGCCCGCCTTCTCCAGCGCCCGGACGGTCGCCGGCACGGGGCCGATGCCCATCAAGTTGGGGTCGACGCCCACCGCCCCCGACGCCACGAACCTCGCCAGTGGCTCGAGTCGGCGCCGGCGCGCCTCCTCGGCGGCGGTCAGGACCAGGGCGGCGGCGCCGTCGTTGAGAGGCGACGAGTTCCCCGCCGTCACAGTGCCGCCCTCGACGAACGCGGGAGGGAGCCTGGCCAGAGCCTCGAGGGTGGTGTCGGGGCGCGGTCCCTCGTCGGCGCGGAGGGTGACCGGCTCCGCGCCGGTGGGGCCCACGGCGACCGGCACCAGTTCGTCGTCGAAGCGGCCCGCCCCCTGGGCCGCCGCCGCCTTCCGATGGCTGGCGAGGGCGAACTCGTCCTGGGCGTCGCGGTCAACCCCATACGTGGCGGCCACCCGCTCCGCGGTCTCGCCGAGCGGGATGGCGCCGTTCATCTCGACCATGCGCGGGTTGACCAGCCGCCAGCCGAGGGCGGTGTCGTGGAGGGTCTGGCGGCCGCGATCGAATCCGCGCTCGGGCTTGGCCATCACCCAAGGCGCCCGGCTCATGCTCTCGACGCCGCCCGCGACCAGCGCGCGGGCGTCGCCGGCCCGGATCTGGAGCGCGGCGCCTATCGCCGCCTGCATCCCCGACCCGCAGAGGCGGTTCACGGTCTGGCCGGGCACCTCGACCGGGAGGCCGGCGAGCAGGAGCGCCATCCGGGCCACGTTGCGATTGTCCTCACCGGCCTGGTTGGCGCAGCCGAGGATGACGTCCTCGATGAGGTCGGGCTCGACGCCCGCGCGCCTGACCGCCTCCCCGACCGCGATCGCGGCGAGGTCGTCCGGGCGCACGTCCCTCAGCTGGCCACCGTAGCGTCCCATCGGAGTCCGCACGGCGGACACGATCACGGCGTCCCGGAGGTCAGTCACCGGGCGCGCCCTTGAACCGGGGCGCGCGCTTGGCACCGAACGCCGCCACGCCCTCCCGGAAGTCGTCGCCCGCCGCCATCACCTCCTGGAGGTAGGACTCGAACTCCATCGCCTCCTCGAGATCGCAGCCGGCGGCGTGGTTGACCGCCCGCTTGGTGGCCGCGATCGCCTCCGCCGGACCGGTCGCCAGTGTCGCCGCCAGGGCACCGACGACGGCATCCAGCTGCTCTTCGGCGACGATCTGATTGAGCAGCCCGAAACGCTCCGCGTCCGTCGCCCCCACCGGCCGGCCGGTGAAGAGCATCTCCAGCGCCCGGCCGGTCCCGACCAGGCGGGGCAGCATCCAGGTGGCGCCCCCGTCGGGCACCAGCCCGATTCCGACGAAGGCCTCCACGAATGCCGCCGCGGGCGTTCCGATCCGGATGTCGCAGGCCATCGCGAAGCTGGCGCCCACCCCCGCGGCGACTCCGTTGACGGCGGCGATGACCGGCTTCGGCATCGTCCGCAGCCGCGTGATAATCGGCAGGTACTCCTCTCGCAGCGTGCGGCCGGCCTTCTCCGAGGCGGCCGCGCCCCGGAGCTCGGCGGTGACCCTCTCCTCGAACTCCTTCACGTCCTGGCCGGAGCAGAAGGCGCGGCCCTGCCCGGTCAGCACGACGCAGCGGACGGCGCCGTCGCGCTCCACCCGCTTCAGCGCCTCGGCCAGCTCCGCCCGCATGCCGGTGGTGATCGCGTTCATGCGCCGGGGCCGGTTGAGCCGGATCCAGGCCACCCCGGCGACAACTTCCACGAGCACGACCGGCTCTTCCAGCTGCTCCCGCTCGATCCCGGTCGGGTCCGCCATCCCGCTCACCGTCCTTTGAAGGCGCCGCGTCGCTTCTCGAGGAAGGCGTGCATGCCCTCCTTCTGATCCTCGGTCGCAAACAGGAAGTAGAAGCTCTTCCGCTCCCGCGCCAGGCCCTCCGAGAGCGGGGTCTCGAGCGCGGCGTTGACCGACTCCTTGGCCATGCGCGCCGCCAGGGGGGGCTTGGCCGCGATCTCCCTGGCCAGGCGCTTGGCGACCTCGATCGTCACCTCCGCGGGCACCACCTTGTTGACCAGGCCGAGCTGGTGGGCGCGCGCGGCGCCGATCATCCCCCCGGTCAGGACGGCCTCCATGGCGACGTACTTGCCCGCCGTCCGCGGCCAGCGCTGCGTACCGCCGGCGCCGGGGATGATGCCGATGTTGATCTCCGGCTGGCCGAAGCGCGCCGTGTCGCCGGCGATCACGATGTCGCACATCAGCGCCACCTCGCAGCCGCCACCCAGCGCGTAGCCATTGACGGCGGCGATGAGGGGCTTGGTGACGGCCATCAGCTTCGTCCAGCGGCCCGTCTGGTCGCGGAGGAGCTGCTCGACCGGTCCCCGGTCGGCCATGTCGGCGATGTCGGCGCCGGCGGCGAACACCTGGGGGCCGCCTGTGAGCACGATCGCGCGAACGCTCCCCTCCGCGTCCAGGTCGGCGAGGGCGCCCGTCAATTCGGCGATCAGCTCGGGACTGAGTGCGTTGAGAACCCGGGGCCGGTTGAGGGTGACGACCGCCACCGGGGGCTCGATCTGGACCAGGATGTGCTCGTACTCCATGTGCGTATGATCCCGAATATGGCCAGGGTCCTGCTCGATTCATACGGGCGGATCGCCGACGACCTCCGGATCTCCGTCACCGACCGGTGCAACTTCCGCTGCATCTACTGCATGCCGGCCGAGGGGCTGAGGTGGCTGGCGCGGGAGGACATCCTCCGATTCGAGGAGATCCACCGGCTGGCGCGGCTCTTCGTGCGGCGATACGGGGTGCGTACCATCCGGATCACGGGCGGCGAGCCCCTGGTCCGGGTCCGGGTCGAGGAGCTGATCGCGATGATCAACGATCTGGACCCCACGCTCGACATCACGATGACCACCAACGGCGTCCTTCTGCGCCAGAAGGCCCGGCTGCTGGCGGAGGCGGGCCTCAAGCGGGTCAACGTCTCGCTCGATACCCTCCACATCGACCGCTTCAAGGACATCGCCCGGAGCGATGCCTTCGAGCGGGTGCTGGACGGGCTGGCCGCCGCCGAGGAGGCGGGCCTGAGGCCGATCAAGCTCAACGTGGTGGTCATGAAAGGCCAGAACGACGATGAGGTGGTCGAATTCGCGCGGCTGGCGCGCGAGAAGGCCTACGAGGTCCGCTTCATCGAGTTCATGCCGCTCGACGCGGACGGGATCTGGAGCAACGACGCCGTCGTCCCCAGCCGCCGGATCCAGGAACGGATCGAGGATCTCTTCCCGCTCGTCCCCGCCGCCCAGGATCGGCCCGCGCCCGCGGCCAAGTTCAAGTTCGCGGACGGCGCTCCGGGTGGGATCGGTTTCATCTCCTCCGTCTCGCAGGCGTTCTGCAGCTCCTGCAACCGGGTCCGCCTGACGGCGGAGGGCGGCCTTAGGACCTGCCTCTTCTCGATGGCGGAGACCCCCCTCCGCGATCTCCTGCGGTCGGGGGCGTCGGACGACGCCATCTGCGGCGTCATCGAGGAGGCGATCTGGAAGAAGGAGGAGGGCCACCTCATCAATCAGGAGGGGTTCGTCAAGCCTCCCAAGTCGATGAGCCAGATCGGGGGCTGAGCCTCCCCCGCCGCCGCCTCAGCGGCCCGCCCGGCGCCGGCGCTTCCGTTCCAGCAGCTCCTCGCTGAGAGCACGCCCCTGCGCCCTCGGCGGAGTGACCGGCGCCGGCCGCGCCGGAGTCGGAGCCGGCGGCGGGGCGGCCGATACCGGCTCCGCCCCCCTCGCCGAGCGCTGGCGGCGGTATCGCTGCACGGTCGTCCGCAGGCCGGCCAGCTCGGCGGGCACCGCCAGCTCGACCTCGCTCGGCGGGTGCCGGCGGACGACCTCCATGAGCATGCGCATGAGCTGGGCCGGAGTCAACATCAGGCGCCGCACGGCGACGTCCAGCGGCCAGAGAACGGCCGCCAGGACCAGGAGCAGCCAGCCCACGTCGGTTGCCACCGGGAAGGGAGGCACGGGCTCTGACCACGCCGCCGCCGGGTTGGCGAGGAGGCGGCCTCCCTCGTGGGCGAGCTCGGCGAGGAGGGGGTCGTCCCGACCCAGGTGCCGGTACTCGGGCGGGTAGGGCACGGCAACGGCAAGGTCGGCCCCCGCCACCGCCGCGCCCGAGCGCAGCAACGACACGTGGAGCAGGTAGGCGCCGGTGCCGGCCAGAGGCAGCCGTCCCCGCCAGCGGCCGGGAGCGACCGGCGCCAACTGCTGGTCGAGCCCGCTCAGGTCGGGAGCGACGCCGGTCACCCGCACGGTGCCGCCGCCGGTCCCGCTCACCGCCACCTCCAGTCCGTCGCCCGAGACCGAGGTCTGGACCGCCAGGGGACCGGCGGCGGGATCGGGCAGCGACCACGCGACCATCCTGGCCAGGAGCCGGCCCCCCACCGACGCGGCCAGCAACGAGTTCGTCCAGCGGCCCTCGGCATCGCTCGTCCAGGCCACAGCGCGGCCGAGCCCGTACCGCCAGGCGGCGAGGACGGGATCGCCCTTGGGGCTGGCGAGGTAGACCTCGGCCGCCGGCTTGGGGCTGGTGACGACGTAACCGCCGAGGGCCGGGAACGCGTCCAGCGGAACCCCCGCCAGCAGGTCTCCCGACGATGTCACCCGGGGGAAGAAGTGGAACTGCTCGAACCAGGGCCGGAGCGAGGCCCGGCTCTCCTCGAGCATGACTTGAGGCACCTGCGAGGGATCGTTGGACTGGAAGAAGCGACCGCCGCCAGCCCGGGCGAGGTCGGCCATGGTCGCCATCAGGGCCTGGCTGCCGTGGATGTTGACGCCTATCGCCGAGGTCGTGATCCCCTTCCTCCGGAGCCCGGCGACGACGCCGGCGAGACCGTCCGGCGTCGCGTCGCCGTCGCCGAGGACGACGATGTGCTTGAGGACGGCGTCGGTCTTCTGGAGCGCCTGGCCCGCCATGGCGACGAAGGGCAGGTAGCTGGGGGAATCACCGAGCCGGATCGACCCCAGCCTCGCCTCCGCCGTTCGGCGGTCGCCGACCCGGGTCATGGGCACGGCGAAGCCCTGGCTGCCGTCGGTGACCGCGACCAGGTCCTGGGGGGAGAGCTGATCGATGACCGCCCGGGCGGCACCGATCGCGACCTGATCCGCCTGCTGGTCCTCCATCGTCTCCATTACCAGCACCACCGCCACCTTCGGCTTCTCCTTGCGCGGCGGCAGCTCCATGCTGACCGGGAGCGCCGCCTCGAGCGGGGTGCCCTGCCAGCCGCCCGGGCCGTACGCGTCCGCGCCCCCGATCGTGACCAGGCCGTGGCCGAGGTCCTTGGCGGCGGCCGCGATGGCCTCCATCGCCCCCGCCGGGAACTGGTCGGCGGCGGCGTCCACCACCACCACGGAGTCGAAGCGGGCGATCGCGGCCGTGTCGGTGGGTGCCTGCGCCGCCAGCCTCCGGGTGACCGCCATGCCTGCCGCGCTGAGCGCCGCCGCCATGTTGTCGCCCCCACCGGCGGCACCTTCCAGGATCAGGATGCGGGGCGGTCCGACCACCCGCAGGATCGCCTCGCCGACGTTGTTCTGGCTGTAGGTGTCGGGGCTGGCCGTGAGCGCGGCCCGGACCTGGTGCAGCCCGGGCGCGAGGGGACCGACCTGGAAGCTCTCCACGCTCGAGCCGGCTGGGATGGTGACCGCCCTGCTGGCGACGGCCTCACCATCGATGGAGACGTCGATGGTGCCGGTCGCAGGGCCGGTCGAATTCAGGTCCACGGCCACCTCGGCGCTCTGCCCGGCGTGGACCTCGTGCGGAGATTGGACGCCGGCCACCAGGACCTCCGCCCGGGGCGCGGAGCCGGCCGGCCGAACGTCCACCCGGACCCCCTCCGCCCTGAGGGCGGCGACGGCGGTGGCGGCGTCGCCGAGGTTCTGGCGGCCGTCGCTGACCAGCACCAGCTGCCGCGCGTAGCCATCCGGGATCAGCCCGACAGCCAGGCGCAGCGCGCCCTCGATGTCGGTGTAACCGGGGTCGGGCTGGGTCTGGAAGCCGTCGAAGACGGGGGTGGCGGTGGGCGGCAGCTCGACGGTGGCCTGGTGGCCGAACGTGACGACGCCGAAGAGGTCGTCGGCCCGCTTCGCCTGGACGAGAGCGCTGACGGCGGCCGCCTCCTGATCGCGGGCCGCCCGGGTGCTGGCGCTGAGGTCGACGACCGCGATCAGGGCCCGGCGCTGGGGCTGGGTGACCACCCGCACCCCGGCCAGGGAGAGCACGAGCAGCGCGACCAGGACCAGCCGGAGGGCGAGCGCCAGGCGCGACCGGCCCGGCCCGGCGGCCGGAGGCCTCCGGCGCCAGGCGAGGGCGAAGGCCGGAAGGAGGACCAGGAGGAGGAGGAGCTCGGGGCGCACCACCGCGAGGCCCGCCCAGGCACCCACCTCAGGCCCTCCTCAGGAAGACCAGCCACTCGGCCGCCAGCAGCGCCAGGGCGGCCGCCGCGAGCCAGGGCCAGACCTCCAGCGTCCCCCGCCGCCCGCCCCGCGCGGGGGGCGTCGCCTCCGAGACGGGCGGCGCCGCTCCGGGCTGGATGCGGGACTGGGCGGGGTCCTGGAAATCGACCACGAACGAGCTGGTGCGGCCGCCGCCCGGGAGCAGCTGGCGAACGGTGTAGACGCCGGGAGCCGAGGTGTCGGTGAAGGGGGCCGCCGGGAAGGGGGGCGCCAGCCGCGCGGTGGTCCCCCCGGGCGTCGTCACCTCGAGCCGGCGGGCGCCCGGCTCGGCGACCAGCGGCACCGAGTCGCCGGGCGACAGCACCTGGCCCTCGAATGCCCCCGGCAGGAGGCGGGCGACGAGGTTCTGGATCAGGATCGGGAAGGCGGCTCGCAGCGGCAGGTCGGAGCGATGGATGTCGAAGGTCAGCTCCGCCACCGCCGGGGAGCCCTCGTGGATCAGGAGCAGGGGCCCGTTGACCGCCGAGACCACGGTCCGCCAGCCGGGCGGCACCACCACCCGGGCGGCGGCCTGGACGTGGACATCGGCCAGGTTGACGTCCCGGAGAAGGGTCTCGTCGGGCGCCGCCGGCAGCACTCCGCCGGGGTCGATCGCCGGCCCCGCCGGGACCGGCCCCCGCCCGAGCGGCGGCGCCACCACCAGGGCGGGCTGGGGGAGCGGGCCGGGAGGCACCCAGCCGTCGAACACATAGAGGTCGTACGGCCCCGGCCGGTAGCCGGCCGGCTTGACCACCCGGACGTCGAGGCCGGGATGGAGCCGCAGGGCGCGCGCGAGGAAGCCGTTCTCGGCGGTTACGAGCAGGGCCCGGTGCCGGATCGGGGTCCCGGTCGGAAGCCAGGCGTTGTCGTCGAGGGCGAAGGCGTCGCCCGGAGTCAGGCTCGCCTCCAGGATCCGGGTTCCGGCCGGGAGCCGCGTCCAGACCACGTCGGTGCTGGATCCCCCCTCGATGTGGGCGGGGAGAACGTCCGCAAGGCGTCCGTCGGCGATCATCCGCACCTGCAGGTCGCGAGCCCGGCGGCCGTAGTTGACGATCCGCATGAAGATGCCCTGGGGAGCGGCCGCGATCGCCTCGATGCCCGTGTTCTCCCCGCTGGTGCCGACCGGCAGGTAGGTGAGGGGGGCGGCGAGGGTAGGCGGCGAGGCGGCCGGAGTGAGATGCCCGTCGCCGATGAGGACAATCGATCCCTCCCGCCCCGCCAGGATCGCGTCCGCGAGCGAGGCTCCCTCCCCGAAGTCGGCCGGCCCCGTTCCCGGGCGGGCGGCGTCGAGGGCCGCGGCCAGGCGGGACGGATCGGACGTCGGGGCGGCCAGGAGGCGGGCGTGCCTCTCCAGCTCGATGACCGCCATCCGCTGGCCGGGGCCGAGCTGGGACGCCAGCCGCCGGGTCCGCGCCACCGCCGCCCCGAACCGGCTGGGGGTGGCGTCGGTGGCGGTCATGCTGGCGGAGCCATCGAGAAGAACGACAGTGGTGCCGGTGATGCCGGCCGCGCCGGGCAGCGCCGGACGCATCAAGGCCAGCGCCACCGCCGCCGCCGCCGCCAGCTGCAGGAGGAGGAGGAGACCGGCCCGGATCCTCTGCCAGGGGGCGTTGGCATGGCGGTCCTCGAGATGCGGGCGCCAGAAGAGCAGGGTCGATACCGGCAGCCGGGGCCGGCGGATCTTGAGGAAGTAGAGCAGCGCGATCGCGGGCAGCCCGATCAGCGCCAGCGCCCCGGCCGGGGCCAGCAGGCTCATCCCGGGTAGCTCATCCGGCCACCCGACGGACAAGCCCGGCGGCGGCCGCCGCCCGCAGCGCGGCGCCCAGGTCATCCGAGCTGATGGTGTTCAGGAACCGGCCCCCGGCGGCCGCCGCCGCCCTCCGGAGATGGTCCCGATGCTCGGCCAGCGCGGCCAGGTAATCGGCCACCAACCCCGAGGTGA
>JBOHUX010000021.1:0-21422 GCA_050734915.1 Candidatus Dormibacteraceae bacterium
CGCATGGCCTGCCGGGAGGTGGCCTCGTCCGCCGGTCGTCTTCTCGCCTGGAAGCGGGCCGGTGACCGCGCCTGGGCGGCGGCCCCTGGCGCGGGTGCCATCACGCAGGCGGTGCCGAGGAAGAGCACCGACCTGGAGGCCCGCGCGGCGGCGCGGCTGGCGGCCGGCGCGCTGACGGTCCGGGATCTGCTCGGGGAGGCACGCTTCGAGCTCGTCTACGGGCCCTTCGCGGATGCTCTTCCCCCCGGCTGAGCGGCTACCTCCACGCGCCGGGGGCGACCAGGGCCGCCACCGGCCGCTGCGCGAGGCGGGCATGCCCGACCAGCCTGGGGATCAGGTCCAGCTCCTCCGGCCGGGAGACCGTGAAAGCGGGAATGCCGGCCGTCTCCAGGTATCCCGGCGCCTGCTCCCCCATCGGGAGCTGGGCGGAGATTCGCTCGCCGGGGAGGCCGCGGTGTTCCATCAGCATCACCAACGGCATCCGGTAGAGGACCGGCAGGGTCGCCAGTGCGTTGAGTGAGTTGCCAAGGCCGGTGTTCTGCATGAGGAGCACTGGCGTCCTTCCGGCGAGCTGAGCGCCGGCGCAGACGCCGACACCCTCCTCCTCGCGGGTGACTCCGAGGTGGGGGACGCCGAGGCGGACGAGGGCCTCCAGGAGCGGCATCAGTGAGCTGCAGGGCACCGAGCAGGCCAGGTCCGCGCCCGCCCTGACCATGCCGAAGGCGAGCTCGTCCGCGCGCGAGGGGCCGGCCGGTCGCGGCGCCGCCGGGACCCCCGGCGGGGTGCGGGCCTCGCCCGAGAAGCGGGCGCGGATCTCGTCGGGCGCCAGCGGGATGACCTGGACCTCCATCTCACCGGCCTCGACGTGAGCCAGGATCACGTGCGGCCCCGGGGTGCGCAGGCAATCCCCCAGGCGTGCCTCGAGCTCCGGCTCCGCGGAGACCTCGTGGACGCTCAGGATCCCCGCCGCCCGCGCCATCGCGGCCAGATCGACGCCGCGCGCGGTGGCGGTCGGCTGGCTGCCGGTCGATCCGTAGACGTGATTGTCGAGGACGACCAGGGTCAGGCGGGCGGGCCGCTCGACGGCGATGGTGGCCAGGGTGCCCAGGTTCATGAGCACGGAACCGTCCCCGTCCAGGACCACCACCGGCCGCGTGCCGCCGGCGGCGAGGCCGACCCCGATCGAGGACGCGAGCCCCATCGAACCGAGCATGTAGAAGTTCCGGGGCGAGTCCCGCAGCTGATGAAGCTCCTGGGAGGGGACGCCGAGATTGCAGACCAGGAGTGTGCGGGGCGCAGCGCGGGCGGCGGCGTCAATCGCTTCGAAGCGCTTCAGAATCCCGAGGGTAGCAGACGCCGCTCGGGCCCCGGACGTCGGGCGTGGGAGGAGCAGTTCGCCGCCCGGTCACGCGCCGCCCGGTCACGATGACCTCGTACGTGCAGCGGCTGGGAAGGGGAGCGCCGCCCGTCCCCGCCGCTAGTGCAGCGGATGGGCGAGCTTGACCTCGACCCGGCCCTCCCTCTCTCGGACCTGCAGCGACGGCTGGGCGAACGTGGCGGGGCCGCCCTCGACCCGGCCGTCGAGGACGCAGAAGCGGGAGCCATGCCAGGGGCAGGTGACGGTGGTCCCCGCCAGCGTCCCCTCGTCGAGCGGGCCACCGGCGTGTGAGCAGACGGCGCCGATGGCATGCAGCCGGCCCTCGACCCGGGCTACGAGCACCGCCATCCCGGCCGCCTCGACCCGGGTCATCGCGCCCTCTCCGAACCCTGAGGCGGGGCCCACCTCGACGTAGTCGCCGGGCCCCTCGGCGAACGCGTTGCGGTTGACCATCGTCCCCAGCCCGAAGGTGAGGTGGCCGCCCACGAACATGCCGGCCATGGCGAGCCCGAGACCGACGGTTGCGATCCCGACCGCCGCCGGATGCACCCCCGCCCCCGCCCACCAGCGGAGCGCCAGCGAGAGTGCTTCGATCACGATCACGAGTGTCATCAGGAGGCCGTGGGTCAGCGCGAGCCGCCGTTCGTGGCCGAAGGTCTCGTGGAAGTCCGTGTAGCCGGTGGCGGCGGACGCCAGGGCGACGATGACTCCGACCGCGAGGGCGACGTCACCGGCGCCGGTGGGGATGCGGGTCGTGAAGTGGGCCACGTAGTCGAGAACGAGCCCTGCCATCCACGCGCCCAAGGGCACGTCGGTGAGGGCCGGATGAAGAGGATGCCCGAGGATGAGACTTCCGTGCAGGAGGCTCTTGAGCCGCTGGCCGGGCGCGCCCAGCGCCCCGTAGGCAGCGCCCACCCAGTCCTGGATGAGGCCGGCCGGCCCCTCCATCCAGCCCTGCCCGCGGACCAGCCTGTCCAGGCGGGATTCCGGCACCAAAGACCTCCTCTTTACATCATTGAAACGGGCGCGTGTCCACTAACGGTACCCTGGATGCCGGTTCGCAGGGCGCCCGGGGACGAACCAGTCCTCCGCCCCGCTCGAAGGGCCTCATGCCGGCGAGGGTACCCTTTGCGGATATCGTGACCGAGGACAGATGCCCGTGAGAGGATCCGAACCCGGCCTGGTCACCTCGCTCCATTCGGAGGACGAGGAGGATCGCGAGTGGGAGCGCGTCGCGCCCCGGAGCATCACCGGCGAGCAGTGGGAGCGGTACCAGGGGTACATGGCGGAGATCTTCCAGGCGCTCGGCCTGCGGGTGGGCCAACCGGGCACGCTCCGCACGCCGGCCCGCTTCCTGGCCGCGCTCCGCGACGCGACCGAGGGATACGAGGGGGATCCCAAGCTGGTGACCGCCTTTCCCACCGAGTGCCGGGGCGGTCCCGACTGCCGGATCTCGCAGGTGGTGGAGGGCCCGATCCCCTTCTTCTCGCTGTGCGAGCATCACTCGCTTCCCTTCTTCGGCCACGCCTACGTCGGATACATCGCCCACGAGCACATCATCGGCATCTCCAAGCTGACCCGGCTGGTCCGCCTCTTCGCGCGCCGCTTCACGGTCCAGGAGCGGATCGGGCAGGAGATAGTGGACTCGCTGGAGCGCATCCTGGAGGCCCACGGCGTCGCCGTCTACCTGGAGGCCGTCCACCTCTGCACCCAGATGCGCGGAGTGCGGGAGGTCGAGGCGCGGACCCGGACCACGTTCTGGCGGGGCACCTACGATACGGATGCGGAGATCCGCTCCGAGTTCATGAAGATGTGCGAATCGCGGCTCGCCCCGTAGGGGCCGTCCTTGGCTGAGCCTTGGAACCGGCGGCCCGGGCCTCGGGGAGACGGCCCGCCCGCGATGTCCCCGCCGGCCGCCCGCGCCCGCCTTCCGTGAGAGGGAACCGAGGCCGCTGGGACCCACTCATGGTGACACCCGGGCCACCACCTCGTGCAGTCCCGGCAGCTCGAGACGGAGCATCTCCTGGAGCTCGGTCTCGACGGCGTGGGCGCTCTCCAGCGACACGTCCCCGGGCATCTGGGCGACCACGTGGGCGGTGATCGAGCCGCCCCGCGAGCTGAGCTCGACGTCGCGGCAGGCGAGCACCTTGGGGTGGCCCTCGACGACCGCGCGGATCCGCGCCGCCAGGGCGGCGTCGCGGCCGGTCACGTTCTCCCCGGAGACGAGGTCGGGCTCCAGCGGCTCCAGGTGCACGTCGATCCGCGAGATCTCGGGCAGCTCGGAGCGGAGGGTTCGCTCGAGGTCGGCGCTGGTGCCGGCGGCCGTGCCCAGGGAGAGGTGGCCGGGCAGCTTGGCGTGCATGGTGAGGTGCAGGGTGCCGTCCTGCTCGCGCTCCACGGTGACGTTGTGCAGGTCCTCGACCTGGCCGTGGCGGGAGGCCGCGGCGTGGACCCGCTCGACCAGGTGGTCGGACTGCGGGTGGGCCTCGATCACGAGCGTCAGTTCCATCTCGGGCAGCGTGCCGGCGACCGCCTGCCGGACGCTGTCGCTGAGGCTCTGCGCGGCCTCCACGGAGAGCGTGCGGCGGGTCGCCACCCGAGCGTCACCGAGGAGGCGGGGACCCGAGCGTCGCACGCGCACGGTGCGCACCTCCCGCACACCGGCGACCGCGCCGATGGCGCGCCGGAGATCATCCTCGGCGCCCGCCGGAGCGCGATCCATCAGGATGTCGCCCGCGCGCCAGCAGATCGTGGCCGCGCCTCTCAGGACCAGCGCCGCCACCAGGAGCGCCGCGACCGAATCGCCCCAGGCGTAGCCGAAGTGGACGCCGACCAGGCCGACGAGGACCGCCAGCGAGGTCATCACGTCCGTGAGCCGGTTCTGGAAGCTGGCCTCGAGCGCCTGGCTGGCCGCCGCCTTCCCGGTTTGCCGGAGCACCTCGGCCCGGACCGACTCGATCACGATCGTGATCGCCAGGATGGCGATCGCATACCCGGCGTTGGTCACGTCGGCGGTGCCGCCGATCAGGCGCCGGGTGGCCGCATACCCGATTCCGATCGCGGTCAGGATGAGCAGGATCCCCTCGGCGAAGGCGGCCAGGTTCTCCGCCCGCCCGTGGCCGTAGGGGTGGTCGTGATCGGGCGGCTTGCGGGCAGTCCGGACCGCCAGGTAGGCGAAAGCGGAGGCCACGGCGTCGAGGCCCGAGTGGACTGCCTCGCTGACCAGGCCCAGGCTGCCGGTCAGGAGGCCCACGGCCAGCTTGACCATGACGATGACGACGCCGACCGTCAGCGAGGCGAGGGCCACCGCCTCGGGACGGTGCGTGAGGCGGTTCAGGCCGCTACCCATCTCCCATCCCCGCCGTAACTGTACGCAGCCCCGGCTTCCGGGCGACCCCCCGTGCGGTCAGCCTGGAGGTGGGGCCGCCGAATGGGACCTCGTGCGGTCGAGGCGCTTCAGCCGCCGGCCAGCTCCGCCGCGCGACGCGCCGCATCCTGGCTGGCGACGGTCATCCCCAGCCTGCCGCTGATCCGGGCCAGGACCGTCCATGCCTCCGGCTCCCGGGGCCGGCGCTCACACGCGGCCTGGGCGGCCTCGAGCGCGTCGTGGAGGCGCCCCTCCTCCTCGAGCCTCCGCGCCTCCTGGAGGAGATCCATGGCGGCGCTACTCTAACCTTCAGGCATGATTCGGCGTCCACCCGGCGGGAGCGCCGCATGAGGCTCTTCCGGCCCCAGCCGCGGATCTCGCTCGCGTCCGCGTCGGAGGCGGGCACCCTGGCCGGCCTCTACGGCACCATCTGGGAGCCCCTCCAAGGCCACCTCGACGAACGCCTCCTGGCCGACCAGTCGCCCGCCACCGCCGAGGTCGCCGCCTGGTTCCGGGGCGGCTTCGAGCTCTACGTGGCGAGGCTCGAGGGGGAGCTGGCGGGGGTCGTCCGGTGCAGCTTCCCGACCGGGACCTGCTTCCTGGACAGGATCGGGGTGGTGCCCGCCCTTCGCCGCCGCGGTGTCGGGCGCGCTCTGCTCGACCACGCTGTCTCCCGCGCCCGGCGGGCGGGCGTGGCGAAGATCTGGCTGAACCTCAGCCCCAAGCTGGCCGAGGCGGTCGGCCTCTTCCGCGCGGCCGGGTTCACGGAGTCGGGCTACTTGCGCGCCCACTACTGGGGGGAGGACCTCGTGCTCATGGAGCTCCGCGTCTAGCCTGCCTGATCCATTGGGAATGGTACCTGGCCCCTGAGTGCGCCCGTCCCCCCGCGCCGGCTCTCACCCCGGACGAGCTCGGCGCGCGCCGATCGAGCTGCACGCCGGGGCCCGCCTCGGCTCAACCTTCCAGGCCGGGATCCGTCATCCGGGCGGGGTCGAGGATCCGGGCCAGATCGGCCTCGGCCAAGCCCCGCTCGCGGGCGAGTTCGCGGATCGTTCGGCCCGTCCGCAAAGCCTCCTTGGCGAGCTTGGCCGCTTCGTCGTAGCCGATCAGGGGGGCCAGCGCCGTGGCCAGCATGAGCCCCTTCTCGACCAGCTCCGGTCCCCTGCCGGTCGCCGCCAGGTTCTCCACGCACCGGGCGGTGAAGTTTCCCGCCGTGCGGGCGAGCAGAAAGACAGAGTCGAGGAGGCAGTGGGCGGCCAGAGGCATCATCACGTTGAGCTCGAACAGGCTGCCGGACTGGGCGCAGACCGCGATCGTCACGTCGTTGCCCATGACCCGCGCGACCGCCATGGTGAGCGATTCGACGATGACGGGGTTGACCTTGCCGGGCATGATGCTGCTGCCGGGCTGGGTCTCCGGGAGCGCCAGCTCGCCGATGCCGGCGCGTGGCCCCATCCCCATCAGTCGGATGTCGGAGCCACACTTCCAAAGGCTCATCCCGATTGTGCGCAAGCCGCCGTGGGCCGCGACCACCGCGTCCAGGGCGGCCTGGGCGTGGAAGTGGTTGTCGGTCTCCCGCACGGCCAGCCCCGTCCTTTCCGCCAGCCGCGCACAGACGCGAGGTGCGAACTCGGGATGGGCGTTGATGCCCGTGCCCACGGCGGTGCCGCCGAGCGGCACCACCAGCAGCTCCGCCTGAGCCTGGCGTGCTCGCCGGATCGACTCCCGGATCTGGCCCGAGTAGCCGGCGAACTCCTGGCCGAGCCGGATCGGGGTGGCGTCCTGGAGATGCGTGCGGCCGGTCTTGACGACGGGCATGAATTCTCCGGCCTTGCTCTCCAGAGCCTGGGCCAGCTGGTCCAGCGCGGGCAGCAGATCCTCCTCGATCGCCAGCGCGGCCGACAGTTGCATCGACGTCGGGATGGCGTCGTTGGAGGATTGGCAGCGGTTGACGTGGTCGTTGGGGTGCACCAGCCCCGCTCCCCGCTCGCCACTCAGCAGCTCGGCCGCGCGGTTGGCGATCACCTCGTTGGCGTTCATGTTGGTGGAGGTTCCCGAGCCAGTCTGATAGATGTCGATCGGGAAGTCGGCGTCGAACCTGCCCTCCGCGACTTCGCCGGCCGCCGTCGCGATGGCGGCCGCGAGGTCGGGCTCGAGGAGGCCGAGCTCGCCGTTGACCTCCGCGGCCGCCTTCTTGATCAGGCCCAGCGCGCGGATGAACGATCGCGGGAAGCGCAGCTCGCTGATCGGAAAGTTGAGCACCGCCCGCATCGTGGAGGCCCCGTAGTAGGCGTCGGCCGGTACCTCCACCTCGCCCATCGAGTCGCGTTCGATCCGGCTCCCCGCCATCCCGCCGGCAATACTACTAGTGGACCGTAACAGCCGAATTGAGGACCATCCGGCGCCCCCGACCGCCGGCGCCCTACGGCCCCTGATGCGTGCGTTGGGGGCCCGGCGCGCCTCCTCACCCATCTCAGGATGGGATCGTCTTTGCGCCACCCCCGCCTTCGCACCGACGGTCCAGACCGCCGGCCTTCGGGCCTTCGGCCTGGTCCTCATCCGACCGTCACATGCCACTGGATGCGCTGCGCGAGGGCTCGTCGGATGATCGTGGGCTGCCGCAGGCCCGTGTAGGGCATGCCGCCCGGCGCTGCTAGGCTGGCGAAGGCATGCGCCTGGCCGCGGTGGATGTGGGGAGCAACACTGTCCAGGCGGTCGTCGCCGACGTGTCCACCCGTGGTCTGAGGGAGGTGGCCCGCCACGTGGAGATGCCGGGGCTGGGCGCGAGGGTGGAGCGGACCGGCTCGATCGGCGACGAGAAGATGCGCGAGGCCCTGACCGCGCTGACTTCGGTTCTCGACCGGGCCCGGCAGGATGGCGCCGAGGACCTCGCCATCGGCGCCACCGCCGCCGTCCGTCGCGCGTCGGACGGGGAGGCCTTCTGCGCGGGGGCCGGGCTCCGGGCGGGGAAGCCGGTCCATCTCCTGAGCGAGGAGGTGGAGGCCCGCCTCGCCTTCCTGGGGGTCGCCTCCCGGCACGCGTCGGCGGGGCGCTGGCTGATGGCCGACGTCGGGGGTGCCAGCACCGAGCTGGTGATGGCGGAGGGCGAGACGGTGCTCGACTGGCTCTCGCTCGGGCTCGGCTCCGGGGTGCTCGCGGACCGCCTCCTCTCCGACCCGCCCCATGCCGGCGAGAGGCGGGCGGTGAGAGGCGAGGCCATCCGCCTCCTGGCCGCCCGGCCCCTTGCCGGCGCCGAGCGCCTGGTCGCGACCGGGGGCACCGTCCTCCACCTCCCCGCGGTGATCGGGACCGAGCTCGAGGCCGGGCTCGGCGCCGCCGACCTGGCCCGCGCCGCGAGGCGGCTCGACGCCACCGCGTCGGCCGAGCTCGGGGAACAGCTGCGCCTGCCGGCGGCGCGGGTCCGCGCGCTCCGGGCGGGCGTCGAGATCCTGAGCACTCTCCTCGACCGAGCCGCCCTCGAGCGGGCGGAGCTGAGCCGCGAGGGCCTGCCCCACGGCATGATCCTCGCCCTGCACCGCCACGGCGAGGACTGGCACCGGATCACGCCCGGGTGACGGTCAGCCGGAGACCCCCGCCGTGTGGAGGACGGCGTAGACGAGCCAGGCGATGGCTCCCGCGCAGGGGATGGTCAGAACCCAGGCGGTGAGGATGTTGGCGCCGACGCCCCAGCGGATGGCGGAGAGGTGCTGGGGAGCGCCGGCTCCCATCACCGAGCCGGTCACCACATGCGTCGTGCTCACGGGCAGCCCGAGCTGGGTGGCGGCCTGGATCACGACCGCGCCGGTCAGCTGCGCCGCCATGCCGGTGGCGGGATCGAGCTTGTAGATGCGCCAGCCCAGCGTCCGGATGATCCGCCAGCCGCCCGCGTAGGTCCCGAAGCCGATCGCGGCCGCGGAGAGCGCGACGACCCAGATCGGGATGTAGAAGTGCGTGATGTGGCCCGTCGCCAGCAGCGCGAGGGCGATGGCGGCCATCGTCTTCTGGGCGTCGTTGGAGCCGTGCGAGTAGGAGACGAAGGCCGCCGTCAGCACCTGCAGGCCCCGAAAGGTCCGGTTGAGCGGGGCGGGACGCAGCCGGTACACGGCGACGAGCAGCCCGCCCATGAAGACGGCGCCGACCAGGAATCCCATCGGCGGCGACACGATCAGCGACAGCACGACCTTGATGACCGAGTTCCAGTGCACGCCACTGGGGCCACCCGCCGCCGCCAGCCCGGCGCCCACGAGGCCCCCGACCAGGGCGTGGGTGGAGCTGCTGGGGAGACCCCTCCACCACGTGATCAGGTTCCAGGCGATGGCCCCCAGCAGGCCCGACAGCACCACCACCAGGGCGACGTGATGGCCGAGGATGCCGGCGATCGTGTTGGAGACCTTGGCCTGGAAGAAGACGACGGTGACGATGGCTCCCACCAGGTTCAGCACGGCGGAGAGGGCGACCGCCTGGCGGGGGGTCATGGCCCGGGTCGAGACCGACGTCGCGATGGCGTTGGCGGTGTCGTGGAATCCGTTCGTGAAGTCGAAGACGACCGCCACCACGATGGTGACGGCGAAGAGGGCCTCAAGCATTCTTGATCGCGATCGCCTCCAGCAGGTTGGCGATTCGCTCGCAGCGGTCCATGGCGGCCTCGAGCAGGTCGTAGAGGTCCTTCCACTTGACGAGCTCGCCGGCCGGCATGTCGCCGGAGAAGAGCTCGGCCATCGCCTCGCGATTGATGCTGTCCGCCTCGTTCTCGAGCCGGTGGATCTCGATCCGGCGCTGCTCCAGTTGCTTGAACCCCTCCAGGTCCGCCAGGGCGTGGGCGATCTCGACGCCGGCGCTGGCCAGCAGTTCGCCGGTCCGGCGCGCGGGCTGGGTGATCTGGGTGACTCCGTAGAGATCGACCTTGTCGGCGATCTCCTCGGCAAGATCGACGACGTCGTCCAGCGAGGACGCCAGCGAGTAGATGTCCTCTCTCTCGAGAGGGGTGACGAACGTCTTGTTGATGAGGTTGTAGATCTCGTGCGTGACGTCGTCGCATTGGTGTTCCAGATCCCGCAGCCGGGGATGCCGGGAACGGCTCTCCAGGAGCCCTTTGAACAGCTCCGAGAGTGATTCACCGACCAGGTCCCCCTGCTTGGCGAAGAGCTCGTAGAAGCGACGCTCCTGCGGAACGATGCTGAGTCTCATGTCTGACCTCCTGTGCCCAACCCTATCCGGCGTCGGGTTAAGAGATCGTTAACGCTTGGGGAGCCCGGCGGACGCCCCGCCCGCAGCCCCCCACGCTTCGCCTCACCTCGCCTCTGCGGAGATCGGGCCGTGGGATGGGAGACGTACGATTCAGCGGTATGGAGGCGGACCTGCAGGCACTGGGAGCGCGCGTCGAGTCCGCGCTGGCGGATGCGATGGCATCCCTCGCCGGTCGCGATCTCGCCCTCGCCGACCGGGTCGTCCGCGGCGACCTGGAGGTCAACCGGCTCCGCTATCAGCTCGAGGACCAGGCCAGCGCCGCCCTCGCCGCGACCGAGGACCCGGGGGGCGTGCGCACGCTCGTGGCCGCCCTCTACGTGCTCGCCGACCTGGAGCGGATGGGGGACCACGCCGAGGGGATTGCCAAGGTCGCTCTGATGCTCGGGCCGACCCCCCGCCTGGCGGTGCCCGCGGTCATCTTGGAGATGGGAGCCGGCGTCCGCTCGATCGTCACCCGGACCCTGCGCGCGCTCGCCGACCAGGACGTCGCGCTGGCCCGGGCGCTCTGCGCCGAGGATGACGAGGTGGATGCCCTCTACGACCGTGCGTACTCGGAGCTGCTCTCGCTGATGGCCGCCGACCGGCGCCAGGTGGCGGAGGCGACCTACCTCGTCTGGGTCACCCACAACCTGGAGCGGATCGCGGACCGCGCCACCAATATCTGCGAGCGCGTCGTCTACCTGGTGACCGGGCGGGTGGAGGAGCTGAACGTCTCCAAGTACTGACGACCGCCGGGGGATCTCCCGGGTCGTGCTGCTCACCGGCTCGGGACGTCTCGCGCGGGCGCTCATGTCAGAGTTGCGCGGGCGTTCGGGCCGGGGCGGGTTGGAGGTCGCCTGGCACCGGACCTGGCCCGCGGTCCTCCACGAGCGGGAGGCGGACGCGCTGGTGCTGGAGGGAGCGGACCCGATCGACCTCGTCGGGTCCGCGCGCCGGATCACCGGGGCGCCGCTGCTCGCCATGGGAGGCGGCGATCCCGAGGCGCTGGCTTGCCTGGAGCTGGGCGCCGACGCCTGGATGCCGGCGGCCGCATCAGCGGCGGTGGTCGCGGCCCAGGTGCTGGCCCTGCTCCGGGCTCGGGAACGGCGCCCGCCGGCCCCGGCCCGGCTCCGGCTGGGGCGCCTCGAGCTCGACATGGGGGCGCGCCGGGTCATGCTCGGCGGCAGGGAGCTGGAGCTGTCGCCGCGCGAGTTCGCCCTGCTGGGGGTCCTGGTCGCGCAGGCGGGCCGGGCGATGAGCCGGGATCGCCTCCTGGCCGCCGCCTGGGGTCCGCGCTTCTTCGGCGAGCCCAAGACCGTGGATGTCCACGTCGCCTGGCTGCGCGCCAAGCTGGAGGGGAGCGGCGTTCGGGTGACCACGCTTCGCGGCATCGGCTACCGCCTCGACTCGCTCGACGAGTCCTTTCTCTGAGAAGCAGCGCCCCGACCACGATGGGAACGCCCCGTCACTGCCCATGCAGCGCCTGCTCAGCTTCCTCGACGGCCACCAGCGGCCGCTCTAAGCTGGAGCGATGAGCGGACCGGTCGTGGAGCGCCCGCACCGCCACTTCCGGGGCGCGGCCGGGAGCCTCCGGGTGGCTCTCGTGCTGACGTGCCTGATCCTCCTCGGAGAGCTGGGAGCGGGGCTCTGGTCGCACTCCCTGGCACTCATCTCGGACGCCGGACACGAGTTGGCCGACGTCGTCTCCCTGGTCCTGGCCCTGCTCGCGATGGGCGTCCAGCGGCGCCCGGCCGACTCCCGACGGACCTACGGATATCACCGGGCGGGCATCCTGGCCGCGCTGGGGAACGCCGGCATCCTGACCCTGATCGTGGCCGTCATCCTGACCGAGGCGGCCCGCCGCTTCGCTCAGCCGCAGCCGGTCCAGGGCCTGGTCGTGGTCGGCACGGCCGCCGTCGCCATCATTGTCAACGCCTACGTCGCTCTCGGGCTCGGTCACGCGAGAGCGGATCTCAACGTGCGCGCCGCCCTGCTCCACGTTCTCGGCGACCTCGCCGGCGCCCTGGGCGTGATCGTGGCCGGCGTCGTCATCCTGCTGACCGGATTCCTCTATGCGGACCCCATCGTCTCCGTGCTGATCGCGCTTCTGATCGGCGGGAGCGCCCTGCGGATCGGGCTAGAGACCGTCAACGTCCTGTTGGAGGGCACCCCGAGGGGGATCGACCTGGGCGAGGTCGCCGGTCTCATCCGGGCCACGGCCGGCGCCGTCTCCGTCCACGACCTCCACATCTGGTCGATCGCGCCCGAGCAGATCGCGCTCAGCTGTCACGTGGTCGTCGAGGGTGACAGCCTGGCCGGCGCCGAGAAGGTGGTGCGCGAGATGGAGTCCAGGCTCTGCGACTCCTTCGCGATCGGGCACACCACCATCCAGCTGGAATGCGGCGACGGATGCCCGTCGGGGCTGGCGGGAACCTCGCACGGCCGTCACAACCATCCCCACCCGGGGGCTCCAGCCCGCGTCTCAGTCGAGGAGGGCGCCCTCCTGGGCCAGGATGCGGCGGGCCACCGCCACCGCTGACGCGTAGGTGGAG
Source organism: Candidatus Dormibacteraceae bacterium (assembly GCA_050734915.1). GTDB lineage: Bacteria > Chloroflexota > Dormibacteria > Dormibacterales > Dormibacteraceae > JBOHUX01. Next base: position 12,524 of record JBOHUX010000021.1, read on the forward strand.
TCCATTCCCCGGTAGCTGAGGCCGCGCGCACCCAGCGTGCGCGCCTGCGTGTAGGGGGTGTCGGAGGCGTAGTGGACGACGCCAAGGTCGAATCCGAGCCGGGCCATGTTGACGTTCTCGTTCATGGGGTGGCGTCCGGAATGGCTGGCCTCGAATGACGCGTCCAGGTAGGGGCCGGCCTCCATCTCGACGATCGTGTAGCGCCCGCGGTAGTAGAAGTCCAGGTAATCGCGGTTCTGGAGGAAGGTGCCGCGAACCGTCACCGCCCGCTGGTTGTCGAGCGCCGATCCATAGGCGAGATGGGGCTGGACGTCGGCGGCGCTGAAGCAGTTGTCGAGGAAGTAGGTGTTGCCCGAGTGCTCGTTGAAGACGACGTCGGGGATCATCACGTCGCCCACCGCGGCGTTGAGCGTCGCCGCCTTGCCCATCACATAGACGCCCCTCATCTGGGTGACCTGCTCGGCGACCTGGCGCAGCAGGTGATAGGCGGTCAGGCCGAGGGGATAGTCGATGTTGACGATCGCCGCGTGGGAGGCGCGCAGAGCGAGGGGATCGACGCGGCCGACGCGGCGGTCGAAGCAGTCCGCGTCGAGCAGGGAGAGGTTGAAGATCTGGGCGGCGGAGTCGACGCCGGCCCGGGCCGGGATGTGCCGGATGCCGGCTTCGGTCTCCATCTCGGTGCGCAGGCGCCGGTAGCGCTCGACCTCCGGGTGATGGTCGAAGAGAGTACGGGCGGCGAAGTACAGCCAGTTGTCGTACGAGGCCCGGATGATGCCCGCCTCGAGCTTCTGGTACTCCTCGAACAGCTCCGGATCCGCCTCGCGGACGAAGTCGCGGATGTCCGTCTCGAGCCGGTGCGCGACGCCGCTGAGGACGTTCACGAGGCTGTGGACGTTGGAGGAGACGAAGTAGACGGGCGCGTCGCCGAGGCCCATCTCGGCGAGGGGGGCGCTGATCGCCTCCCACCACCGGTCGGCGCTGCGAGAGTAGCCGACGTGAGTGCCGCCGATCATGCGCAGGGTGATGTGGCACTCCGCCTGGCTGACCAGGGCCAGGTTCGCCTCCAGGTCCGGGCCCCAGGCCTCGCGGAGGCGGTCCCAGTCAGCCTCGGTGGCGCCGGCCGCCTCCCGGGCGCGCTCCGAGGCCAGCTCGACGTTCTGCAGCTCCCGATGGAGCTTGTTCCACTCGATCTGGTAGGCGACCAGGGCGGGCACCAGATCGTCGATGTCGGAGTGGGAGGCGATGATCACGGCCAGGGTGGTGCCGCCGTCGTCGTACCAGCGCCGCCGGCGGCCGGGCGCCTCCACCTTCTGCCACTCCAGGATGTCCTCGCCGAGGGCGGCCCGGAAGCTCTCCGTGCTCTGGCCCAGCACCACCCGGCGGCAGCGGACGATCGCCGCCGGCAGCCGGCGGGTCGAGTAGAGCAGGGCGCCCATGTCGGTTCGAGGATCCGCGGCCAGGGGATGGAGGGCCGATTCCATCCCGATGTGAGCCTGCTGGAGCGCCTCGATTCGGATCTCGCCCGAGCTCTGGAGCATGGTCGTGTAGGTGCGCACGTAGAGCTCGACGGCGTGGCGCCCGCTCCAGCCTCCGCCCGGGACGCGCCGGTCCATCAGACCGTCCCACTCCCGAGCCGGCCGGCGATCCCAGCCGCCAGTCTGGCCCGCTCCGCGCCGCAACCGGTGGGCAGCATGCCTGGGAGCTTACAAAAGGTTTACCCGGAGTTGGGGCGCCGGTGACACGGGCCGCTGGACAATGACGGGGCGAGAAGTCGCTTCCCGGTCAAGCCAAGACAAGAGGACCCATGTATCCCATCGAGCTTCTTCGGAACCGGACAGTCCGCACGCTCGCGGTGGGCGCCCTGGCGTTCGTCGCCGTGGGTGTCACCGCCGGCTTCGCGGCGGCGGCCTCGGGCACCCAGATCCTGCCGTTCCAGACCGCCGCCCTCGTCGCGTCGACGACGAAGCCGTCCGCTCCCGGCGCCGGCGCCCGTTGGTGCACCGACCTGCTGGGGCACGCGGCCACCAATCTCAAGATCCCCGCGAGCCGGCTCCAGGCGCAGCTGGAGCTGGCCGCCAAGCAGACCGTCCAGGATGCCGTGAGCCAGGGCAAGCTGACCCAGGCCCAGGCGGACAAGATCGAGAAGCGGCTGGCCGGCCGCTCGCTCTGCGCTGGCGTGGTGAATGGGCTGGGCCGACACCCAGCGGGAGCGCGCCGGCTTCGCAAGGAGGTCATCGCCGCCGCCGCCGGCGTGCTCAAGGTGACGCCTCCCCAGTTGATCGCCGATCTGCGCGGGGGCGACAGCCTCTCCAAGCTCGCCTCGCAGCACGGGATCCCCGACGAGGCCACCTTCCGGACCGATCTCGTCACGGCGATCACCCCCACGCTCGATTCGGCGGTCGGGGCCGGCAAGCTGACCAGGGCCCAGGAGACCGCGATCCTGAACCGGATCAAGAGCGCGCCGGTCCCCTTCTGGACCCGCGGCATCGTCCGCCACGATCCCGCCCGTCCGCCGGCCGGAATCGCCGGCTCGTAGTGGACTGTCCCGCCCGCGCGGCGGGAATCCGTCCCCCAGCGGGGCGCCTCCCCCGAGGCGTCCCTTCGCCTCATCGACCGCGGGCGCCGCGCGGCACCACCGCTCAGTCTTCCCGAGGAGCCTCGCCCAGGCGCCGCATCATCTCCTCCATCAGGTGTCTCAGCTCCGGGTCGGCCATCACGCGGCCCTGCATGGCCTCGGCCGCCTGCCGGATCTCGGGGTCGTCGAGGAGCTTCTCCGCCATGCCCTGGAACCGGGCGGCCATGTCCCGGGCGGCCGCCTCCTGGGCGACCTGGAGAAGCACCGGCTGGCCGGCGGCGGCGGCCACCGCCTCGATCTGCGCGCGGACCATCTCCACGCCCTTGCAGCCGAGGCAGGTCCCCTCAAGCCCGCAGTGACAGAGCTGGCGGCGGAGCCGATCGAGGGCGACGTGGACCTCGGAGAGGTCGACAGGCCGGGAGCTCACCCGCCCATCATGGTCCCTACGCGTCCTCGGTGGAGGCGTGGCTGGCGGCGCCGGCGCGGTACATCGCCTCGATCTCGTCGGCGTGGCGGGCCACGATCACGCGCCGCTTGACCTTGAGCGTGGGGGTGACCTCTCCCGACTCCTCGCTGAAATCCTCGGGCAGGACCGTGAAGTACTTGATCGTCTCGAAGCTGGCGCGGCCCCGGTTGACGGTCTCGACGCGAGCCTGGATCAGCCCCCTCACCCGCTCGTCGCCTACCAGCCGCGATGGGTCACCCGTGATGCCCTCCTGGCCGGCGAGGCCCTCCCAATCGGGAACGATGAGCGCGGTCACGTAGGGGCGCTGGTCGCCGATCAGGAACGCCCTCAGGATGAGCCGGTCGTCCTCCAGGCGCGATTCCACGGGCTGGGGCGCCACGTACTTGCCTCCGGCCGTCTTGATGAGGTCCTTCTTGCGATCGGTGATGGTGAGGAAGCCGTCGGCATCGAGAGAGCCGATGTCCCCGGTCCTGAGCCAGCCCTCCTCCAGCACCTCGGCGGTTTCCTGGGGGCGGCCGTGATATCCGGTCATGATCCCCGGCCCCCGGACCATGATCTCGCCGTCCTCCGCCAGCCGCAGCCCGACGCCGGGCAGCGGCTTGCCGACTGTCTCGAAGCGATGGTCGGTCTCGGTGTTGGAGGTCGCCCCGGAGGTCGTCTCGGTCAGGCCCCAGCCCTGCAGGATGCGGACCCCCGTGGCCCAGAAGAACGACTCCACCTCCCGCGACAGCGGCGCCCCGCCGCTGACGAAGAATCGCAGCCGGCCACCGGTGATCCTCCGGTGGAGCCCGCGCAGGACCAGCCTCTCCGCCACGGAGTGCTGGATGGAGAGGATCGGCCCGGGCCGCCGGGCGGCCGCCCGGCGCCGCCCCACGGCGACCGCCCACCGGAAGACCGCGCGCCGGAGCGCCCCCTTTCCCCGGACCCGATCGTGGACGAGGTCGTACACCTTCTCATAGATGCGCGGAACGCCGACCATGATCGTCGGCCGGGCCTCCTGGAGATCCTCCGCCAGCCGCGACATGCCCCGGCTCAGGTAGGTGGAGCCCCCGGCAGCGATCCCGACCACGATGCCGTCCATCCGCTCCAGGATGTGCGCGTAGGGGAGGAAGGAGAGCGAGACGTCGTCCTCCCCGATGTCGAAGACCTCGAGGCTCGACGCCGCCATGTCCGCGAAGCATCGCTGCGGCAGCACCACCCCCTTCGGCCGGCCGGTGGTGCCGGAGGTGTAGACGAGGGTGGCGACGTCCTCGGGTCCGAGCGCCTCCAGGCGCCGCCGAACCTCAGCGAGGTCCGCCGGTTGCGCCTCCGTGGCCCCCCAGCCCGGCAGCTCCTCCTCGATGCCGACGATCCGCTCGAGGGGCCCTCGCCGGGAGAGCCCGGCCCCCGCCTGATCGGACGCGATCGCCAGCCGCGCCCCGCAGTCGGCGGCGATCTCCTGCGCGGTATCCGCCGCCGTGGTCGCGTAGATGGGGACGGTGACCGCCCCCGCGGACTGGATGGCGAGATCGCAGTAGACCCACTCGAGACAGTTCTCGGACATGATGACCACCCGATCCCCGGCGCCGACGCCGGCCCGCACCAGCTGGGCGGCGGTGTTGAGGGTGAGGCGGCGGGCATCCGCCCAACTGACCTCGCGCCAGCGTCGCCCGTCGTGGTGGTGGATGAGCGTGCGATCCCCGCGCCTCGCCGCCTGGCGGTAGAAGATGCCGGGCACGGTCCGCTCGGAGATGGCGTCGGGGCGGATCTCGGCCGGGGACGCCGCCGCTGCCGGCGCCCCCGCCGGGACGGATTCGAGGTCCGCCATCTCAGTCATGAGAATACGTCCGGGCGCCCCGCTGTGAAGCTGCGCTCCAGTCGAAGCGCTAGGTCACCATCGCGTGGGGGAGGATGAAGTAGTAGAAGCAGCCGATGGCGATCAGGTAGACGAGCAGGATCAGGGTCCAGCCCAGGTTGTGACGGATGGCGGCGCCTTCGTTCCTCGCGTAGCTGGTGGTGGACACCCCGACGCTGGTCGTCTGCGGCGCGATCGGCTTGCCCACCTCGGCGCCCACCGAGTTGAGCGACGGCAGGAGCAGGATCGGGAACCCCAGCAACCGTCCGACGGCGACCTGGAAGAAGCCGAAGAGGGTGTTGGTGGAGGTGTTGCTCCCGGAGAGGGCGACTCCGATCCAGCCCAGGATGGGGGCGAGAACGATGAAGACGACGCCCACCTTGGAGAAGCCGAACGCCATCGTGCTCGCCATCCCCGAGTAGTTGAAGTCGTAGGCGAGCCCGAATATGAAGACTCCGACCACCAGGGCGCCCCACATCTGGCTGAACGTCTTCCGGAAGATCTGCCCCAGCGTGGCCAGGCCGGGCCGAAGCCAGAGAACGATCAGGAGCCAGGAGAAGGCGATCGAGGTGCCGGCGATGTAGGGGGTCCAGGTGAACTGAGCCGAGACCGGCTTGGTCGCCCCGGGCAGGGACGAGATCGCCTTCACGGCGATCTTGAAGGGCGCCAGCTTGATCTCCTTCGACCACGGCAGGGGCCCGGTCCAGAAGACGACCACCACGACCAGGATGATGAACGGCGCCACCGCCCGGAGGACCTCGCGAGTGGGCATGCGTGGCGGCGGACCGGGTGGCGTCGAGCCGCCCCCGATCGGACGCATCGCGATGGCGGGGACCGCGTGGGGATCGATCTCGACGCCGCCGTACCCCAGCGTCGTGCGGGGGCGCCAGATGCGGATGAAGAGGAGCAGGGCCCCGAAGCAGATCAGGGATCCGATGATGTCGGGCAGGTACGGGCCCAGGAATTGGGAGGTCGGATACTGTCCGACCACGTAGGCGGCGGTACCCACCACCGCCAGGGGCCACCCGTCCCGGAGCCCCTTCCAGCCGCTGACCAGGTAGATCAGCACGAAGGGGGGCGCGATGGCCAGGATGGCGACGACCCGTCCCACCGAGGCCGAGAGCTGGAGCAGATCGAGGTGGGTGACGGCCGCCAGGGCGATGATGGGGGCGCCGAGGGCGCCGAACGAGACCGGCGCATTGTTGGCGATCGCGGCCACCCGGATCGCGTCCAACTCCACGACGCCGAGCGCGATCAGGATCGGGGCCACCACCGCCCAGGGATAGCCGAAGCCGACCAGGCCCTCGAGGAGGGCGCCGAACGCCCAGGCGAGCAGCAGGGTCTGGATGCGGACGTCGGCCGTCGCCTGCGAGATGAGCCAGCTCTGGAACTTCTCGAACAGGCCCGTGTAGGTGAGCGTGTAGAAGATGACCACGCCCCAGAACGTGATCCAGTCCACCGACCAGACACCCTGGGCAGAGCCGTACGCGTAAGCCCTTGACGCGTCCAGGACGGGGGCATGCCATACGAACACGGCCAGCAGCCAGGTCGCGACCGAGCCCAGGAAGACCGCCAGCCAGGCGGTCATGCGAAGGCCCGCCAGCAGGAAGAGCAGGAATGCGACCGGCACCAGGGCCAGCAGGGTCGAGGCGGCGATGTTGCCGATCGGGTCGAGAGCCTGGTGGAAGTGTGCCGCGGCGAGAACGGTCATCCTCTCCTACATACACCGGTGACCCGCTCGCGTAAAGGCCGCGAACTGGCCGGCGACCCGACTCCCTACCGTCCCCGGCTCCGGTCCGGACTCCCGGCTCGGATATCGTGGGGCCGGTGAACGTCGGCGTCGCCCTCGAGGAGTTCGACCTGGCGAGTGGCCGCACGACGACCCTCTCGGAGCTGGCGGCCCAGGCCCTGCGGGCGGAGTCGCTCGGCTACTCCTCGGCCTGGGTCATGGACCACTTCTGGATCCAGGGCGCGGCCGGCCGGCGGGGCGCCCACGAGCCCCTGGTGACCCTCGCCTACCTGGCCGCCCGGACCTCCCGGATCAAGCTCGGGACGCTGGTCCTCTGCAACTCCCTGCGCCATCCCGGCCAGCTGGCCCGGGAGGGCGCGGCCCTGGCCGACGCGGCCCCGGGCAGGATCATCCTCGGCCTCGGCGCGGGCTGGCATGCCCCCGAGTACGAGGCGTTCGGAGTCCCCTTCGACCACCGTGTCAGCCGGCTCGAGGAGACGCTGCTCGCCCTCCCCTCGCTGCTCGCGGGGCAATCGGTCGACCTGGTGGGCGAGCATCTCCGGCTGACCGGCGCCGAGGTTCTCACCAGCGCGCCGGCACCCCCCCTCTGGGTGGCCGCCGCCGGCCCCCGGAGCATCGGGTTGGCCGCGCGCTACGCGGACGGTTGGAATCTGGCCTGGCTCGGCCCCGAGCCGTCGCCGTTCGCGGGGTCGCTGTCCCGACTGCGCGAAGAGACCGCCCGCGCCCGCCGGCCGCCGGGAGCGGTCACAGCCAGCGTCGGACTGCTGGCGTTCCCGATCGAGGGGGAGGAGCGGGAGGCGGTGCTGTCACGGGCGGCAAGCCTCCCCCGCGGTCGTTGGGATCCCGCCCGGGCCGACGAGCAGGCGGTGATCGGGCCGCCGGCGCGCCTCGCCGAGGTGCTGCGGGCATATCGGGAGGCGGGGGCCGAGCATGTGATCCTCAGCTTCGCCCCCTCTCCCTTCGGAGGCTTCGACGGCGCCTACGTGGAGCGTGCCGCGCCGGCCCTGGAGATGCTGTGACGGAGAGCGCCCGGCCGCCGTGTCCTAGCTGACTGTCTTGACCGTCAGCCGGACGGTGCCCGAGGGCACGGTGATGGTGACGAGGTCGCCCTTGCGCCTGCCCACCAGGGCCCGGCCGACCGGCGATTCGACCGAGATCCGGCCCGTCGAGGGGTCGCTCTCGACCGCCCCCACCAGCTGGTAGGTCTCCGGCTCGCCGTCCTCGTTCTGGACCTCGACTGTAGACCCCGCCTCGATCACGCTGCCGTGGTGCTCCTGCAGGATGGTCGCGCGGGCAACGGTCTCCTCCAGCTCGTAGATGCGCCGGTCGAGTAGCACGAGCTCGTCCTTGGCCTGCTCCGACTCGGGGTTGTCCTCGATGTCGCCGGGCTGGAACGCCTCCTTGAGGCGATCCGCCGCCTCGATGCGGCGTTCCTTCGCCGCCGTCAGCTCGTGCTTGAGGCGCTCCAGCCCCTCCGGGGTCAGGAGCACGGGAGCGGTGGGGTCCATGGTTGGCACGGCAATAATAGACGCATGCCCGCGATGTTCCAGGAGGGCGACGCGCTCCTCGTCGTTGACCCGCAGGTGGACTTCTGCCCCGGGGGTGCCCTGCCGGTGCCCGCCGGTGACGCCATCTTCGGGAGCGTCAACCAGGCCGCTCGCGGCTTCGGTCACGTGGTGGCCAGTCAGGACTGGCATCCGGCCGGCCACATCTCATTCGCGGAGCGCGGCGGTCCCTGGCCGGCCCACTGCGTGGCTGGAACCGGGGGCGCGGCATTCCATCCCGCGCTGGACTCCTCACTGGTCGAGAGGGCCTTTCGGAAGGGCACCGACCCCGACGCTGAGGCGTACTCCGCCTTCCAAGGGACCGGGCTCGCCCGCTGGCTGCAGGCGCGCGGCGTCCGGCGCCTCTTCGTGGCCGGCCTGGCCACCGACTACTGCGTCGCGAGCTCCGTGCTCGACGCCCGCCGGCTCGGCTTCCAGGTGGTCGTGCTCGAGGACGCGGTGGCGGCGGTGAACGTGTGTCCTGGCGACGGGGCGCGGGCGCTGGAGCGGATGCGGGCGGCGGGAGCCGCGATCGGCCAGGCTGGCGCGCCGGTCAGCTGAGAGTGGATCCCAAGGACCTTCGGGCCGGCTTGGCCGAGGCGCTGCAGAGCACCGACCAGCTCTCGGCGGGGACCCTCAACCTGGCCTGCTTCTGGCTCTCGCGGGAGCTCGAGAGCCTCGAGTTCACCGTGCCCGCCGCGGGGCCGGCCGCCCGCGCGCTGCTGCGGGC
>JBOHUX010000022.1:0-19825 GCA_050734915.1 Candidatus Dormibacteraceae bacterium
GCCCTCCGTTGTCATCTGAACGCCGTGACGCCAACACCTTTCCAAGTGAGAGCACCAATTCTGATCGGGCTCGCAAGAATCCGGCCGCCAGAATGTATATGAGACCCACACACGTAACGAGTATTGTCATCTGTAGTGACGCACTCGGGAGCAGTGACTTGCTTATAGCTGCGAGCGTAGCTCCGCTAGTCGCGACGATCAGAAGCGCAGTGTTGCGCGCGATCGATCTGCGACTCACTTTGCTAGAGTTCGGCCCGAAGCATCCGCATTCAACATTCAGCCCATTGCGGTTCATCCAGGCTAGCCAAGCAGTGAATGCCGCCAGCAATGCGATTGCTCCACCGAAGCCGAGCAAGAGTAGTTGCCTTGTCCCTTCCAGCAGAACTAGCGTGCCAAGAAGTTCGAAAGCGACGACAAGCCCGGCCACCGGAGTCACTGTTGTTCTCGGGAGTTTGCTTAATCGAAGCGCGCTCGTGAACTCTTCAGAGCGGAGAATCTTACCGCTCGCAGCTGTCAACAAGACGACGCCGAGCACCAATTGGCACACGGTCAGCACTGCACAAATGAGGACCCAACCCGATGCTAAAGACACCGAAGCGATCCCGTCAGACAGTTGGCCGTGAGACACACCGCCGACGAACAGAGTCCAAGTCCCTTCTCACTGGATTCCCCTCTATTCAAGAGGAATCTATCCGAAAGACAGCGTCCGAGTCAAGGAGGCTGATTCTCACCTGCGATCGGGAGGGATTCCGCACTCGAGGCCTCCGCTTCCCCCACCCCCCCACCCGCCCGGCACCGGCTCGGGGGCGGCTCCGCTCCTATACTGACGCCAGGTCATGGACGAGGTCCCCGACGAGCTCCGGGCGTCCGACCCGGCCCTCAGCTTCGATCTCCTGTCGGCATCCATCCGGGCTGACGCGCGCGACCTCGGCACCTTTCTCGAGGCGCTGGCGGCCAAGCTCGGCGAGGCTCTGCCAACCAACACCTCGATCGAACGAGCGGGCGGCCTCTTCGCGCGCGATCATCCTGTCCGGGAACTCGCCGTCACGCTCGGGGAACGGAGCTTCCAACTCGAGCGTTCCCGGGCCGGCGTCCGGGCGCTGGTCGCGCATCAGGTGCGGGGGGTGACCCTCAGGCGGGAGGAGATGGACCTCGAGCGGTGGATCGAGGATCTCAGCCGCGAGCTCTCGACGCTGGCCCGCAGCAGCTCCCAGGCCCAGCAGGCCCTGGCCCGGCTGCTCACCTGAGATGGACGTGGACGCAGAGAACCCAGCGGGCACCGGCTTCGACGAATCGGACCTTCGCGCCCTTGCCGCCGGAGATCTGCCTCCTCGTATCCGGCGGCGGCTGGATGCCCAGCGCGGCCGCGGCTCCTGGACCAGTGACTTCAGCGTGGACGAGCTGGCGGCCGTGCGGTCGGTCGGCTTCTCCCCCCTCTCCCAGGTCATGGGCAGCTCCGTGTATCAGGTCGGCTGGGCGGGCGCCGGCGGTTGCGGGGCCTACTTCAGCGCTTACGAGATGACCCCCTATGTGCAGGCCCTCCAGCAGGCCCGCGGCCTGGCCCTCCGCCGGCTCGCCCTGGAGGCGGCCGAGCTGGGTGCCGACGGGGTGGTCGGGCTCCGCTTCAACGTCCGCTGGCTCGACCTCGGCGGCTCCGGAATGTCGGGCCAGAGCGCCGGGCAGTACGAGTTCTCGGCGATTGGGACGGCGATCCGGGGCCGGCCCCCGGCTGGCGCCCCGCACCGGACCTTCCTCTCGGCGTTGACCGGCCAGCAGTTCGCGAAGCTGCTCCGGGCCGGATACGTCCCCTGCGATCTGGTGATGGGCATCACCGCCATCTACGTGCACAGCAACTGGCGCATGCAGATGCAGCAGTCGAGTTGGATCAACCAGGAGATGGGCGATTACACCAACGCGATGATGGCCGCCCGCCATCAGGCGATGGGCCGCCTCCGGGAGGCGGTTCTCAAGACCGGGGCGGACGGGGCGGTGGGCTCTGACGTCAGCGTCCAGGTGAAGGGCGTCCGCTGCCCGTACCAGGAGGGGGTCGAGGATCATGTCATCGAGTTCTTCGCGATGGGAACCGCCGTCTCGCGGTTCCAGGAGGAGGTCGGCGCGGTGAAGACTGTCAAGCGGCTGGACGACGCTCCGCCGGCGCCGATCGCCGGCCGGGGAAAGATGGGCGGCGCATGAGCTCAGAGCCGACGACCGGAGTTCCCGCCGAGGCGCAGCAGCGGCTTGCCGAGCTGCGCGGCGCCGCGGGCCAAAAGGGGCTCTTCACCAGCGATCTCTCCGTCAACGAGTTTCTCCTCGTCAAGGAGGCCGGCTTCGATCCGCTCGGGCTCGTGGTGGGGAGCTCGATCTACCACATCGGCTTCAACGCGGGCGCCTGGGGCCGGAGCCAGGAGATCCAGCAGCTCAGCCAGGCCATGTACCACGCCCGAGAGCTGGCGATGGCGAGGATGGAGTCGGAGGCCGAGGAGCTGGGCGCCGACGGGGTCGTCGGGGTCCGCTTGGACATCCAGTTCTACGAGTTCGGCCAGCACTCGGCCGAGTTCATCGCGATCGGGACCGCCGTCAAGGGCAGGTCGGGAAGCTTCCGCAACGCGGCCGGCAAGCCCTTCACCTCCGACTTCTCGGGCCAGGACTTCTGGACGCTGATCCAGGCCGGCTACGTTCCCCTGGGCCTGGTGATGGGAACCTGCGTCTACCACGTCGCCCGCCGCAGCCTCGGCCAGTGGGCGGTCGGGTTGGGGCAGAACCAGGAGCTGCCCAACTTCACCCAGGCCCTCTACGAGGCGCGGGAGCTGGCCATGGAGCGCATGCAGTCGGAGGCGGCGCAGCACCAGGCTGAGGGCATCGTCGGGGTCCAGATCAAAGAGGAGTCTCACATCTGGGGCAGCCACACGATCGAGTTCTTCGCGGTGGGGACGGCGGTGAGGCCGCTGCGGGAGGACCACGAGATGGCGGCGCCGGCCCTGGTCCTCAGCCTGGACCGCTGACGTGGACGCCACGGCGGTGGCCGCGCGTGCTCTCGGCCATCTCGAGAAGCTGAAGCCGGGGGGCGGCGGGAACCGGACGTTTACCAGCGATCTCTCCGTCGACGAGCTCCTGCTGGTCGAGGAGGCGGGCTTCGAGCCGTTGGAACTGGTCGTCGGCAGTTCCATCTATCACGTCGGGTTTCAGTTCATGGGCTGGAACCAGAGCCAGGAGCTGACCGTCCTCAGCCAGGCCATGTACCAGGCCCGCGAGCTGGCCATGGGCCGCATGGAGAGCGAGGCCGACGGGCTGGGAGCCGACGGGATCGTCGGCGTCCGGCTCGAGATCGACTTCGAGGGCTGGGGTGGTGGCCTGGCGGAGTTCATCGCCATCGGGACCGCGATCAAGTCCCGCCGGGGCAGCCTCCGCACCCCCCGCGGCAGGGTCTTCACCTCCGATCTCTCCGGCCAGGACTTCTGGACTCTCCTCCGCTCCGGGCACCGACCCCTCGGCCTGGTCATGGGCACCTGCGTCTATCACGTCGCCGCCCAGGGGCTCGGGCGGTGGCTGGGGATGATGGGCAACAACGTGGAGCTCTCCAACTTCACGGAGGCCATGTACCGGGCGCGCGAGCTGGCGATGGGCAGGATGCAGGCCGAGGCGCTGGCGGTGGACGCGGAGGGGATCGTGGGTGTCAATCTGCACGAGAGGTCTCACGTCTGGGGCGGCCACACGATCGAGTTCTTCGCCGTCGGGACCGCGGTCATGCCCCGCTCGGAGGGCGAGGAGATCGTCCATCCCGAGCTGGTCCTGCCCCTCGACCGCTGAGGGCACCGGCGCAGGTCGAAGGTGAGTCAGGTCCGCGCCGCCGTGAGGAGCGCGTCCACGGTGAGAACGCCCACATAGCGGCCCTCGTCGATGACCGCCACCCGCTGCGTGCCGGCATTCCGGCATCGCCGACAGCGCGTCGCCGAGCCGGGCCGCGACGCCGGCCAGCGCATTCGTGGCAGCCCGACCAGTTCCAGCAGCTCCGCGACGCGCCTGCGCACCCGCGCCCGTTCCCAACCCAGCAATCGTGGGACGGCCGGAGGCCGCTCGCTGGCCGGACGAGCACGGTGCCGGCGACGCCATCGTGACGACGCCCGGCGGCGTTCGCATCGGCCTCGTCCGGCGCGGGGCATCGGACGCGTGATCCGGGAGGTCAGGGCATCGGGGCCCCGCCGGCGAGGTCGGCGGCGAGGGGCTCGGCTCCTGGCGCCGAGGAGAGGCGGAGCAGGAGCCGTTCGTCCGGCAGCAGCATGGCGACCGCGATCGTGAGCGCCGCAAGCGCCGCCTGCAGCCCGAGCGCGGTCCTCAACCCGACAGCGTCGGCGACTGCGCCCGTGATCGGGATTCCGACCGCGCCGGTGACGAACCCCAGCCCCAGCACGAGCCCCGATGCCAACCCGGCGCGCGCCGAGAGGAGCTGCTGCCCCATGACCAGCATCAGCGGGCCCGTGGAGGCGGCGAGGAGACCGACCGCGGCTCCGGTCACGAATGCCACCGGCCCCGTGAACAGCACGAACAGGACGATCGCGGGCACGCTCAGGATGAGAGCGCCGATGATCACCGCCCGCCTGCCGAACCGATCCGCCAGACCGCCCGAGCCCACCGTGCCCGCGGCACTGGCCAGCACCACCGTCGTCGCCAGGGGGGCGTAGAAGGCGGGACCGTAACCAAGCGATCTGTACCAGGTCGGGATGAACGCCTCGAGCACGAAGACCACCCAGCTGCGAGACATCATCACCACGATCACCGCCGTCAGCGGGAGCAGCGGCACGGCCACTTGCCGGGCGGACGCCGGGCGCCGCCCCCGCGCCCGCACCGACATCGCCCGCATCTGCCAGAGCAGCCAGGGCCCGATGACCAGGCCCGGGATCACCGTGAGGGCCGTCCCCCGGATGCCGAAGAGGGCGAACAGCAGTGCCCCCATGACCGGGCCCAGCGCCACGCCCAGGGTTCCGCCCGTGACGTAGATCGACATCCCCGCGTTCCGGTGACTGACGCCCAGCGCCGCGCTGGCGTTGATGGCTCCGAGGGGATGGAAGGCTCCGGATCCCAGGCCCGCCACCCCGGCCAGGATCACCAGGACCCCGAACGTGGGGGCGAACCCGATCGTGGAGAAGACGATCGCCGTCCAGGCGAGCGCCAGGCCCGTCAGGCGGGACCCGAACCGGTCGGCGACCATCCCGAACGCCGGCTGCGAGATCGACGCCATGCCGGTGTAGGCGAGAGTGACCAGCCCGACCGTCTTGAGATCGAGCGAGAACCGCTGGATCAACAGCGGGTAGAGGACCGGGAGCAGGCCCGCGTAGCCGTCCACCGTGAAATGGCCGAGCATGAGCGTCAACAGCCGCCGGTTGGTCAGAATTCTGGCCGGCGCCTGCGCGGTGGGCGGCGGGGGTGGATTCATCTGGGAGCCCTGAGCTCCGGCCGGGGCCGGCCCGTGCCCCGGGCGTCGCCCGTCCGTCACCGGCTGCTCAGAGCTCGGCGAACGACCGCCAGGGTGACGGCGCCCTCGGCCGCGATGTGTCCCTCGACGAGGATGACCGGCACGCGCCAGCCGTACTCGTCGAGCAGGCGAGGATCGGCATCCACGTCGGTCAATCGAGGCTCACAGCCGGACGCTCGCAGGAGAGCCAGCGCCTCATCACAGAGGTGGCAGCCAGCGCGGGTGATCAACTCCACCTCCATGGGCACCAGGCTACCGCCTGGACAAGGATGCCCAAATCTCGCGGCGCGGGGCGGCGGCCATCCTGGCCCGGCGCGGTCGGGAATCGCCCCCCTGGCCGGCGGTTGACGAGCCCGGTCAGCCTGTGCTCGGGACCCTGAGAGACTCACCCGGGTACACGAGCGGTTGGGTCAGATGGTTGGCGCGCATGATGTCGTCCACCTTCTGTCGAAGATCGGCGTCCGGGTAGCGGGCAGAGGCGATACTCCACACCGTGTCCCCCACCCCCACGCGCACCGTCCGATACCCGGGTGGGCCGCTGCCGTGCGCGGCCTGCGCGAGGGCGAAGGCGGCGAATAGGAACGCCGCCGCCCCAATCAGGGATCGCCTTGCGCGTCGCGACCACCGGGTCCCCGTGCTCCGCTCTAGCGCCCGCTCTTGCCAGGTCGCATCCACCCTTCGCATCCCTGCCGCACCGGGCGTCCCCGCCCCGCGCGCTCCTCTCTCGCGTGCTCCTCGCTCCTGGCTTGTCACGCTGGCGCCTCCGGTCACCCTCGCGGGCCTCGCACCGTACATCTGTTCGCCACCATAGCCGAGCAAATGTTCGGTGTCAAGGCGGTGCGAACAAAAGTTTGCATGCCGACCCCGGGCAGTGCTAGGATGACGACGGCCCGCCTCCTTCTTGACCCGGCGGAGACCTGAACGGAGGGAACATCCAGTTGAGCGACGAACTCACCGAGCGCCAGGGCAAGATCCTCGAATATATCCGGTCCGTGACGCGGATTCGAAACTACCCGCCCAGCGTGCGCGAGATCGGGGAGGCGGTCGGGCTCTCCTCGAGCTCGACGGTCCACAACCACCTGAACCAGCTCGAGCGGCGGGGTCTCATCCGTCGCGACCCGAGCAAGTCGCGAACTGTCCAGCTGGTCGAGAACAGCCGCGTCGAGGCGCAGCGCCGGAATGTGCAGGCGGTACCGATCATCGGAAGCGTCGCGGCCGGTTCGCCGATCCTCGCCGAACAGAACATCGACGACTACGTCATGCTCTCCCCGGACGTGGCCCAGGAGGGCTGGTTCTTCCTTCGCGTCCGCGGCGACAGCATGATCAACGCCGGCATCCTGGACGGCGATCTGGTCCTCGTCAAGCCTCAGCAGGAGGCTCCCAACGGCACCATCGTGGTGGCGATGATCGAGGAGGAGGCCACCGTCAAGCGGTTCGAGCGAGGCCCGGACCACGTTCGGCTGATCGCGGAGAACCCTGCCTACCCTCCTATCGTGACGAGACAGGCGACCCTGATCGGGGTGGTCAGGGGAGTCCTTCGCCTGCTGAGCTAGCCGGGCGGTCCCCTCCGGCCGGCCGGAGCCTGGCGTTCAGCGCCCGGGGGCAGCCGGGGCGCGGAGGCGGTAGTGCTCGAACCGGTGGGCGGCGTGCGCCGGTACCCGGCCCCAGGTCAGCGTGCCCTCGGAAACGTACTCGTAACGGGCGAGCCCCCCCGCCTGGCGCAGGTCCGCCAGCACCGACTCACTCCCGTAGGGGATGAGCAGCTGCAGCACGACGGCATCCCGGAGGGTGACGCGGTCGAGCTCCGCCCGCAGCGCGTCGAGCCCGGCCGGCGCGGTCGCCGAGACGGCCACCGCGCCTGGGTAGGCGGCACTCAGCTCCCCCAGCAGGCGGCGGCGCGAGGCCGGTCCCAGGAGGTCCACCTTGTTGAGGACGACCACGCTCGGCGTCTCGGCGGCGCCCAGATCGCCCAGGACTTCCTCGACGGTGCCGGCCTGCTCGACGACCGCGGGGGAGGCGGCGTCGAGCACGCGCATCACCACGTCGGCGTGGGTGACCTCCTCGAGAGTGGCCCGGAAGGCGGCGACGAGATCCGTGGGCAGCTTCTGAATGAAACCCACCGTGTCGGTGACCAGAATCTCCCGGCCGCCGCCGAGACGGGCGCGGCGGGTGGTCGGGTCGAGGGTCGCAAAGAGGCGCCCCCGGGTCAGCACCGCGGATCCGGTCAGTGCATTGAGCAGTGTCGACTTGCCGGCGTTCGTGTAGCCGACGATGGCGACGACGGGCAGCTGCGAGCGGTGCCGCGAGGCCCGCTGCTGCCCGCGCTGCGCTCGCACCTGATCGAGCTCGCGGTCGAGATCCCGGAGACGTCGCCGGATGCGGCGCCGTTCGATCTCGATCTGCTGCTCGCCGGGGCCTCCGCGAGCCCCGATGCCGCCCACCTGCCGGTGATAGTCGTAGGCGCCGACGACCCGTGGCAGCAGGTGGTGCAGCTGGGCTGACTCCACCTGCAGTCGGCCCTCGTGGGTGCGCGCGTGCTGGGCGAAGATGTCGAGGATGATCTCGGTCCGATCGACGACCTTGAGGTCGATCTCGCGCTCCAGGTTGCGCTGCTGGCGGGGGCTCAGGTCCTCGTTGCAGACGATCGCGTCGAAGCCGAGCCGCGGCTTGAGCTCCTTCAGCTCGGCGACCTTGCCCCGCCCGATGAAGAGCGCCGGTTCGACCTCGTCCCGGCGTTGGACATCCCGGCCCACCACCTCCGCGCCCGCCGTCCGGCAGAGCTCGGCCAGCTCGTCCATCTGGCCCGCCACCGAGCGCGCCGTGGCGCCCGCAAGCTGGACCCCGACCAGATAGGCTCGCTCGCGCCCGGTGCTGGTCGGGATCAGAGGCTCAGCTTCCTCAATCGCTCCACGACCTCGTCGAGGCGGCGGTCAGGCAGAGTCACGGACAACCTGAGATACCCTCCGCCGCGGTCGCCGAAACCGATCCTGCCAGGTGCCGCGCGGCTCACCTGACCGTCTCGCTCAACTTGGAACCGGCTCCTCCAGCTCATGCCGGGCGTCTCGACTCGCGTCCTGCCGCGCGGCCTCCGGCAGGCCCTGCCGCAGGTACCCCAGGATAGCCGTCAGGGGGTCGGGGTCGATCTGGAACCACCGGATCCGGCGATCCCGGCGCAGCCAGGTGGCCTGCCGCTTCGCGTACCGGCGGTTGGAGCTCCTCATCGCCGCCGCCAGAAGTGCCTCCTCGAGCTCGCCTCGGAGGCGCCGCCGGGACTCCGCATAGCCGATCCCGGTCAGCGACGGCGCGTCTTCGGGCACGCCCTCGGCGAGAGCGCGCGCGGTCTCCTCGACCAGACCGCGAGCGAGCTGGGACTCGACGCGCTCGGCGAGGCGGCGGTGCAGGTCGGCCCGCGGGGCGTCGAGGCCGATCCTCCAAATCCGCCAGGAGGGCGGCTGGCGCCGCCCACGGGAGGCGGCCAGCGGCCGCCCCGTCACCTCCAGCACCTCGATCGCGCGCACGAGCCGGACCGGGTTGGCGAAGTCGAGCCGCGCGTCCGGGTCGAGCCGGCGGACCATCTCCGCCAGTTCCGGCGTGGATCTTCGCCGCAGCTCGCGGCGCCGCGCGGGCCGCGCGCCCACGCCGGACAGGGCGAACCCGTCCAGCAGGGCGTCCACGTAGAGTCCGGTTCCACCCTCCAGGATCACGGGCCGCCCTCGAGCGGCCAACCCAGCGATCGCCCGCCTTGCCGCGGCCACATATCGATGCACGTCGTAGCTCTCCCCGGGGTCGACGAGGTCGATCATGTGGAACCTGGCGCGCGATCGCTGCTCGGGTGACGGCTTGTTGGTGGCGATCTCGAGGCCCCGGTAGACCTGCCTCGAATCGGCGACCACGACCTCTCCCCCGAGCGCTTCCGCCACCCTCACCGCGATCTCGGTCTTGCCGACCCCCGTCGGTCCCAGCACCGCCACCACGTCGGGCACCGGAGGGCCCGTCATGGCGTCGATGGTGCCACAGCCGGCCCGCGGGAGATGAAGCCGGTTGGCGCATTCGGGCTCCGGGCCGCTATCTTCGACGTATCTCACAGCCACAAGCATCCTCCCGATCGTGGATCGACGAGGTCCCGCAGCTGCTCCAGCACACCGGCGAGGGGCCGGTCGGGAGTACGTGGAACGCGAGGCTGGCCGACGGCACGCCGGCCGTCGCCACCAGACTGCAGGGCGCGCCGTCCGGCGCGCTGGCGGCGGCCCGCCGACTCGGCGGGGTGGCGGACCCGACGCTGGTGCCGGTGATCGGTGCCGCCGCGCGCGGGGGCGAGCTGTGGATCATCTGGGAGCAGGACGCCGGGATCACGCTCGGTCAGACGGCGGGAGCCGGCCTGCCGTCCACCGTGGCCGCCGTGCAGACGGGACTGGGGATCCTCGCCGGCCTGGCGGCTCTCCATCAGGCGGGCATCGCGCACGGCCGGCTGTCTCCGGAGACGGTCCGTCTCATGCCCGAGGGAGGCGTGCGCCTGGCAGGCTACGGCCTCGAGGGGCTGGTCACCGCCAGGGCGGCCACGGAGCAGGACCTTGCGATCGATGTCAGGGCGGCCGGGGAGATGATCTGCGGGCTCCTCGATATCCCCGTCGGCATGGCGCCGGCCTCGCCTCTCACCCCCCTCGAAGCCGCCCGTCCCGCCCTCGCGGCAGCGGCGCGCCGCGTCGCCGCGCCTGGGTCCGGCACCGGGCGGCTGACCGCCCGCGCCGCGCACGGGTTTCTCGAGGAGTCGGCCGGCATGCTCGTCGAGGATGACTCCCGGGTGACCGCCCAGGCCGAGATGAGCCGCATGGTGGTCGCGGCCCTGACCGGGACGTCGATGTCCCCCCCGCCGGCGTCCGTTCCGGGGTCCCCGGCGAGCGCTGTCCCGCGCCCGCCGGAGGTGCCCTCCGTCCGCGCCGCCGCCGCCGGGGCCGCCACCGCCGCCGGCCTTCGGGAGCTTGCTAGTGCGGCCATCGGCGCCGCCAGCGAGGAGGCCACCAGGCTGCGGGGACAGCTGGAGGCGACCTCCCTTCCGCGCCTCGGCACGAGACCGCCGCGGGCGCCGGCCCGGATCCCGGGGGGCGGGCGCCGAGATCGAGGCGTCGGACGATGGTGGCTGGTCGGCGCTCTCGCCGCCTTGGCGCTGGTGCCCATGATCGTGGTCGCCATGAACCTCAGCCGCTCGGCGCCGCCCGGGCCCAGCGCGGCGCTGCCGGGGGGCGCCGCGACGCCGACGCCACATCCCTCGGCCAAGGCGAAGCCGACCCCCACCGCCCAGCCGTCCCCGAGCCCCAGCGCGGGTACGTTCGGGCCACCCGCGGCGGCACCGATCACCTCGGTGGGACTGACCACGCCGGGCGGCTGCCAGCCGGGCGCATCCTGTGACCTTCACGTCCGGGTGGACATGCACGGATTCAGCAGCGCCGGGCCGGTCACCTGGTCGTTCAAGCTGATCGGGTGTGACGGGACGGTGACGAGCGGTCCCACGGACACGGTCAATGCCGACGCCGGCTGGACCTACGTCTACGGCGACACCCACTATGCGGTGCCCAACGGCGCCCGGGTGGTGGCTGTCACCAGTGCCCCCGCCCAGGCGGCGTCACCGGAGCTGACGGTGGGCGCCTGCTCCTGACCCCGCCGCGCCCCGCCACTCGGCCGGGCGGCGGGTCAGTAATTGCGTCGGAAGTGGCGCTTCAGGTCCTGCCAGCCGAGCACGAGCCGCGTCGGGCGCCCGTGGGGGCACGTCACGGACCCCGTGGCGGTCTCCAGCTGATCGAGGAGCGCTCGCTGCTCGGCGGGGTCCATCGAGTCCCCGAAGCGGACCGCGGAGTGGCAGGCCAGCACCGCCGCCGCCCGCTCGAGCGCGCCCGGGTGCCGGCCGTCGGAGAGGGCGCTCAGCACCATCCGGAGAGCATCCGCGACCCCGTCCACTCGCATCTCCGCCGGCGCGGCGATGACCCGCAGCCCACGGGGGCCGAACTCCTCGAGTTCGAAGCCGAGCGCCGCCAGGCGATCTCGATTGTCCGACCAGGCTGCCATCTGGGCGGGTTCGACCTCGACCGTCTCAGCCCAGAGCAGCCGCTGGCGGGGTCCCCCGCCGGCCGCCACGCGCGCCAGGTAGCCGTTGAACAGCACCCGCTCGTGCGCGGCATGCTGGTCCACGAGCACGAGCCCGTCGGCGCCCTCCGCCACCAGGTACCCCGCCTGGACCTGGCCGACCGGCCGTAGGGGGCCGATCGGCGCCCTTGCGCGGGTGTCGGCGCCAGCGGAGAGAGGCCCGGGCGCGGGGGCGGGGGCGGGCCGATGCGCTTCCGGCTCGGCGAGCCGCATCTGGAGCGCCGGGCGCCTCTCCATCGGACCGATCGCGGGGATCGCGAAGCGGTAGGGCTCGCTGCCGGCCAGAGCCGAGCGCACAGCCCCCTGGACGGCGGCGAAGACGGCGCCCTCCTGATGGAAGCGCACCTCGCGCTTGGTCGGATGAACGTTGACGTCGAGCGCGTCCGGCGCAACATCGACGTCGATCGCAACGACGGGGAAGCGGCCCTTCTCGAGGCTTCCGCGATAGGCGTCTTCGACGGCGAAGGACAGCGCCCGGGAAGCGATCGGGCGACGGTTGGCGCTGAGCAGGATGCCATCGCGACTGCCGCGACTGAGCCGCGGTTGCGAGGCGATTCCAGCGACTCCGATCGCCGGACCGTCGGCGCCCGATGTCCAGGCGACCGCCAGCAGCTCGGGAAGGACCGCCTTCCCCCAGGCTGCCGCCGCCACCCTCGCCCGATCGCCGTCGCCGGTCGTGGTCAGCGCCGCCCGCCCCTCGACCAGAAGCCTGAAGGCGACCTCCGGATAGGCGGCCGCGTAGGCGGTGACCACCTTCACCATGGCGGCGTTCTCCGTCGCCGGGCTCTTGAGGAACCTGAGCCTCGCCGGGGTGGCGCCAAACAGATCCCTGACCTCGACGATGGCGCCTGGGACCGGCGGCGCCACCCCCTCCTCGACCACCTGGGCGGCGCGGACGCGGACGCGGTGGCCGCCGCTGCGGGCCTCTACGTCGGCCACCGCCGCGATGCTGGCCAGCGCCTCGCCCCGGAATCCCAGACTGCCGATGGTGGCCAGATCGGCGATCGAGGAGAGCTTGCTGGTGGCGTGCCGGCGAAACGCCAGAGCGAGTTCGCCGGCGGGGATGCCGGCACCGTCGTCGGCAACCCGGATCAGCGTCCTGCCTGCTCCGCTGACCTCGATCACCACCCGGCGGGCGCCCGCGTCGAGCGAGTTTTCGACCAGCTCCTTCACCACTGAGGCGGGCCGCTCGACCACCTCCCCGGCGGCGATGGCGTCGGCGATCTCTGGCGCGAGCAGGTGGATGGACATTCGCGGCTGTTTCAGCCCGTTTCCAGCTGGCCGCGGAGCTCGTAGAGCTTCTGCAGCGCCTCCAGAGGGCTCATGCGGTCGACCTGGAGCGCCTCCAGCTCCGTCCGCAGCGGGTCCGCCGGCGGCGTGAGCGGCAGGCCCAGCTGCCGCTCGGGTGGCTCCAGCGGCCGCTGCGCCTCCAGCTCCGTCAGGATCTGGCGGGCGCGGGCGACGACCTGGCCGGGCAATCCGGCCAGCGCGGCCACGTGGATGCCGTAGGACCGGTCCGCGCCCCCGGGGACCACCTGGTACAGGAACCGGACCGCCTCACCCTCCTCGAGCACCTCGACGCGCTCGTTGCGGACCCTGGGCAGCCGATCGGCGAGCGCGGTGAGCTCATGGTAGTGGGTGGCGAAGAGCGTCCGGCAGCGGAGCCGGGGTGCCTCGTGGATGTGCTCGACCACCGCCTGGGCGATCGACATCCCGTCGTAGGTCGAGGTCCCCCGGCCCACCTCGTCGAACACCAGCAGAGAGGCGCCTGTCGCATGGTTGAGTATGTTGGCCGTCTCCGCCATCTCAACCATGAACGTGGACATGCCTCGGGACAGGTCGTCGTGCGCTCCGACCCGGGTGAAGATGCGGTCGGCCAGCCCGACCGCGGCGCTGTCGGCCGGGACGAAGCTGCCGCACTGGGCGAGCAGGACGATCAGAGCCGCCTGGCGGAGGTAGGTTGACTTGCCCGCCATGTTGGGCCCGGTCAGCACCGCGATCTGCTCGCCCTCGGGATCGAGGGTCACGTCGTTGGGCACGAAGGTGCCGGCCGGGAGCGAGGCTTCCACGAGTGGATGGCGTCCCCCCCGGATCTCGAGCCGGAGGCTGGCGTCGACGCCCGGGCGCGCCCAGCCGAGCGCTGCCGCCGCCTCGGCGAGGCTGACCAGGGCGTCCAGCTCCCCGATCGCATAGGCGGTGGACAGGAGCCCGCCGGCGGCCGCCGCGACGGCATCGCAAAGGCTGCGCAGGATCTCCTGCTCGCGGGCCGCCGTGTCCTGCTGCGCATTGAGAACGATCGCCTCTCGCTCCTTCATCGGGGGCGTGATGTAGCGCTCGGCCCCGGCCAGGGTCTGCTTGCGGAGGTAGCCGTCCGGGACCATGCCGACGTTCGACTGGCTGACCTCGATGTAGTAGCCGAAGACGCGGTTGAAGCCGACCTTGAGCCCCCTGATCCCGGTCCGCTCGCGTTCCACTGCCTCCAGCCCGGCGAGCCATTCGCGCGCGTTCCTCGAAGCCTCCCGGATGCCGTCCAGCTCGGCGTCGAATCCTGGCCGCACCGCCCCCCCGTCGCGCCCGGTGGCGGGAGGGTCGTCCACCAGGGTCCTGGCCATTAGGTCCGCGAGGTCGCCGGCCTCCTCGATCCTTCCCGCCACCTGGCGCAGGCCCAGCCCCGCCAGGTTGAGGGCGTCCTCTCTGACCGGGGGCAGGGAGGTCAGCGCGGTGCGGAGCGCGACCAGCTCGCGGGGGGAGGCGAGGCGCTGGGCGGCCCGTGAGACCAGCCGCTCGAGGTCGCCGACCCCGGCGAGCGACCGCCGGAGGCGCTCCCGGGGCCCCGGGGCCGCCCGCAACTCGGACACCGCGCCGAGACGGACCTCGATCGACTCCACGTCCCGCAGCGGGGCCCACACCCAGGCCCGCAGCCGGCGCGCGCCGAGCGGCGTGGCGGTGTGATCGAGGAGGCGCAGCAGGCTGGGCAGTTCGAGGTTGCGAACGGTCGCCTCGTCCAGCTGCATGCTTGCATCGGGCGAATACGTGTGAACGCGGAGAAGGCCGGGCTCCAGGCGCACCTGGCTCCGCTGCAGGTACTCGAGCACAACCCCCGCCGCGCCGACCGCAAGCGGTGCCCGCGCGGCGCCGATCGAGGCCGGAAAGGCGATCTCCAGGACGTCCTTCAGCCGCCGGGCCCCGCGGGCGGGCTCGAATCGGTACTCGTCCACCGCGGGCGGCGTCAGGAGCTCGGCCGGGTTGAGCCGCTGAAGCTCGGCCGGGAGCCGGTCCGCGGGCAGCTGGCAGAGCATCAGCTCGCCGGTCGAGACGTCGCAGGCGGCCAGCCCCGCCTCCGCCCCCCGACTCCAGGCCGCGACCAGGAAGTTGGGCATGCCCGGCTCCAGATAGGCGTCCTCGAGGACGGTGCCGGGGGTGAGCACGCGGGTCACCTCCCGTCGGACCAGCCTGCCCGTGCCGGCGGCCTCGACCTGGTCGCAGATCACGACCCGGTGGCCGGCCCGCAGGAGCTTGCCCACGTACCCCTGCCAGGCATGGTAGGGAACCCCGCACATCGGATGCCTTCCCCCCTTCCCCATCGGACGCGAGGTGAGCGTCACACCCATGATGGGAGCCGCCAGCTGAGCGTCTTCGAAAAAGATCTCGAAGAAGTCTCCGAGCCGGAAGAGCAGGATCGCGTCGGGGTGCTGGTCCTTGGCCTCCCGGTACTGCCTCAGCACCGGCGTCATCCCCTCCGCCACGCTCATCGTCGTGACGCGGCGATGAGAGGCAGCCCGCCGCCGGTCCGGCCGGCAGCGCTCACCCGCCTGCGCCTTCAGGCCGAGAGCCGGCCGGCCAGCTGACCGGGGCCGGCATCCTCAACCAATAGCCGGACCACCTCGCCCGGCTCCAGCTCGGCCCCCTTCGCGATCACGCGCTTGCCCTGACGGGAGCGCCCGTACGACCGCCCGAGCTCGTCGCGCCCTTCGATCAGCACCTCCACCCGGCGGCCGAGCCAGGCGGAGGTCTTGGCTCCGGCGATTCGGCGCTGGAGCTGGAGGAGGTCGTTGATGCGCCGCCGCTTCTCCGCCGGGGGGACGTCGTCCGGCATCCGGTCGCCGGCGTACGTGCCGGGCCGGGGCGAGTACATGGCCAGGTGGACGACGTCGAACGCCACCTCCTCCATCAGGCGCCGGGTGGCGAGGAACATCTCCTCGGTCTCACCCGGGAACCCGACGATGACGTCGGTCACCAGTCCCAGGTCCGGCATCAGCCCGCGGGCGTGGCCCACGATGCGCAGGTAGTCGGCGGTCATGTATCCGCGCGCCATCCTCTTGAGCATCCGGTCGTCACCGGATTGGATGGGAAGCTGAAGCTCGCGGCAGACGATGGGGCTCGCCGCCATCGCCTCCAGCAGCTCCGGCTCCAGATCCCGCGGATGAGAGGTCATGAAACGGATCCTGGCCAGGCCCGGCACCTTCTCGATCTCGCCCACCAGGGCCGCCAGCCCACCACCCGAGCCGGGGTCGCGATAGGCGTCCACGTTCTGGCCGAGGAGCACCACCTCGCGAGCCCCGTCGGCCACCGCCGCGTGGCATGCGGCTACCAGCTCCGGCGCGGGAACGCTGCGCTCGCGGCCTCTCACCCGGGGCACGATGCAGAAGGTGCAGTTGTGGTTGCAACCATGGATGACGCTCAGGTAGTGGCTGACCCCCGTCCGCCCGGGCGCGGGCAGCGCCTCGCCCCAGGCGACCTCGTAGCGTGACTCGAGGTCTCCGAGGAACTCCTCGTAGTCCCCGATCGGCACCACCGCGTCCAGGTGCGGGAACCGCTGCCGGAGGCCCTCCGACTCCTTGACGCCGAGACATCCGGTCAGCGCGATGGTGCGGGCCGGGGTCTTCCAGGACCGGAGCTCCCGGAGCTTGGAGTAGACCTTCTCCTCGGACGCCTGCCTGATGCAGCAGGTGTTGAGGATCGCGATGTCGGCGCCTCCCAGATCCGCCGTCTCGGCGTAGCCCGCCGCCAGCAGCCGCCGGGCCAGCGATTCCGAGTCGGCGGCGTTCATCTGGCAGCCGATCGTCCAGATGTGAAAGCAGCGGGTCCGATTCATCCCGCCGTCCAGACTAACCGCCTCGCGGCGAGGCGCCTCAGCGGACCTCGACCAGCAGCCTGATGCCGGTCCGTTCCTCGCCGTCGATCGAGATGTCGATGAAGGACGGGATGCAGACCAGCTCCAGGCCCCCGGGCGCCACGTACCCGCGCGAGATCGCGATCGCCTTCACCGCCTGGTTGATCGCACCGGCGCCGATCGCCTGCACCTCGACCCGGCCCTGGGACCGGATGACGCCGGCGATCGCGCCCGCGACGGCCACAGGCTTGGAGGTGGCCGACACCTTCAGCACCTCCACTGGTGCCCTCCCCTCCCCCGTCATCTTCGCTTCCCCCGTCAAGAGCTGTGTACTCGGTCGAATCGCTGGATCGATGTTGAGTGTCCGGTCAGCCTGCTAATCGTAATCAAGACCGAGTTGAATGTCACGGGTCCCGACGCGACCTCGAAACGATGCGGCACCCCGGTCAGGAAGCGCCGGATCACCGCCTCGCGGTCCACTCCGATGACCCCGTCCCGCGGACCCACCATCCCCACGTCGGTCACGTACGCCGTGCCGCCGGGCAAAACTCTGCCGTCCGCGGTCGCCACGTGAGTGTGGGTCCCCACCACGGCGCTCACCCGTCCGTCCAGGTACCAGCCCATGGCGATCTTCTCGCTGGTCGCCTCGCCGTGCATGTCGCAGAGGACGATGCGTACCTCCGGATGCGCCTCCAGGATGGTGTCGGCGGCCCGGAACGGGTCGTCGATGTTGGTCAGGAAGAGGCGCCCCATCAGATTCATGACCAGCACCCGCTCTCCGGCCGCCTCGACCACGCAGTGTCCGCGGCCTGGTGCCCCGGGCGGATAGTTGGCCGGGCGGACGACGTCCACCTGGCTCTCGATGTCGGCCATGAACTCGCGCTGGTCGTAGACGTGGTTGCCGGTGGTGATGACCTCGGCGCCCGACTCGCGCAGCTCCGCGATCGTGCCCGCCGTGATGCCGAAGCCGCCCGCCGAGTTCTCGCCGTTCACGATCACGAGGTCGGGGCGGAGGTCCCGGCGCAGCGCCGGCAGCAGCGCCCGAACGGCCTGGCGGCCGGGCCGACCGACCACGTCGGCGACGAACAGAATCCTGAATTCGTCCCGGTCCGGCATCGAGGCAAGTAAAGCAGAACCCTCCGGGGCCAAAAAAAGAGGCCCCGCGGACGGGGCCTCTCTTGGTCGGCTGTCACCTGGCGTACTCGACAGCGCGCGTCTCGCGCACCACCGTGACGCGGATCTGGCCCGGGAAGCTCAGCTCGCTCTCGATCCGCTTCGCGATGTCGCGGGCGAGAAGCTGTGCGCTGGAATCGTCGATCTGTTCCGGCCTGACCAGGATGCGGACCTCGCGGCCGGCCTGGATGGCGTAGGACTGCTGGACACCTTGAAAGGAGTTGGCGAGCTCCTCCAGCTTCTCCAGCCGCTTGACGTAGGCCTCCAGCGCCTCCCGCCGGGCGCCCGGACGGGCGGCCGAGATGGCGTCGGCGGCGATCAAGAGGAGCGCCTCCATGGAGTGCGGCTCCTCGTCGTAGTGGTGGGCGCGGACCGCATGCACCACCGAGGCCGGGACCCCGTGGCGCTGGATCAGGTCGGCCCCGATCACGGCGTGCGAACCCTCCACCTC
This sequence comes from Candidatus Dormibacteraceae bacterium, assembly GCA_050734915.1. Lineage (GTDB taxonomy): Bacteria > Chloroflexota > Dormibacteria > Dormibacterales > Dormibacteraceae > JBOHUX01. The sequence goes on from JBOHUX010000022.1 coordinate 18,346, forward strand.
GTGGTCGATGGCCTTGCCGATGTCGTGCAGAAGCCCGGACATCTTGGCGAGGCGGACGTCGGCGCCCGTCTCGGCGGCCATGATGCCGGCCAGGTGCGCCACCTCCTTGGAGTGGTTGAGCACCTGCTGGCCGTAGCTGGTACGGAAGCGGAGGATGCCCAGGTGCCGGACTATCTCCGGCTGGAGGCCCTGAAGGCCGACCTCCAGGACGGCGGCCTCGCCCTCCTCCTTGACCCTCTGCTGGACCTCCTGCTTGGCCCTCTCCACGGTCTCCTCGATCCGGGCGGGATGGATCCGACCGTCCACGATGAGCTTGTTGAGGGCGACCCGTGCCACCTCCCGGCGGACGGGGTCGAAGCCGCTGATGACGACCGCCTCAGGCGTGTCGTCGATGATGAGGTCGATGCCAGTCGCCTGCTGAAGGGCACGGATGTTGCGGCCCTCCTTGCCGATGATCCTGCCCTTCAGCTCGTCGGTGGGCAGTGGCAGGACCGAGACGGAGGTCTCGGCGGTCTGATCGGCGGCGATCCTCTGAATGGCCTCGGTGACGATGGCCCGGGCCTTGCGGTCGCCCTCCTCACGCGCGGAGAGCTCGGCCTCTCGGACCTTGTGGGCGACCTCGTTCCGAAGCTCCTGCTCGACCTGGGAGATGAGCACTCCCTGCGCTTCCTGACGGGTCATGTTGGCGACCCGCTCCAATTCGATGAGCTGCTGGCGATTGGCCTCCTCGATCTGAGCTCGGACGTCGTCCAGCCCCTGTTCCTTGTCGGTCAGGCCCCGTTCGCGGCGGTCCAGATCCTGGGCCCGCCGTTCCAGGTTCTCCTCCTTCTGGAGAACGCGCCGTTCGGTCTGCTGCGCCTGCGCCCTCGTCTCCCGAGCCTCCTGCTCGGCGGCGGCACGAATCCGCACCGCCTCCTCCTTGGCCTCGATGAGACGTTCTTTGATCGACGACTCCTCTCCGGTGAGGCGGGCCCGCGCCTGCGCCTCCAGCAGCTCCAGCTCGGCGCTCGAGCTGCGGCCGGCGCGGGAGAGCATCGCGAGGTATCCGGCACCGACCCCGACGGCGATCCCCAACACGCCGATGATCGCGAGAAAGACTGATTGGGACATATGGATCGTTCACCTCGATATTCGGTTTTGAAAGTGCCAATCAGCGAGGCAGGGCCCCGCCATGTGGTCAGAACTGCTCCATCGCGTGAGCACCGCTCGCGCTCACGACAAGTGGGATTCTAGACGCGCTCCAAAACCGGGTCAACTTGCGCGGCTGGCCCGGGGGGCATGCCCCCGGGATCGGCGAGCCGGGCGCACGCCGCGCGCGCCACCGCGGGCGAGAACCCGCGGCGCAGCAGCCGGGGCCCAGCCAGGTCGAGGATCTCGCGCAGCGGCGCCCGCCGGCCCCTGAGTGCCTTCTCCGCCAGGCGCACCGCGGCCCTCAGCTGGTCGTCGTCGCTCAGCTCGGCCACGGCGGCCGCGGCCAGCT